>NZ_JCALCO010000023.1:0-101242 GCF_059812385.1 Mycobacterium sp. NGS58 | reverse complement strand
AGCCCATCGGCGCCGGACGGGTGAGCCGGTTGATCAGCCGGCGGCTGCGCCGCGCGCTGGAGCATCGCGACCGCACCTGTGTGGTGCCCGGTTGTGGCGCCACCCGTGGTCTGCACGCCCATCACCTGCGGCACTGGGAGGACGGCGGCCCCACCGAGTTGGCCAACCTGGTGCTGCTGTGCCCGTATCATCACCGGTTGCACCATCGCGGCGTGCTCACCATCACCGGACCCCCAGGCGCGCTGACGGTCACCGACAGCTCCGGCCGCTTGCTGAGCCCGGGATCACTGGCACGCCCACCCACCCAGCCCCCGCCCGCGGTGGCGCCGTGTCCGGGACCGACCGGCGAGCGCGCCCACTGGTGGTGGTATCAACCCTTCCAACCCCAACCACCACCCACAAACAACTAGCCGAGTTACCGGAACCGGCCACCACGGCAACGCGTCGAAGACCAAATATGTTGGGGTGTCAAGGAAACGTCTTGAGCCGCGTCCAGCGTGCCAGCGCGACAGCGAGTTACGAGCGCCGATCTGCAGGCCGATCAGCCAGACCCGCGATTATTTCGGTGGTGAGTAATTGCGGACAG
Source organism: Mycobacterium sp. NGS58 (assembly GCF_059812385.1). NCBI lineage: Bacteria > Bacillati > Actinomycetota > Actinomycetes > Mycobacteriales > Mycobacteriaceae > Mycobacterium > Mycobacterium sp. NGS58. The sequence goes on along the minus strand of NZ_JCALCO010000023.1, from coordinate 100,656 downwards.
TCGAGAGTCAACACCCGCCCGAATGCGGCAACAGCGCGGCTGCCGGACCGCCCCGTGAGATGACCTTCACCGATCAAAATGGGGTAACGCTTCGTCAGCGCAGCATGGTGGCGACGATCCCGGCGAGGTAACCGAGCCGGGCGACCTCCGAGGGCCGAAATTCCGGGCCGGGACGGCCAAGCACCACCGCGGTGTGCGGGTCACCCAACGGGGCCGCGACCATCGTCACGTCCATGTCGCGCCATGCCTCCGGCACCCACTCGGCGCTGCCATCCAGAGTCGCGGCCCGCTCCAAAGGCAGCCACGGGGCCGAGTCCGCTTTCGTCTCCGGGGCTCCCGGACTGCCGGCCAGGCGCTGCAGCTCGCCACCCGAACTGCGCAGCACCGTGCACCAGCTGACGCGCAGGACCTTGGGCGCCTCGTTGGCGAGAACCTGTAGTCGTGCCGCTTTGCCGCCGGCCGCCGCGATGTGGTCGAGGAGCTCGAGCTCACGATGCGCTTCCAGCAGGCCGGTGTGCGGACGCACGCTGTCCACCCGGACACCGGACAGGGACTCGGCGGCGGTGATCAGTGCGTCCGGCATCGCCCCCGGCGGCAGTTCGATCACCAGGTCGTCGGTCGCATAGCCCGAGCTGCGGTCCACGACGTCGAGCGACAAAATGTCGGCCCCCACCGAACCGAGCGCCACCGCGAGCGACCCCAGGCTTCCCGGCCGGTCGACAAGCTCGATGCGCAACAGATAGGAGGGCACGGCCAACACTGTCGCATAAGGATGTGTCGACGGCATTTCGGCTCGACTCACCCGCGCGATCGGCAACGGGCGTGCGGCGCGCCCTGCGCCCGCGGCTAGGCTTTCGGATCGTGTCCCAGATCTCCCGCGACGAGGTAGCGCACCTGGCTCGGCTGTCTCGGCTGGCGCTGACCGACAGCGAGCTCGACAGCTTCGCCGGCCAACTTGACGCCATCCTGACCCACGTCAGCCAGGTGCAGGCGGTCGACGTCACCGGCGTCGAAGCGACCGACAACCCGCTGAAAGACGTCAACGTCACCCGGCCCGACGAGCCGACACCGTGTCTGACGCAGGCCGAAGCGCTGGCCGAGGCGCCCGAGGCTGTCGACGGCCGCTTCGCGGTCCCGCAGATCCTCGGAGACAGCGAGTGAACGAGATCATCCAGTCCGACGCCGCCACGCTTGCCGCCCGGATCGCCGCCAAAGAGGTGTCGTCGGTCGAGGTCACCCAGGCGTGCCTGGACCAGATCCAGGCGACCGACGACCGCTACCACGCCTTCCTGCACGTGGCGGCCGACGAGGCGCTGGGCGCGGCCGCCGTCGTCGACGAGGCGGTGGCCGCCGGGGAACGGCTTCCGTCACCGCTGGCCGGCGTTCCGCTGGCGCTCAAAGACGTCTTCACCACGGTCGACATGCCCACGACCTGCGGATCCAAGATCCTCGAGGGCTGGCGTTCACCGTACGACGCCACAGTCACCTCGCGGTTGCGCGCCGCCGGAATCCCGATCCTGGGCAAGACCAACATGGACGAGTTCGCGATGGGCAGCTCGACCGAGAACTCCGCCTACGGCCCGACCCGCAATCCTTGGGACGTGGAGCGGGTGCCCGGCGGCTCCGGGGGTGGCAGCGCCGCCGCGCTGGCCGCGTTCCAGGCCCCGCTGGCCATCGGGTCCGACACCGGAGGCTCCATCCGGCAGCCCGCCGCGCTCACCGCGACCGTGGGAGTCAAGCCCACCTACGGCACGGTGTCGCGGTACGGCCTGGTGGCGTGCGCGTCGTCTCTGGATCAGGGCGGCCCGTGCGCGCGCACGGTGCTCGATACCGCTCTACTGCACCAGGTGATCGCCGGACACGACAGCAGCGACTCGACGTCCGTCGACGCGGCGGTGCCCGATGTCGTCGGCGCCGCGAAAGCGGGCGCGGCGGGTGACCTCAAGGGCGTGCGCGTCGGTGTGGTCAAGCAGCTGCGGGGCGAGGGTTACCAGCCGGGCGTGCTCAGAGCTTTTGAGGCCGCCGTCGAGCAGCTGACCGCCCTGGGCGCCGAAGTGACCGAGGTTGACTGCCCGCACTTCGATTACGCGCTGGCCGCCTACTACCTGATCCTGCCGTCGGAGGTGTCGAGCAACCTGGCCCGCTTCGACGCGATGCGCTACGGGCTGCGGGTCGGCGACGACGGCAGCCACAGCGCCGAGGAAGTCATGGCGATGACGCGGGCCGCCGGCTTCGGGCCGGAGGTCAAGCGGCGCATCATAATCGGCACCTATGCGCTGTCGGCCGGTTACTACGATGCCTATTACAACCAGGCGCAAAAGGTGCGTACCCTGATCGCCCGCGACCTGGACGAGGCCTATCGTTCGGTGGACGTGGTGGTGTCGCCCGCAACCCCGACCACGGCGTTCCGGCTGGGTGAGAAGGTCGACGATCCGCTGGCGATGTATCTGTTCGATCTGTGCACGCTGCCGCTGAATCTGGCCGGCCACTGCGGCATGTCGGTGCCCGCCGGCCTGTCGCCGGACGACGACCTGCCGGTCGGCCTGCAGATCATGGCGCCCGCGCTGGCCGACGACCGGCTCTACCGGGTCGGCGCCGCCTACGAGGCGGCCCGCGGACCGCTGCCGTCGGCGCGCACCGTGGGGTAGTGGCGATCGCGAGCGCGGCGCAGCCGGGCGAAGCGGGTCGCCACCGTGGGGAGTGTCGCCGGCTAATCACGCCATAAGGCCGCCGCCCCAGGCAAGATGAGGGGATGCGGATCGGAGTGCTCACCGGAGGCGGCGACTGCCCCGGGCTCAACGCGGTCATCCGGGCAGTGGTGCGAACGTGCGACTCCCGATACGGCTCGTCGGTGGTCGGATTTCAGGACGGCTGGCGCGGATTGCTGGAGAACCGACGCGTCCAGCTGCAGAACGACGACCGCAACGACCGCCTGCTTGCCAAGGGCGGAACCATGCTGGGCACCGCCCGGGTGCATCCCGACAAACTGCGGGCCGGGCTGAGTCAGATCAAGCAGACCCTCGACGACAACGGGATCGACGTCCTGATCCCGATCGGCGGCGAAGGCACGCTGACCGCCGCGCACTGGCTCTCGGAGGAGAACGTGCCCGTGGTTGGTGTGCCCAAGACGATCGACAACGACATCGATTGTACTGACGTGACTTTCGGTCACGACACCGCGTTGACCGTCGCCACCGACGCCATCGACCGGTTGCACAGCACCGCCGAATCGCACCAGCGGGTGATGCTGGTCGAGGTGATGGGCCGCCATGCCGGCTGGATCGCGCTGAACGCCGGCCTGGCGTCGGGCGCGCACATGACGCTGATCCCCGAGCAACCCTTCGACGTCGAAGAGGTATGTCGCCTCGTCAAAAGGCGCTTCCAGCGCGGAGATTCGCACTTCATCTGCGTCGTCGCCGAGGGCGCCAAACCCATCCCTGGATCGATTGCGTTGCGGGAAGGCGGGATTGACGAATTCGGCCACGAGAAGTTCACCGGCGTGGCCGCCCAGCTCGGCGCCGAAGTGGAGAAGCGGATCAATAAAGACGTCCGGGTCACCGTGCTTGGCCACGTCCAGCGGGGCGGCACCCCGACCGCCTACGACCGGGTACTGGCCACCCGGTTCGGGGTGAACGCGGCCGACGCCGCGCATGCCGGCGAATACGGCCAGATGGTGTCGCTGCGCGGGCAGGACATCGGCCGGGTGGCTCTGGCGGACGCGGTGCGTCAGCTCAAGCTGGTGCCGGAAAGCCGCTATGACGACGCGGCCGCGTTCTTCGGTTAACACGGCGCAGAGCAAACAATCGGTGGATCTGAGTGAACCAAGGCTTGAATTTGCCCGCTGATGGGCCAGGTGGTTCGCGATTGTCGCAGTTTGGTGGTTTCCGAAACGGCGCTTCGGGGTTATACCGGGAGTATGAATAACCGCGGTTCGACTCGCGGAATTACTCGACAATCCGCGAGAGCGGCGGCGCAGCCAAGCCCGCCGAACCACACGCCGGGTTGGCACAAGTGGCGCGGCGAGGGTGACTCCTCAGCGTCCACGGTGCCGCAGTCCCGCGGTCCGAACCAGCAGATGGACGGACCGCCGCAACCTGCGCCCGCCGCGCCGCCGCCTCGGCGGGCGCCGTCCCCGCCACGTCCCGAGCCGACGCTGGGCGCGACGGCGCTGGACCGCTTCGACATGCACAACACGGACGCCGAGGGATTTAACTGGCGGCAGCTGCTTCATCGCTTCACCGGGATTGAGATCGGCCCGGGCAAAGACGCGGCCTATGTGGCCGAGCTGCGGCAGCGTATCCGCGCGAACGTCGGCGGCGCGTTCCCTATCGCCGTACTCAACCTCAAGGGCGGGGTCGGCAAGACGGCGGTAGTGGAGGCGCTCGGGTCGACATTCGCCGCCGTGCGCGACGACAGAGTGCTTGCCCTCGACATCGACGCCGGAGACCTGTCGGAGCGCCACGGCCGCCGCAACCCGCACAGCCTGGCCGACTTGCTGCACGGCAACCCGGCGGCGCAATACGAGGACATCCGGGCGCTGACTTACATGAACGGCTTTGGGCTGGAAGTGCTCGGGTTGCCGGACACCGACTGGCGACTGGAGCGCCGCGACATGTTGCGAGCCTTCTCGATGCTGCGCAACCAGTATTCACTGGTATTGGTCGACTGTGTCAAAACGCTCAATTCCGCTGTGATGGACGCTGTCTTACCGGAATCGCGGGCCCTGGTTGTGGTCACCAGCCCCGCCATCGATGCGGTACGTAAGACCCGGAACACACTGGAGTGGTTGTGCCACAACGGGTATCAATCGTTGATGCAGTGGACCGTGCTGGCCATCAATCACGTCGAGCCAGCCAAGGTGGACGGTGTGGCGGTCACCGAACTCGACCGACTGTCCGCGCGCGTCGGTGCCACGGTGGTGCTGCCATTCGATCGGCATGTGCACGATGGCCGAAAGATCGCGCTGGACCGGATGAGCAAGGAGAGCCGTCGCAGCTATCTGGAGATGGCGGCCGTGCTGTCCGATATGTTCCCGGGCAGGGAAGGGCAGCCCGACCGATTCCCGGTGGCGTAATCCCTGCGCAAGGACCCGCTTCGCCCGGCGCCGCCGCGCTCGCGATCACCACTAGGATCGAGCGCATGAGTGTTGCCGCCAGCGCCGATCTGATGGACTTCGACGACGTCATCGCGCGTTTCGATCCGGTACTCGGCCTCGAGGTGCATGTGGAGCTGTCCACCGTCACCAAGATGTTCTGCGGCTGCACCACCGCATTCGGCGCCGAACCCAACACTCAGGTGTGCCCGGTGTGCCTCGGTCTGCCGGGGTCGCTGCCGGTGCTCAACCAGAGCGCGGTCGAGTCGGCCATTCGCATCGGGCTGGCGCTGAACTGCGAGATCGTGCCGTGGTGCCGCTTCGCCCGGAAGAACTACTTCTACCCGGACCAGCCCAAGAACTACCAGATCTCGCAGTACGACGAGCCCATCGCCGTCAACGGCTACCTGGAGGCCCCGCTGGAGGACGGCACCACCTGGCGGGTCGAGATCGAGCGCGCACACATGGAGGAAGACACCGGCAAGCTCACCCACATCGGCAGCGAGACCGGCCGAATCCACGGCGCTACCACGTCGCTGATCGACTACAACCGCGCCGGCGTGCCATTGATCGAGATCGTCACCAAGCCCATCGAAGGTGCCGGGGCACGGGCGCCGCAGATCGCCCGCGCCTATGTAACGGCATTGCGAGATCTGCTGCGCGCCTTGGCCGTATCCGACGTCCGCATGGATCAGGGCTCCATGAGGTGTGACTCCAACGTATCCTTGAAGCCGATCGGGACGACCGCGTTCGGCACCCGGACCGAGACCAAGAACGTCAACTCACTGAAAAGTGTCGAGGTGGCGGTGCGCTACGAAATGCAGCGCCAGGCCGCGGTTTTGGCATCCGGCGGTCGAATCATCCAGGAAACGCGGCACTTTCATGAGGCCGGCGGCTACACGAGTCCGGGCCGCACCAAGGAGACCGCCGAGGATTACCGGTACTTCCCCGAGCCGGACCTGGAGCCCGTTGCGCCCAGCCGGGAACTGATCGAGCAGCTACGCCAAACCATTCCGGAGCTGCCGTGGTTGAGCCGCAAACGCATCCAGGACGAGTGGGGCATTTCCGACGAGGTGATGCGCGACCTGGTCAATGCCGGTGCGATCGAATTGGTCACCGAGACCATCGGGCACGGCGCGTCCAGCGAGCAGGCCCGCGCCTGGTGGGGAAACTTCCTGATGCAGAAGGCCAATGAGGCCAACGTGGCGCTGAATGAGCTGGGCATCACGCCCGCACAGGTCGCCGCGGTAGTGGCGCTGGTCGACGAAGGCAAGCTGTCGACAAAGCTGGCCCGCCAGGTGGTCGAGGGTGTATTGGCCGGGGAGGGCGAGCCGGAAGAAGTGGTGACCGCCCGGGGCCTGGCGCTGGTGCGCGACGACTCCGTGACCCAGGCCGCGGTGGACGAGGCGTTGGCCGCCAATCCCGATGTGGCAGAGAAGATCCGCGGCGGCAAGGTCGCCGCGGCCGGCGCGATCGTCGGCGCGGTGATGAAGGCCACTCGCGGCCAGGCCGACGCGGCACGGGTGCGCGAACTGGTGTTGGCCGCCTGCGGCCAGGGCTAGCGGGCTGATCGTCCGCCACAACGATGCGAGAGCGGTCAGCTCTTGTCGTCGCTGTTGCGCGGGAATCCGCCGCCCTGCGGGAAGAGCGGGAACACGACGTCGTCAAGCTTCTCGGCGTCTCCGGCCGTCTTGTTAACGGTTGCGCCCCAAACGTTCCCATCAGGCGACATGCGCAACGCCCAGGCGTGCGCGTGGGTGTCTTTGCGGACCACGTCGGGTTCACCGGTCACCGCGCCGGTGGCGGGCGCCAGCCGGACCGCGACCGTCAGCTTCGTGTTGATCAGGTTGACCAACACGGTCCCGTCCATCGCCGCGCACCCGGCCACACCCGGTTTGTCCGGCCAGGTCCACACCGTGGAGACGTCCGACGTTTTGGTGATGCGCTGCAAACGATCTGCCGTCGGGGTGCGGTCGGCGACATACAGTGAGCCGTCGACCGGGTCGGTGCACAGGCCGCCGCCGGCACCCACGCCGGACAGCGCCGTCGTCGGTGGCGCCTGGCCCACGGTGGTGGGCTGCTCGATCCGCAACACCTTGCCCGCCAACGATTTGGGGTCGGCGGCCAGCGCCGGATTGCCCGCGTCGCCGGTCATCACGACCAGCGTGGTGGGACTGGTGAAGATCAACGCTCCGGTGTTCCCGGTGGCGCCCTTCGGGATTCCGGTCAGGATGTCCTTGGGGATGTCGTCGTCGGCCACGCGGATGACCCGGTTGTCGGTCGGCGTGCTGATGTAGGCGTACATCAGGCGGTCCTGCTTGTAGGTGGGCGACATGACGATGTCCATCAAGCCGCCATCGCCCGAGCCGTCCACCGGAATCACGGTCTTCACCTTCGGCTCGGCGCTCACCGAGATCTCCTTGACCGCGCCGGTGGTGCGCTCCGCGACGAGCGCGGTCTTGCTGTCGGGGCCCATGATCAGGCCGCTGGTGCTCTCCAGGCAGCCCTGCATCACCCCGGGCGCGGGACAGGCCTTGGGGAACGGCGTGGGCGGCAGCGGCGGCGGCGGGGGAGGCGTCGAGCTGGGCTGCGGCTTCAGCTCGGGGGCGGTGGTGAAGGGTTGCGATTGGGCGTCGTCGAAGCGCGCACACCCGCTCGTCACCAGCACGAGGGCACACAGCGCGGCGAACCCGCGCCGAACCGACCGCCTCGATCGCCCTACTCGCATGATCGTCAGGCTACGGACAGCGCCAGCGGTGCCGCCACACACGTCCCTGTTGTCCGCCGCCGGACAGCCGGACTGACCGGTTTGCCACCCGGATCCGGCACCGCCGCGTACGGACCGGCGATCGCCCGTCCGGGGCCGCCGGGACCGGTTTGCGGGCCGATTTGGGGCCGATCGGGGCCGTTTGGCGGCAAAACCGCCGATTGCCAGGCGAAAGCGCCGCTCAAATCCCCAATTCAGGAACGAATGCCCTTACCCTGTCACCCGTGACCAGTCAACCGAATGACGCACATTGGCAAAGGCCCGGCGAATCCCCGGAGCCGACCCCGGGACGCCCCGCCTCGGCGCGGCTGGTCGATCCCGAAGATGACCTGACGCCAGTCGGCTACCCCGGCGACTTCAACCCGTCGACCGGGACCACCACGGTTATTCCCTACGGCGCCGCTGTCGCCGGCTCCGGCGCCGGAGGCTACAACCTGCTCGAACAGCAGGAGCCCTTGCCCTACGTCCAGCCGCATTCGGGGGTCCGGCATGATGCCGAATCCGCCGAGACGGACGACGACGAACACCATGACCGCTTCCACGATGTCGGCCGGCGGGGCACGCAGCATCTCGGTTTGCTGCTGCTGCGCGTCGGGTTGGGCGTGGTGCTCGGTGCTCACGGACTGCAGAAGCTGTTCGGTTGGTGGGGCGGGTCGGGAGTCGCGGGGTTCAGGAACTCACTGTCCGACGTCGGCTACCAACACGCCGACATCCTCGCCTACGTGAGCGCCGGCGGGGAGGCCGTGGCGGGCGCGCTGCTGATACTCGGCCTGTTCACCCCCCTCGCGGCGGCCGGTGCGCTGGCATTTTTGATCAACGGTCTGCTGGCCAGCGTCTCGGCACGGCCGCACTCGCGCACCTTCTCGTACTTCCTGCCCGAAGGCCACGAGTACCAGATCACCCTGATCGTCATGGCCGCCGCTGTCGTGCTGTGCGGTCCCGGCCGCTACGGCCTGGACGTTCGCCGCGGTTGGGCGCATCGGCCGTTCATCGGGTCCTTTGTCGCCCTGCTGGCCGGCATCGCGGCCGGTGTCGGACTGTGGGTGGCGCTCAACGGCGTGAATCCGATCGGCTGACCGCCTGATTCACTGGTACGGGTTCGGCACCCGCCCGGCGCTAGCCTCAGTCAGCTCCGGCAGGGTGGAGAACGTCACCGCGGGCAGCCGCAGCTCGCCGCCGCTCTTCAGGCGGGCGCGTCCCCACGAACCGCGGTGAAAGCGCAGGCCGTCGATGTCTTCCCAGCGCACCGTCTGGCTTCCGAAAAGCGTGCGAACGGTCACGCCGTCGTCATCGGCGACGGTGCGTAACCGGATGATCATCGCCGATAGCACCACCGGAAGGATCAGCAGCGGAAGCGACGGCGGCCACAGCATCACCGGAATCAGCAACCCCAGGGTCAAAAATCCGACGGCCAGGTGCGCGATCGGTGACACCTTGATCACAACGGGCGCCGTGGAGGGAGTTTGGGGAGACGGACCGGTAGCCACCCCACCATCATTTCATCCGGCGCCACGCATCGACCCGGCGAGCGCCAAGCTGCCAACCCACCTGGTGAGCGGGGCGCCGACGGCCACGGATTTGACTGCTGAGCTGTGCGAAGGCTAGCGTCGGACGCTATGGATACCTCCGGAAAGCCCGGGATGCTCGTAGTAATTAGTCGGCGCGTTGGTGCCTGACTTGACCTTCAGCATCTGAAGCAATCCAGAACCAACGCGCAACCCTCGTGCAGCAGATGAGCTGTCGGGGGTTTTTTGTTGCCCCCAGCGAGACTCCCGAAATGAATAAGGACTGAACGACAGTGAGCGCTCCCATCAGGCAGCACGCCTCCGCGACGCCGGACGCCTCGGACATCGCCACGGACGCGGCCAGGCCGGCCGCGAGGTCCGCGCCCGCCAAGCCGAAACGTATCGGGCCCGAGCAACTTACCGGCGCACAGTCGGTGATCCGCTCGCTCGAGGAGCTCGGCGTAGAGGTCATCTTCGGCATTCCCGGCGGCGCGGTGCTGCCGGTCTATGACCCGCTGTTCGACTCCAAGAAGTTGCGCCACGTGCTCGTCCGCCACGAGCAGGGTGCCGGGCACGCCGCCAGCGGCTACGCGCACGCGACCGGCAAGGTCGGCGTCTGCATGGCGACGTCGGGGCCAGGGGCCACCAACCTGGTCACCCCGCTGGCCGACGCCCAGATGGACTCGATACCCGTCGTGGCCGTCACAGGCCAGGTCGGACGCTCGCTGATCGGCACCGACGCCTTCCAGGAAGCCGACATCTCGGGCATCACGATGCCGATCACCAAGCACAACTTCCTGGTGCGCTCGGGGAACGAGATCCCGCAGGTGCTCGCAGAGGCGTTCCACATCGCCTCCTCGGGCCGCCCCGGCGCGGTGCTCGTCGACATCCCCAAAGACGTGCTGCAGGGCCAGTGCACATTCAGCTGGCCGCCGCGCGTCAACCTGCCCGGATACAAGCCGAACACCAAACCGCACAGCCGGCAGATCCGCGAGGCCGCCAAGCTGATCGCGGCCGCCCGCAAACCGGTGCTCTACGTGGGCGGCGGTGTCATCCGCGGCGAGGCGACCGAGCAACTGTACGAGCTGGCCGAGCTGACCGGCATCCCCTTGGTGACCACGTTGATGGCGCGCGGGGCGTTCCCGGACAGCCACCCACAGCACATGGGCATGCCGGGCATGCACGGCACCGTCGCCGCGGTGGCGGCGCTGCAGCGCAGCGACCTGCTGATCGCGCTGGGGACCCGCTTCGATGACCGGGTGACCGGGAAGCTGGAAACCTTCGCCCCCGAAGCCAAGGTCATTCACGCCGACATCGACCCGGCCGAGATCGGCAAGAACCGTCACGCCGATGTGCCGATCGTCGGCGACGTCAAAGCCGTCATCGCCGAGCTGCTCGAGTTGCTGCGCCAGGACGGCATTCCCGGCAAGCTCGACATGACCGAGTGGTGGGCTTACCTGAACGACGTTCAATCCACCTACCCGCTGAGCTACGGGCCGCAGAGCGACGGCAGCCTGGGCCCGGAGTACGTCATCGAAAAGCTCGGCCAGCTCGCCGGTCCCGACGCCCTGTACGTCGCCGGCGTCGGCCAGCACCAGATGTGGGCGGCCCAATTCATCTCCTACGAAAAGCCGCGCACCTGGCTCAACTCCGGCGGGCTGGGCACCATGGGGTTTGCCATTCCGGCGGCCATGGGCGCCAAGATGGCTCGCCCGGACGCCGAGGTGTGGGCGATCGACGGCGATGGCTGCTTCCAGATGACCAACCAGGAGCTGGCCACCTGCGCGATCGAAGGTGTGCCGATCAAGGTGGCGCTGATCAACAACGGCAACCTGGGCATGGTGCGCCAGTGGCAGACCCTGTTCTACGAAGAGCGTTACTCGCAGACCGATCTGGCCACGCACTCGCATCGCATCCCGGACTTCGTGAAGCTCGCGGAGGCGCTGGGCTGCGTCGGATTGCGTTGCGAGCGTGAAGAAGACGTGGAAGACGTGATCAAGGCGGCGCGTGCGATCAACGACCGCCCGGTGGTGATCGACTTCATCGTCGGCGCCGACGCGCAGGTGTGGCCGATGGTGGCCGCCGGCACCAGCAATGACGAAATCCAGGCGGCGCGCGGAATCCGCCCGCTGTTCGACGACGAGAGCGAAGGCCACGCCTGATGAACACGCACACCCTGTCGGTGCTTGTCGAGGACAAACCCGGCGTGCTCGCCCGCGTGGCGGCGCTGTTCTCGCGGCGCGGGTTCAACATCGAATCGCTGGCCGTCGGTGCCACCGAGCAGAAGGACATGTCGCGGATGACCATCGTGGTCTCCGCGGAGGAGACCCCGCTCGAGCAGATCACCAAGCAGCTCAACAAACTGATCAACGTCATCAAGATCGTGGAGCTCGACGACGACAACTCGGTGTCACGCGAACTGGCGCTGATCAAAGTGCGCGCCGATGCCGGTATCCGCAGCCAGGTGATCGAAGCGGTGAATCTGTTCCGCGCCAAAGTGATTGACGTGTCGACGGAGGCGCTGACGATTGAGGCGACCGGTGACCGCGGCAAGATCGAGGCGCTGCTGCGGGTCCTGGAACCCTTCGGGATCCGCGAAATCGTCCAATCCGGGGTGGTGTCGTTGGCTCGCGGTCCGCGCGGAATCGGCACGGCCAAATAAGTTTTCAGCGCAAACAAGAAGGAGATAGTGAAGTGGCTAACCCGTCTGGGGAGACATTGCCGATGTTCTACGACGACGATGCGGACCTGACGATCATCCAGGGTCGCAAGGTCGGTGTCATCGGATACGGCAGCCAAGGACACGCGCACTCGCTGAGCCTGCGCGATTCCGGTGTGCAGGTGAAGGTGGGCCTCAAGGAGGGTTCGAAGTCGCGGGCCAAGGTCGAAGAGCAAGGGCTGGACGTCGATACCCCGGCCGAGGTCGCCAAGTGGGCCGACGTCATCATGCTGCTGGCGCCCGACACCGCTCAGGCCGACATCTTCAAGAACGACATCGAACCCAACCTGAAGGACGGCGACGCGTTGTTCTTCGGTCACGGGCTTAACATCCACTTCGACCTGATCAAGCCGCCGGCCGACGTGACCGTCGCGATGGTCGCGCCCAAGGGCCCCGGCCACCTGGTGCGCCGCCAGTTCGTCGACGGCAAGGGCGTGCCCTGCCTGATCGCCGTCGACCAGGACCCGACCGGGCAGGGCGAGGCGCTGGCGCTGTCGTACGCCAAGGCCATCGGCGGCACCCGCGCCGGTGTCATCAAGACCACCTTCAAGGACGAGACCGAGACCGACCTGTTCGGTGAGCAGGCCGTGTTGTGCGGTGGTACCGAGGAATTGGTGAAGACGGGCTTCGATGTGATGGTCGAGGCGGGCTACCCGCCCGAGATGGCCTACTTCGAGGTGTTGCACGAGCTCAAGCTGATCGTCGACCTGATGTACGAGGGCGGCATCGCACGGATGAACTACTCCGTGTCCGACACCGCGGAATTCGGCGGCTACCTCTCCGGTCCGCGGGTCATCGACGCGGGCACCAAGGAGCGGATGCGAGAGATCCTGCGTGACATCCAGAATGGCGACTTCACCAAGAAGCTGGTCGCCAACGTGGAGGGCGGCAACAAGCAACTCGAGCAGCTGCGCAAGGAAAACGCCGAGCACCCCATCGAAGTCACCGGCAAGAAGCTGCGCGACCTGATGAGCTGGGTCGACCGGCCGATCACCGAAACCGCTTAATCGCGTTGCGCCGAACGTGCACTCAGGGCGGATAGTCCGCGAGTCTTTCGCCTGAGTGCACGTTGTGGTGTTAGGACGCCGCGAGGCGTCCGGCGGTCTCCACCACCCGGCGAGCCAGGTGTTCGAGGGCAGTCCCGGTGGGCTCGTCGAATTCTTTGATGTTGTCGTGGGTGGTGAGCAGGCTCGCCCCGTAGGGATTGCCATCGACGAACTTGCACGGGTCCGTGTATCCCGGCGGCACGATGATGCCGCCGAAGTGCATGAGCGTGATGTACAGCGAGAGCAGGGTGGTTTCCTGACCGCCGTGGATGGTGTTGGACGACGTGAAGCCCGCATACACCTTGTCCGCCAGCTTGCCCTGCGCCCACAGCCCGCCCAGCGAGTCGAGGAAGGCGCGCAATTGCGCTGCCGGAGAACCGAACCGGGTCGGTGAACCGAAGATCACCGCATCGGCCCAGACGATGTCGTCGCCGGTGGCGGACGGAAGGTCTTTGGTGGCCTCATAGTTCGCCGTCCAGGCCGGGTTGTGGGCGAACGACTCGGGATCGTGCGTTTCGGCGACATGCCTCAGGCGGACGTCGGCCCCCGCCGATTCGGCCGCGGCGCAAACGCGCTGCGCCATCGTGGTGCCGTGGCCGGTGGCCGAGTAGTAGATGATCGCAAGTTTCGTCACCGCGTCATCGTAGGACGCAAATCCGGAATCCCGGGCGCTCCGGCGCCGGAAGGCCGCGGGCGGTGGCGGGCAGGTCGGTGAACAACGGCGACGCGACGGCCCAGCAGATGTCGTGCCGGTCGGGTGCGGTGCGCGCACCTCGAAGGTCGGTTGAGCTTCGACGACCTGCAGTTTCGGGCCGGCCTGGGGGCGGATTACGGCACCGGTCAGCCCGTTACGTCCGCTGCCGACGACGGTGACGTCCACCCCTGAATTCCAGCCGATAGGCTGGCCGGGTGAATCTGCCTGTTGTACTCATTGCCGACAAGCTTGCCGAATCCACCGTCGCAGCCCTGGGCGACCAGGTCGAGGTGCGCTGGGTCGACGGCCCCGATCGCGAGAAGCTGCTGGCGGCCGTGCCCGAGGCCGACGCGCTGCTGGTACGTTCGGCCACCACCGTCGACGCCGAGGTGCTGGCGGCGGCGCCCAAGCTGAAGATCGTCGCCCGCGCCGGTGTGGGCTTGGACAACGTCGACGTCGACGCCGCCACCGAGCGCGGTGTGCTGGTGGTCAACGCGCCGACGTCGAACATCCACAGCGCCGCCGAGCACGCCTTGGCGCTGCTGCTGTCCGCCGCCCGGCAGGTCCCGGCCGCCGATGCCTCACTGCGCGAGCACGCCTGGAAGCGGTCGTCCTTCTCCGGCACCGAGATCTTCGGCAAGACGGTCGGCGTTGTCGGCCTCGGCCGGATCGGGCAGCTGGTCGCCCAGCGGCTCAGCGCCTTCGGCACCCACCTGATCGCCTACGACCCCTACGTGTCGCCGGCCCGCGCCGCACAGTTGGGCATCGAGCTGCTGACGCTGGACGAACTGCTGACCCGCGCCGACTTCATCTCGGTGCACCTGCCGAAGACGCCCGAAACCGCGGGCCTGATCGACAAGGACGCGCTGGCGAAGACCAAACCGGGCGTCATCATCGTCAACGCGGCCCGTGGTGGTCTGGTGGACGAGGCCGCGCTGGCCGACGCGGTGCGCAGTGGCCACGTCCGCGCGGCAGGTCTGGATGTCTTCTCCAAAGAGCCGTGCACCGACAGCCCGTTGTTCGAGCTGCCGCAAGTGGTGGTCACGCCGCATCTGGGGGCGTCGACCGAAGAGGCGCAGGACCGGGCCGGCACCGATGTCGCCGCAAGCGTGAAACTCGCCCTGGCCGGGGAATTCGTTCCCGACGCGGTCAACGTCGGCGGTGGGGTGGTCAACGAGGAGGTTGCGCCCTGGCTGGACCTGGTGCGCAAGCTCGGGGTGCTGGCCGCCACGCTGTCCGATGGCCCGCCGGTGTCGCTGTCTGTGCAGGTGCGCGGCGAGCTTGCCTCCGAAGACGTTGAGGTGCTTAAGCTTTCGGCGCTGCGCGGATTGTTCTCGGCCGTCGTCGAGGGGCCGGTGACGTTCGTCAACGCCCCGGCGCTCGCCGAAGAGCGTGGCATCATCGCCGAAATCGGCACCGCATCGGAAAGCCCGAACCACCGCAGCGTGGTCGACGTCCGTGCGGTCGCGCACGACGGCACCGCCGTCAACGTCGCGGGCACCCTGTCCGGCCCGCAGCTCGTGGAGAAGATCGTGCAGATCAACGGCCGCAACTTCGATCTGCGCGCCCAGGGCATCAACCTGGTCATCAACTATGTCGACCAGCCCGGGGCGCTGGGCAAGATCGGCACCCTGCTGGGGTCGGCCGGGGTGAACATCGAAGCGGCGCAGCTCTCGGAGGACGCCGAGGGCCCGAGTGCGACGATCCTGCTGCGGCTGGACCAAGCCGTGCCGGGCGACGTGCGGGCCGAAATCGGCGCGGCCGTCGGCGCCAACAAGCTTGAGGTGGTTGATCTTTCGTGACCCGCCCCGGCGACGACGCGAAGCGAAGCGACGAGGAGCGGCTCCGATGAAGCTGGCGGTGATCGAGGGCGACGGTATCGGGCCCGAAGTCATTTCCGAAGCCATCAAGGTCTTGGACATCGTGCTGCCCGGGGTGGACAAGACCAGCTACGACCTGGGGGCACGGCGGTATCACGCCACCGGGGAGCTACTGCCGGACTCGGTCGTCGACGAGCTGCGGGCGCATGACGCCATTCTGCTCGGGGCCATCGGTGACCCGTCGGTGCCCAGCGGTGTGCTGGAGCGAGGGTTGTTGCTGCGCCTGCGTTTCGAGCTCGATCATCACATCAACTTGCGGCCGGGACGGCTGTATCCGGGAGTGAACAGCCCACTGGCCGGCAACCCCGCGATCGACTTCGTGGTGGTGCGCGAGGGAACCGAAGGTCCGTACACCGGCACGGGCGGCGCCATCCGCGTCGGAACGCCCAACGAAGTGGCGACCGAGGTAAGCCAGAACACGGCTTTCGGTGTGCGCCGCGTGGTGTCCGACGCGTTCGAGCGGGCACGGCGACGCCGAAAGCACTTGACGCTGGTGCACAAAACCAACGTGCTCACCTTCGCCGGCAAGCTGTGGTCGCGCATCGTGGCGGAGGTTGGCCGCGACTACCCCGAGGTCGAGGTCGCGTATCAACACATCGACGCCGCGACCATCTTCATGGTCACCGACCCCGGTCGCTTCGACGTGATCGTCACCGACAATCTGTTCGGCGACATCATCACCGACCTGTCGGCGGCGGTGTGCGGCGGAATTGGCTTGGCGGCCAGTGGAAACATCGACGGCACCCGGGCGAATCCCTCGATGTTCGAGCCGGTCCACGGTAGCGCTCCGGACATCGCCGGGCAAGGCATCGCCGATCCGACCGCCGCCATCATGTCGGTGGCGCTGCTGCTCGCCCACCTGGGCGAGGACGCCGCCGCTACGCGGGTGGACCGGGCCGTCGAGCAGTATCTGGCAACGCGTGGGAACGAACGGCGCGCCACCACCGAAGTCGGCGAACGGATTGCTGCCGGGCTCTAGTCTCCAGGCCAGGCGGCAGCAGCCGCGTGGGCACCAGCGGCACCGCCGCCAGGGGGAACAACGCGCACAACATCCATGCCGGTGGGTATTTCGCGGCCGAGATCAAGGCACCGAACAATGGTGGACCGGCGGCCGCCATCATCCGCTGCGTGGTGTTCTGGATGCCCAGTGCGCGCCCGCTCCAGTACGGCCCGGCGAATTCGGTGATGGCGGTGGCTTCCAGCCCGTTGTCGAGGACCGCGATCACCGCGATCGCGACCATCAGCGCCGCCTGCCATCGGGTGTTCATGTAGTCGGCCCACGCCAGCAGCAGCAGAACCAGCACCGCGGCGGCCGCGATGTAGCGCACGGGCCGCATGCGTGAGCCGAGTCGATCGGACCAGCGGCCGACGGCGACGCGGCCGAGCGCGCCGAGCAGCTGCGACAGAGTGACCAACCCGCCGGCGGCCGCGACCGACCAGTGCAGGTTCCTGATCAGCCACACCAGCATGAACGTCACGGTCACCGTTTGCGGCATCATCAGCAGGCCCGCCACCGCGTGAATTCGCCACAGTGTCAACGATCCTCGATACGGGCTGGCGAGTTCCTGAACGCTCGCGTTGGCGCGGGGTTTGCGCGGCGGGTCGACGATTCCGACGACGCTCACTATCGCCCCGAGAGTGCACGCCAGCGCGGTGAACCGGAGCCCGGCCTGCGGCCCGTGTTCGGCAAGTTCGGGAATTATCATGGCGCCCAACGCGATCCCCAAGGGTTGCGCGGTTTGGCGAATACCCATCGCCAGCCCGCGCTGGTGTGGCGGGAACCAGGCGGATACCAGCCGGCCGCCGGCCGTGTTGCAGCTCGCCGCGGCCATACCGCCGAGAAACAGGTACACGGCGATCATCACCATCGAATGCGCCGAGGCCGCGGCGTAGGCGGCTATCGCGGTCAGCGCCGAACCCGTGGTCATCACCACCCGTTCGCCGACCCGGTCCAGCACGTATCCCCAGAGCACCAGCGTGATCACCATGCCCCAGCTGGGCATCGAGGCCAGCAGACCGGCTTCGTCGAGCCGGATGCCGCGTGCCGCTTGCAGCGACGGGATGAGGAACGCGACACCGTTGATGAAGAGGAACGAACTCGCAGTTGCCAGCAGCGAAGCGATCATGAGCGACCAGCGCGCGCCGGCGCCGATTTCGGGCGTCGCGGCAGGGTCGGTCTGCATTCCCCATGCTTGCATATCCGCGCGAAATGTAGGGGTAGGACGTGCACCGGCGGCGGCCCTCGCCACGCCCGGCTACGCCGCGCTCGCGACCGTCACTGGCTCGCATGGTGACGGCCCGCCACGCCCGGCTACGCCGCGCTCGCGACCGTCACTAGCTCGGATGGTGACGGCCCGCCACGCCCGGCTACGCCGCGCTCGCGACCGTCACTAGGCTCAACCGAATGCGCCTTGGTCGAATCGCCAGCCCGGACGGTGTCGCCTTCGTCAGTATCGAAGGCGAACTCGACGACCCAGCCGAGATGATCGCGCGGGAGATCGCCGAACATCCGTTCGGCACGCCGAACTTCACCGGCCGATCATGGCCGCTGGCCGACGTGCGACTGCTCGCCCCGATACTTGCCAGCAAGGTGGTGTGCGTAGGGAAGAACTACGTTGATCACATCGCGGAAATGAAGGACATGACCGGCCCGGCCCCGGTGGATCCGGTGATCTTCCTCAAACCCAACACGGCGATCATCGGGCCGAACGTGCCTATTCGCTTGCCGGCCAACGCATCACCGGTGCACTTCGAGGGTGAGCTGGCGGTGGTCATCGGCCGGCCCTGCAAGGACGTCTCGGCCGCTCAGGCGGCGGAGAACATCCTCGGCTACACCATCGGCAACGACGTGTCGGCGCGGGATCAACAAAAATCCGATGGCCAGTGGACCAGGGCAAAGGGGCACGACACCTTCTGCCCGGTGGGGCCGTGGATAGTCACCGACCTCAAACCGCTGGACCCGGGCGATCTGGAATTGCGCACCGAGGTCAACGGGGACGTCAAGCAGCACAGCCGTACCTCGCTGCTGATTCACGGCATCGGATCGATCGTCGAGTGGATTTCGGCCGTGATGACCTTGCTGCCGGGTGACATCATCCTCACCGGAACGCCGGCGGGTGTCGGCCCCATCGAAGACGGGGACACCGTCTCCATCACCATCGAGGGCATCGGCACCCTCACCAATCCCGTGGTCCGTAAAGGAAAATCGTGACTACACCAGCCCAAGTCCGGGTCCGATTCTGTCCGTCGCCCACCGGCACCCCACACGTCGGGATGGTGCGCACCGCGCTGTTCAATTGGGCCTACGCCCGACACACCGGAGGCACCTTCGTCTTTCGCATCGAGGACACCGATGCGCAGCGCGACAGCGAGGAAAGCTACCTGGCGCTGCTGGACGCGCTGCGCTGGCTCGGGCTGGATTGGGACGAGGGACCAGAGGTCGGCGGACCTTATGGTCCCTACCGCCAATCACTGCGCAGTGAGATCTATCACGATGTGGTGGCCAAGCTGCTCGAAGCGGGGGAGGCCTACTACGCGTTCTCGACGCCGGAGGAGGTCGAGGCGCGCCACATCGCCGCGGGCCGTAATCCCAAGCTGGGCTACGACAATTTCGACCGGCAGCTGACCGATTCCCAGCGCGCCGCGTTCCTGGCGGAGGGCCGCAAACCGGTGGTGCGGCTGCGAATGCCGGACGAAGACCTCGCGTGGGGCGACCTGGTTCGCGGCACCACCAGCTTCGCCGCCGGGTCCGTGCCCGATTTCGCATTGACCCGCGCCAACGGAGATCCGTTGTACACCTTGGTCAACCCATGCGACGACGCGCTGATGAAGATCACCCATGTGCTGCGCGGCGAGGACCTGCTGTCGTCGACGCCGCGCCAGCTTGCGCTGTATCAGGCGCTGATCCGGATCGGTGTGGCCGAGCGCACTCCGCAGTTTGCGCACCTCCCAACGGTATTGGGGGAGGGAACCAAAAAGCTCTCCAAGCGCGACCCGCAGTCGAACCTGTTCGCTCACCGCGACCGGGGCTTCATCCCCGAAGGGCTGCTCAACTATCTCGCGTTGCTCGGCTGGGCCATCGCCGACGACCACGACGTGTTCAGCCTCGAGGAGATGGTGACAGCGTTCGACGTGGTCAACGTCAACTCCAATCCCGCCCGCTTCGACCAGAAGAAGGCCGACGCGCTCAACGCGGAGCACATCCGGATGCTGGCCGTCGACGACTTCGCGGCCAGGCTGCGCGACTACTTCAACGTGCACGGTCATCGCCTCGAGCTGGATGAGGCCAGCTTCACCACCGCGGCGGAGCTGGTGCAGACCCGGATCGTGGTGCTCGGTGACGCGTGGGACCTGCTGAAGTTCCTCAACGACGACGAGTACGCGCTTGACCCCAAGGCCGCCGCCAAAGAGCTGGGAGCCGACGGCGCCGCGGTTTTGGATGCGGCGCTGCCCGCGCTGGATGCCGTGGGGGACTGGACGGCTCCGCAGATCGAAGCCGCGCTCAAGTCCGCGCTCATCGACGATCTGGGCCTCAAGCCGCGCAAGGCGTTCGGGCCGATCAGGGTGGGGGCCACCGGGACGACGATCAGCCCGCCGTTGTTCGAGTCGCTGGAGCTGCTGGGCCGCGACCGCAGCATGCTGCGACTGCGGGCGGCGCGGGAGACGGCCGGGCGGGACCCCGCTTGAGCGCCGAGACCGCGCGTGCGGAGTGTCCGGCGAGACTTTGGTAGTCTGCACTCCGGTTTTCCGAAAGGCCGACAACGGCTGGCGGCGGCGGACTTCAGCGAGCTTGTGAAAGTCTGCAATCGGCGCTGACCAGCGGTTTTAGGCAGCCAATGGGGTATGGTGTAATTGGCAACACAGCTGATTCTGGTTCAGCCATTCTAGGTTCGAGTCCTGGTACCCCAGCAAAACTCCCGCTAATACTCCCCGTCTCAAGCGATTAGGTGGGCCTAGCGGGGTGAGCTATGCTGACTGCTCGGATCGTGTCTGGCCCCGTCGTCTAGCGGCCTAGGACGCCGCCCTCTCACGGCGGTAGCGTGGGTTCGAATCCCATCGGGGCTACAAATTTCGCAGCTACTGGTCGGTCCCCAGGACTGCCGGTGCCGTCGATCCACCCACCGGCATGGCCGGCAAGCCGAGTTTGCGGTGATCCCACGAGCGAGCCCGCCGGGCCACAATGCGAACGCAGACCCGCTTGTTCATCATCTGCTCGACGAACGGTTTCATGTCGTCGCTGTAGGGACCGGTGTAGCGCTCCCAGACGCTGACGCCCACGCGGTGTGAGACGTCGGGATCGTCGACGATTTCGGCCACGCCCTCGAAGGACACCCCGCGCAGCGTGTCGTAGGTGTGTCCGTCCTCGATCAGGAAGCTCACGCGCGGATCGCGCTTGAGGTTGACGGCTTTCTGCGACTTGGCCTTGGTCTCCAGCCAGATCTCGCCGTCGACGACGGCGTACCACATGGCGGTCAGGTGAGGCTGGCCGTCGACGCCGATCGTGGCCAGCGTGCCGGTGCGGCTTTTCACCACGAACTCGGCGATCTCGTCTTCGGACATGACGATGCTGGCGCGCTGATTGGTTCCCATGCCGGTCAGTCTGTCAGGCGGTCAGCGGTGACTGCGCACTGGTGGCGCTGAGCGTGCGGCGAGGGCCACGAATTTCGTCGATTACGGCGCCGTGGACGCACACTCGACGCTAAAGGCGGCGGGTGAGGGCTTCGGCGGCGGACAGCAGATCGGCGGCCCACCGCGCCCCTGGGCGCCGGCCGATCCGGTCGATGGGGCCGGACACCGAGATGGCCGCGACAACGGCGCCGCGGCTATCGCGCACCGGCGCCGACACACTCGCCACGCCCGGCTCGCGCTCGGCCACGCTTTGGGCCCAGCCCCGCCGCCGCACTTCGGCCAGTGTTCGTTCGGTGAATTTCGCGGTCGCGAGCACCGCTTTCTGAGTGGCCGCGTCGCTATGGGCCAGTAGCACTTTGGCGCCCGACCCGGCCGTCATCGGCAACCGCGCCCCGATGGGAACCGTATCGCGAAGGCCCGCAGCGGGTTCGAGCGCGGTCACGCAGACGCGGTCGGTGCCCTCGCGACGGTAGAGCTGCACGGACTCCCCGGTCGTTTCACGCAACAGCGGGAGGACCGCCGCGCTGGCGGTCAGCAGCGGATCGTGGACGTGCGCCGCGAGCTCGGTGACGGCCGGACCAAGCAGCCAGCGTCCCTCGTCGTCGCGGGCGAGCAGGCGATGGACTTCGAGGGCGGCGGCCAGCCGGTATGCGGTGGCGCGGGGTAAAGAGGTCCGCTCACACAGTTCGGCTAATCCACACGGCGATTGGGCGATGGTCTGCAGGATACCCACGGCTTTGTCCAGGACGCCGATGCCGCTATGCTGTCTCACAAGGAGATACTAGCGTCTCGCATTATGAGATCACAGCCGGACTGATCGGCGAGCCGCTAACGAGGCGAATCGAGGCGAGTTCGAGATGGGAATCGACCAAGGGGCGGCGGGTGCCGCCACCAAACCGCGCACTCTGGCCGAAAAAGTTTGGGACGACCACGTTGTGGTATCTGGTGGCGCCAGCGAGCCCGACTTGATCTACATCGATCTGCATTTGGTGCATGAGGTCACCAGCCCGCAGGCTTTCGACGGCCTGCGCTTGGCCGGACGGCCGGTGCGCCGCCCCGACCTGACGCTGGCGACCGAGGATCACAACGTCCCGACCACCGATATCGACAAGCCGATCGCCGACCCGGTGTCGCGGACCCAGGTGGAGACATTGCGGCGAAACTGCGCCGAATTCGGTGTGCGGCTATATCCGATGGGCAACGCCGAGCAGGGCATTGTGCATGTGGTCGGGCCGCAGCTGGGGCTCACCCAGCCCGGAATGACGGTGGTGTGTGGTGATAGCCACACCTCGACGCACGGCGCATTCGGCGCGCTGGCCATGGGGATTGGCACTTCGGAGGTCGAGCACGTGCTGGCCACCCAGACGCTGCCGCTGCGGCCGTTCAAGACGATGGCGGTCAACGTCGATGGGCAACTGCCCACCGGCGTGACGGCCAAGGACATCATCCTCGCTCTGATCGCCAAGATCGGCACCGGCGGTGGGCAGGGGCATGTCATCGAATATCGAGGCAGCGCCATCGAATCGCTGTCGATGGAAGGCCGGATGACCGTATGCAATATGAGCATCGAAGCCGGTGCTCGGGCGGGGATGGTGGCTCCGGACGAAACCACGTTCGAATTCCTGCGTGACCGGCCACACGCCCCGCAAGGGGCGCAATGGGATGCGGCGATGAACTATTGGCAGCGGCTGCACAGCGACCCCGGTGCCGAATTCGACACCGAGGTGTACCTCGACGCCGCGTCGCTGAGCCCATTCGTGACGTGGGGCACCAACCCCGGTCAGGGTGTGCCGTTGGCCGATGCCGTGCCGGATCCCGAGCTGATGATCGACGACGCGCAGCGCCAGGCGGCTGAGAAAGCGTTGGCATATATGGACCTTCAACCAGGCACGCCGATGCGCGACATCGCCGTTGACACGGTGTTTGTGGGCTCTTGTACCAACGGTCGTATCGAGGATCTACGGGTCGTCGCCGACGTGCTGCGCGGCCGCACGATCGCCTCGGGGGTGCGGATGCTCGTCGTGCCGGGCTCGATGCGCGTGCGCGCGCAGGCCGAAGCCGAAGGGCTGGGTGAGGTTTTCACCGCCGCGGGCGCCGAATGGCGCCAGGCGGGCTGCTCAATGTGCCTGGGGATGAATCCCGACCAGCTCTCGCCGGGGGAGCGGTGTGCCGCGACGTCCAACCGCAACTTCGAAGGGCGCCAGGGTAAAGGCGGCCGGACGCATTTGGTGTCTCCGGCCGTTGCCGCAGCGACGGCGGTTCGCGGCAGATTGTCTGCTCCAGCCGATTTGAGCTGACGAATTCGACTGTGAAGGGATGAGCATGGAAGCATTTCACACCCACACCGGTATCGGTGTACCGCTGCGGCGCTCCAATGTGGACACCGATCAGATCATTCCGGCGGTGTATTTGAAGCGTGTCACCCGAACCGGTTTCGAGGACGGATTGTTCGCCAGCTGGCGGTCGGATCCGTCATTCGTACTAAATCTCAGCCCCTTTGACCGCGGGTCGGTGCTAGTGGCAGGACCCGATTTCGGGACGGGATCGTCGCGTGAGCATGCGGTGTGGGCACTGATGGACTACGGGTTCCGGGTGGTCATCTCGTCTCGGTTCGGTGACATTTTCCGGGGCAACGCCGGCAAGGCGGGGCTGCTGGCGGCCGAAGTTTCTCAGGACGGTGTGGAACTGCTCTGGAAGCTCATCGAGCAGAGCCCGGGCTTGGAAATCACTGTCAATCTTCAAGATCGAAATATCACCGCGGGAACGACGGTGCTGCCGTTCAAGATTGACGACCATACCGCCTGGCGACTGCTCGAAGGCCTTGACGATATAGCCCTTACGCTGCGGAAACTCGATGAAATCGAGGCGTTCGAGGCGGCGTATCCGGACTGGAAACCGCGCACTGTGCCCACCTCTTCAACGGCTGAGTGAGGCCGATTTTCTGCTTGATCGGCTAACTAAACCGAGCCGATTTTTAACACCCTCCACCGGTCAAGGGCGGCAACCGGATTGCGAAAACGTCGCACCCTTTGCCTTGAAATTGCGCGTGGCTCTTGGAAATTTGCTGGGTGAGGGTTTACCGTGTCCACTAGTCGGTTCAAATCGAGGACCACTAGTGTCGGAGGGATTGATGAACAAGGCAGAGCTCATTGATGTGCTCACAACTAAATTGAACACGGACCGTCGACAGGCGACCGCAGCGGTCGAGAACGTTGTCGACACCATTGTGCGTGCGGTACACAAGGGCGACAGCGTGACCATCACCGGGTTCGGTGTGTTCGAGCAGCGGCGCCGTGCAGCACGGGTGGCCCGCAACCCGCGGACCGGTGAGACGGTGAAGGTGAAGCCGACGTCCGTCCCGGCGTTCCGCCCCGGTGCACAGTTCAAAGCGGTTGTGTCTGGCGCACAGCGCCTCCCGTCGGACGGCCCCGCCGTCAAGCGCGGAGTCGTAGCAGGTAGCGGCGCGGCGAAGAAGACCGCCGCGAAGAAGGCCCCCGCCAAGAAGGCCGCGGCTAAGAAGGCCCCGGCCAAGAAGGCCGCCGCCAAGAAGGCTCCGGCCCGCAAGGCCGCGACCAAGGCTCCGGCCAAGAAGACTGCGGCCAAGAAGGCTCCAGTCCGCAAGGCGGCGACCAAGGCTCCGGCCAAGAAGACTGCGGCCAAGAAGGCTCCGGCCAAGAAGGCCGCGACCAAGGCTCCGGCCCGCAAGGCCGCGAGCAAGGCTCCGGCCCGCAAGGCTGCCGCAAAGAAGACGACCGCTCGTCGCGGTCGCAAGTAGCGGAGTCAAGTTCTAGACACGAGTACCCTTCGGGCGGCATTGAAGCCCCCGAAGGGTATTCGTGCGTTAGCGGCGGCCCGCCGCCATCACGCTAGGCCCGCACGTTGGCGGCCAGCGCGCCGCCGATGTGGTCGGCAGCCACCAACCGTCCGTCTGACAGCGACAGTACCCAGGTGCTGCCCTTGTGGTTGCGCGATTTGTCGGGCCGCACGCCATCGCGCTCACACCACCACGCGATCAAGTCCGGAATCACCTTGCCTTGAGTGCAGACAACGGGCGTGCCCTTCTCCTCGGCGATGTCCAGCATTCGGTGGCGCCCGCGTTTCGCGTTCTTGGCATACGCCTCTTCGGTGAGGGTGGGTTCGTTGTGGACGGGGACCTCCAAGTCCGCGGCAAGCGGCTCGACGGTCTGGTGGCAGCGGAGCCGGTCGGCCGCATGCACTTGTGACGCACCGAAGGCGAGCAGTTGCGGCACCAGCGCTTCGGCCTGCGCGCGTCCACGTTTGTCCAGCGGCCGCTTCGCATCGTCGCCGGAGAAACGCGATTTGCGGCCCGCCGTGCCGTGTCGGACCACCAACATTGTTTGCGTATCGGCGGGCTTTTTGTTGAAGTGGCGCAGCACTTTTCGGTCCTGCGCGTAGTCCAGCTTCTGCATCGCCTCGGCGATCGGCAGCCACACCAACCCGTCCACTTCGTTGCCCGGCACGAATTCCCCGCCGGTGGAGCGCGCCGCCCAGTAGCAGACTTTTTTGACGCCCTGGTCGATCGGATAGCTCACCGAGTCGAGCCGCCTGCCGAGGATGGCGTGCTGACCCGTCTCCTCCCGCACCTCGCGCACGGCCGCCACCGGGGCGGTCTCGCCGGGATCCACCTTGCCCTTGGGCAGTGACCAGTCGTCATAGCGGGGACGGTGAATCACGGCGATCTCGACGTCGTGGTCGTCCGCATCGCTATTGCCCGGTCGCCACAGCACCGCACCGGCGGCATAGACGACTCGGCTTCCGGAGCGCCGTGCGGCGGACGAATTCTGGGTCGGCACCTCAACTCCTGCAGATCAATTCACTTCAGGGCCGCACGCCTGATCAGGATGCGCCCGGGGAAACGACCGGAAATCAACCACACAGGGCTAGGGACTGCGATGGCGCTCCATCAAGGATACTTGGTGGTCGCGCACGGTATGGCCCTCTTGTGGTGACGGGGTCCACTGCCCGTCGGGCCCCAATTCCCAGCACCGGGTCGAGGGATGCAGTGCGGATTCGAACAATTCGTCCAGCTGCGCGGTGAGCTTGGGATCCTTGACCTGAGCGAGCACCTCCACGCGCCGATCGAGGTTGCGGTGCATCATGTCGGCGCTACCGATCCAGAACTCGTTGATGTTGCGGAAATGGATGATCCGCGAGTGCTCCAGGAAACGACCGAGAATCGAGCGGACGAAAATGTTCTCCGAAAAGCCGTCGGCGCCGGGGCGCAACGCACAGATGCCGCGCACCACGACCTCGACCCGCACCCCGGCCTGCGACGCCCGGTAGAGCGCATCGATCACCTGCTCGTCGACGAGCGCATTCATCTTCAGGCGAATGCGTCCGTCTCCGCGTTCGCGGTGCGCTTCGATCTCGCGTTCGACCCGCTCGATGATGCCGGCGCGAATTCCGTGCGGCGCCACCAGCAGATTGCGATAGGAGACCTTACGCGAATAGCCGGTAAGCGAATTGAACAAATCGGTGAGGTCCGCGCCGATATCGGGGTTGGCGGTCAGCAGGCCGACATCCTCGTACAGGCGGGCGGTTTTGCTGTTGTAGTTGCCGGTTCCGATGTGGCAGTACCGCCGGATGGCCGAACCTTCGCGGCGCACCACCAAGCACGTCTTGCAGTGCGTCTTGAGGCCGACGAGCCCGTACACCACATGCACGCCCGCCTGCTCGAGTGCGCGCGCCCAGCGGATGTTGGCCTGTTCGTCGAAACGCGCCTTGATCTCGACGAGGGCCACGGCCTGCTTTCCGGCCTCGGCCGCTTCGATCAGCGCCCGCACGATCGGCGAATCACCGGAGGTGCGGTACAGCGTTTGTTTGATCGCGAGCACGTTCGGGTCCGCGGCGGCCTGCTGGATGAATCGCTGCACGCTGGTGGAGAAGGAGTCGTACGGGTGGTGCACCAGGACGTCGCCCTCGCGCAGCGTCGCGAAAATGCTCTTGGGAGACTCGCGGTCGGCGAAGGCGGGGTGGGTGTCCGGGACGAACGCCGGGTCCTTCAGCGCGGGCCGGTCCAGTCCGTAGATCTGCCACAGCGACGAAAGATCGAGTAGGCCGGGCACTTCGATGACGTCACCGGGATGCACATCGAGTTCGCGCAGCAGCAATTCCAGCATGCCCTCGGTCATGTCGTCGGCGATTTCGAGTCGCACCGGCGGGCCGAACCGCCGGCGCGCCAGTTCTCGTTCCAGCGCCTGCAGAAGATCCTCGTCGCGGTCTTCTTCGACTTCCATGTCGGCGTTGCGGGTGATGCGGAAAGCATGGTGCTCCACGATTTCCATGCCCGGGAAGAGAAGAGGAAGG
Source organism: Mycobacterium sp. NGS58 (assembly GCF_059812385.1). Classification (NCBI taxonomy): domain Bacteria; kingdom Bacillati; phylum Actinomycetota; class Actinomycetes; order Mycobacteriales; family Mycobacteriaceae; genus Mycobacterium; species Mycobacterium sp. NGS58. Next base: position 72,998 of record NZ_JCALCO010000023.1, on the reverse strand, counting down.
AAGGCCGCGATCAGCTCTTCCATCGGAAGGTAGCGAACGATGCTCCGCCCGCCGTCGTCCGCGCTGCTGATGGCGGCGAGCTCGACGAAGCGATCGACGTTGTTGGGCACCTTGACTCGGGCGAAGTGCTGACCGCCGTCCTCGGGCTGACGCACCATGACCGCCAGGTTCAGGCTCAACCCGCTGACGAAGGGAAACGGGTGCGCGGGATCGACGGCCAGCGGCGTCAGAACGGGGAAGACCTGTTCGGTGAAATACGCCGACAATTCGTCGCGCTCGCGCTGATCGAGGTCGGCCCACGTGACGATGTGAATGCCTTCCTCGGCGAGTGCGGGCCGCACCGAATCGAGGAACACCCGCGCGTGCCGGGTCGCGATCCGCTGAGTTTGTTCGCCGATGAGCGCAAGTTGCTTTCGCGGCGTCAAACCGTCGGCGGAGCGAACCGACAATCCCATCTCGTCACGGCGCTTGAGACCGGCGACGCGCACCATATAAAACTCGTCGAGGTTGGAGGCGAAGATCGCCAGGAACTTGGCGCGTTCCAGCAGCGGCAGCGAGTTGTCGTCGGCGAGCGCCAGCACGCGGGCGTTGAAGTCGAGCCAGCTCAGTTCGCGATTGAGGTAACGGTCGTCCGGGAGATCGGTCAGCGCGGCCTGGGTCGCGGCCGGTGGTGCCGCCACGGCCGAGTCGCCCGAATGCCACAAATTCTCGTCGGGTCGCGCCTCAGCTTCGATTTCAGTCACCCTGCGATCATTGCTCATCATGCGCGGCCGCTGCTAGCGCTCAAGGGACATCTATTCGCCGTTGGGATGACGTTTACCTGCCGGACAGGTTTACCGATCGGGTCAGTGCGTCGTGATCGCGCGCGCGGTCGCCGGCCCCACCCCGAGGCGGCGGGCGGCGGCGAGATCGTTGGGAGTGTCGACGTCACACCGCAGGCCGGGCCAGGCGCCGGTCAGCTCGATCGCACCCGAACTGCGGTGCCGCGCCGAGGAATCGGAGCCGAATTGCGGGTCGAGCGGGCTGCCGAACGCGAACAGCGCCGCGGTGCCCGTTGCCAGCCGGTCGGCGACGAAGCTGCGGCGGTGCGCGCGCGCGGCGGCGATCGCCTCGTTCAGCTCCTGGGTCTGCAGTGCGGGTAAATCCCCTTGCAGCGCAACGACATTGGCAAAGGAACTCCCTACCGCGCGTTCCGCGGTGGCAATGGCGTTGTTCAGTGGATCCGGATGACCCTCGGGTGTCGGGTCGGCCAGCACGTCGGCGCCCAGATCGACGGCAGCCGCGGCCGCAGCGTCGTCGGGCGTGATCACGGTGATCGAACCCAGCGACCGGACCCGCCCGGCGGCGGCCAGGGTGTCCATCAACATGGCGAGTACGACGCTTTCCCGCGTGCGCGCCGAGAAGACCGGGGCCAGCCTGGTCTTGGCCGCGGCCAACCTCTTGACGGCGATGATCAACGCCACATCGCCGCCCCCGCCGTTGGCCGCACCGTCGGCTCGTATGCCGCTCATGAGAAGTCATCCTGCCAGCGACGCGCCGCGCATCGCTCGCGGACCGTGAGCGATCCGCCCTGTGCCGGTTCGCGTGACGGCCGGTTCGTCGCTGATCTAGGGTGTAGCGGCTGCGAGTGCCGCGCGAGCAACACCGACCATGGACAGGGGGTCCTACATGACCAGCGCATCATCGGGCGCCGTCGCGGTGATGGGTGCCGGGGCGTGGGGCACGGCGCTGGCCAAAGTGCTGCTCGACGCTGGAGGGCCGGGAACGGAGGTCACCCTGTGGGCCCGCAGGCCCGAGCTCGCCGAGCAGATCAATTCCACCCGATACAACCCCGACTACCTGCCCGGCACGTTGCTGCCGCCGGGCATCCGGGCCACCGCCGACGCCGCCGAAGCCCTGCGCGACGCGTCGACGGTACTGCTGGGCGTGCCCGCGCAGACGATGCGCGGCAACCTCGAGCGCTGGGCGCCGCTGATTCGTGGGGGCGCCACGCTGGTCAGCCTCGCCAAGGGCATCGAACTGGGCACGTTGATGCGGATGAGCCAGGTCATCGTCTCGGTCACCGGCGTCGATCCGTCTCAGGTCGCGGTGATCTCCGGGCCCAACCTGGCCAGCGAAATCGCCGCTTCCCAGCCCGCCGCCACCGTCATCGCGTGCAGCGACTCGGGCCGGGCCGTCGCCCTGCAGCGCATGCTGAACAGCGGCTACTTCCGCCCGTACACCAACAGCGACGTGGTCGGCACCGAGATCGGCGGGGCCTGCAAGAACGTCATTGCCCTGGCGTGCGGGATGGCCGTCGGGGTCGGGCTCGGCGAGAACACCTCGGCGGCAATCATCACCCGCGGCCTGGCCGAGATCATGCGGCTGGGGATTGCCCTCGGCGCCAAGGGCGCGACGCTGGCCGGGCTGGCCGGAGTGGGCGACCTGGTGGCGACGTGCAGCTCACCGCGTTCGCGCAACCGGTCGCTGGGCGAACGGCTCGGCCAGGGCGCGACCATCCAGTCGCTGCTGGCCGGCACGCCCGACGGCGGCGACGGGCACGTCGTCGAGGGCGTGACGTCCTGCGAGTCGGTGTTGGCGCTGGCAGCCAGTTACGACGTCGAAATGCCCCTCACCGACGCCGTGCACCGCGTGTGCCACAAAGGGTTGTCTGTGGACGAGGCGATGGCCCTGCTCCTGGGCCGCAGGACCAAGCCCGAATAAAGACGCCGGACATGTGAAAAGGCCGCCGCAAAGGCCCGCCACCCGACCGGGCCGGGTGCCACCCGGTAGCCTCTTGAGATTGTGAATGCCAGCCAGCGGCCGCCGCACGCCAGTTCAGGCGAGCGGGTACGCGTCGCCGTCGTCTTCGGCGGGCGCAGCAACGAGCACGCCATCTCGTGCGTCTCAGCGGGCAGCATTCTGCGCAATCTGGACCCGGAGCGGTTCGACGTGCTCGCGATCGGCATCACTCCGGAAGGTTCGTGGGTGCTCACCGACGGCGACCCCGCAACGCTGGCGATCACCGACCGGCAACTGCCCGAGGTCACCGCCGCGTCGGGAACCGAACTGGCGCTGCCCGCCGACCCTCGGCGCAGCGGCCAGCTGGTGTCCCTCGCGCCCGGCGCCACTGAGGTGTTGGCGTCGGTCGATGTCGTGTTCCCGGTGCTGCACGGCCCTTACGGCGAGGACGGCACCATTCAGGGTCTGCTGGAGCTCGCCGGTGTGCCCTACGTGGGGGCCGGCGTGCTCGCCAGCGCGGCCGGCATGGATAAGGAGTTCACCAAAAAGCTGTTCGCCGCCGAAGGATTGCCGATCGGTGACTACGCGGTGCTGCGCCCGTCGCACGCGAGGCCGCACCCCGACGAGTTCGAGCGGCTGGGCCTGCCGGTGTTCGTCAAACCCGCCCGGGGCGGCTCCTCGATCGGTGTGAGCCGGGTATCGAGCTGGGATCAGTTGGACGGCGCCATCGCGACGGCGCGCCGGCATGACCCCAAGGTCATCGTCGAGGCCGCGGTCGTCGGTCGCGAGCTGGAATGCGGTGTGCTCGAAATGCCCGATGGCACAGTGGAAGCCAGCACGCTGGGCGAGATCCGGGTGGCCGGGGTGCGCGGGCGCGAGGATTCCTTTTACGACTTCTCGACCAAATACCTGGACGACGCCGCCGAATTGGACGTGCCCGCCAAGGTGGACGACGAAATCGCCGACACGGTGCGCCAATTGGCGGTCCGGGCGTTCAAGGCCATCGATTGCCAGGGCCTGGCCCGGGTGGACTTCTTCCTCACCGAAGACGGGCCGGTGCTCAACGAGATCAACACGATGCCGGGATTCACCACGATCTCGATGTACCCCAGGATGTGGGCGGCCAGCGGCGTGGATTATGCGACCTTGCTGGCGACAATGGTGCAGACCGCGCTGGCCCGCGGAGTGGGCCTGCGTTAATGGGCGCGGCGGGTCGCCACTAGCGTGACCTAACGGGGCTGACCGGGGTCGATGGGCGCGGCCGGGATGCTGCGGTCGATCACCTCGGAGAGCCGCTGAATCGGCGTCGGTCCCGATCCGGTCGGCAGCGTGAGCGCCACATAGACGCCGCGATCCACCGCATACCAGGTGGATCGGCCCGCGTCCCCGGCGGATTGCTGCTCGGAACGCACCTGGAACCACTGCACCCGATCGACGACCTGGATCGGGGATCCCAGGACGAACTCGGCCGGGCGATCCAGCCCGCAACGCAGCACCACCGGGTCTCCGTCGGGTCCGCTCCGCCAGGCGGCGACGCCGCGCGGGGCCGGCTCCTCGAGGGGCGCGTGCTGAAAATCCCCGAGCCGCTGCGGCAGCGCGCCCATCAGCGCCCGGCATGCGGCCCCGTCGGCCTGCGGCGCCGGGACCGCGGGAACGGCAACCGAACGCGGGGGAGCCTCGCGGGTCGCCGCGATGGCCAGGATCACGCCGATCGTCGTGACGGCCAGCGCGATCGCGGCGATGATCAGCGCGCGCGGCGGCCCGGCATCGGCGTCCGATTCGGTTGGCACCGCCGCGCACCTCCTTTTCTGCTAACCACTATCGCCCGCATTTACTTACGTGCCAATTTAATCTCGGGCCGAAAAGGGCCCGTACGGGTGCGAAGTTCTACACTGGCGCGGTCCGTTCCATGGGCGAGGACCCACGGAGGGCCCGGTCGCACCGGACCGTGACGCGCCGAAGGAGGTGGCGTGCAAGACGAATCGGGCGAGTCACCGTCGCTGCGGCAACTCGGTGAGTTCGCCGTGATCGATCGCCTGGTGCGGGGGCGCGAGCAGCCCGCCGCGGTCGTGCTCGGGCCGGGTGACGACGCGGCGCTGTTGTCAGCGGGTGATGGCCGCGCCCTGGTGTCGACCGACATGCTCGTCCAGGATCGGCATTTCCGGCTGGACTGGTCGACGCCGCACGACATCGGCCGCAAGGCGATTGCCCAGAACGCCGCGGATATCGAGGCGATGGGCGGGCGGCCGACGGCCTTCGTGGTCGCTTTCGGCGCACCCGGTGATACGCCGGCGGCGAGAGTGGACGCGCTGGTCGACGGAATGTGGGACGAGGCGGAGCGCATCGGTGCCGGCATCGCCGGCGGTGACCTGGTGCACTGCCCGCAGTGGGTCATCTCGGTGACTGTGCTGGGCGACACCGACGGGCGCGCGCCGGTGCTCCGGTCGGGCGCGAAGCCCGGCGCGCTGATCGCCGTCGTCGGTGACCTGGGGCGCTCGGCGGCAGGATTTGACCTGTGGCGCAACGATATTGAGGGATTCGGCGAGCTGCGGCGCCGCCATGTGGTGCCGCAGCCGCCCTATGGTCAGGGAGCGGTGGCCGCGGCCGGGGGTGCGCAGGCGATGATCGACATCTCCGACGGCCTGGTCGCCGATCTGCTTCACGTCGCCGAGGCGTCCGGGGTAGGCGTGGATCTGTCCACCGCGGCGCTGGCCGCGGACCGCGATGCGCTTGGCGCCGCCGCGGCCGCGGTGGGCGCCGATCCCTGGCGCTGGGTGCTGGGCGGTGGCGAGGACCACGCCCTGGCGGCGTGTTTCGCGGGCCCCGCGCCCGCCGGATGGCGCATCATCGGGCGGGTTCTCGACGGGCCGGCCCGGGTGCTGGTCGACGATCAGGAGTGGACCGGCTACGCCGGCTGGCAGTCGTATTAAGGTGACGCGGTGACCGTTTACGCGATCGCGAAGAGCCGATGATGACCGCGCGTCCGCTGAGTGAACTGGTGGAGTCGGGCTGGGCGAGTGCGCTACAGCCGGTGACCGGTCAGGTGGCCGAGATGGGCCAATTCCTGCGGGCCGAGATCGCGGCCGGGCGCCGGTATCTGCCCGCTGGGCCGAATGTGTTGCGCGCCTTCACCTATCCTTTCGATGACGTCCGTGTGCTGATCGTCGGGCAAGACCCCTACCCGACGCCCGGACACGCTGTGGGCCTGAGCTTTTCGGTGGCGCCCGAGGTGCGGCCGTTGCCGCGCAGCCTGGCCAACATCTTTCAGGAGTACGCCGCGGACCTTGGCCATCCGCAACCCTCGTGCGGTGATCTGACACCGTGGGCGCAGCGCGGCGTACTGCTGCTGAACAGGGTGCTCACGGTGCGTCCCAGCAATCCGGCCTCGCATCGCGGCAAGGGCTGGGAGGCGGTGACCGAGTGCGCCATCCGGGCGCTGACGGAGCGGTCGCGCCCCCTCGTTGCCATCCTGTGGGGTCGTGACGCATCGACTCTCAAACCTATTCTCTCCCAGGGTAATTGCGTCGCCATCGAGTCGCCGCATCCGTCGCCGCTGTCGGCCTCGCGCGGATTCTTCGGTTCGCGCCCGTTCAGCCGCGCCAACGAACTGCTGGCCGAGATGGGTGCCGACGCGATCGATTGGCGCCTGCCATGACCGACATGAGCGCGCTACGGGCGCACCGGCGGGGCGGCCCGGAGGAGCTGGTGCTCGAGCGTGCCCCGCTACCGGTGCCCGGCGCGGGCGAAGTCTTGGTGGCCGTGCACGCGGCAGGGATCACCTTCGACGAGCTGACGTGGGAGGAGACCTGGACTCGCGACGGGGCCAGCCGCCTCCCGGTGATCCCGTCGCACGAAGTGTCGGGCGTCGTCAAGGCGGTCGCCGCCGACGTAACGGATTTCGCGCCCGGCGACGAGGTGTACGGGTTGATCGGGTTCGACCGCGACGGTGCTGCGGCCGAATACGTCGCCGTACCCGCCGCTGACCTGGCCACCAAGCCGTCGACCGTGTCGCACGTCGTCGCCGCGGCGCTGCCGCTGGCCGGCCTGACCGCCCTGCAGGCCTTGGTCGATCACGCGGCCGTGCAACCGGGCGAGACCGTGCTGGTGCACGGGGGTGCCGGGGGAGTGGGCCTGCTGACGGTTCAGCTGGCCGCGCTGCGTGGTGCGCACGTGACCGCGACCGTGCGCAGCGGCACCGCCAATCTCGTGCGCGCTTGCGGCGCGCATCGGGTGATCGACGTGCGCACCGAGGCCTTCGACGGAACCGGCGCCTGCTACGACGTCGTCGTCGACACGGTCGGCGGCGAGACGCTGGAGCGGTCGTTCCCAGTCCTGCGCCGAGGGGGACGCCTGGTCACCTTGTCGGCACCTCCTCCGGACGGCAAGGCGGACGAGTTCGGGGTCACCGCAACCTTCTTCATCGTCACGGCGAATCGGGATCAGCTTGACGAACTCGCGGCGCTGGTGGACGGCGACCGGTTGCACGTCGCGATCGCCCAGACGTTCGGCCTCGACGAGGGCCGGGAGGCGTATGAAAGCCGCGACACCGGCAGGCGCGCCGGCAAGACGGTCCTCATCGTGCGGGACTGACGGGTTCCGCCACGGGCGTCATGAGTCCGCGAAATTGACGTCCTTCGTGACGGCCTTCCACTCCTCGATCGACGCTGACATCGCAGCGATCTTGTCCCGCGTGGCCTTCAGCACGTCACGGCCCAGCAGCAGGCGCAGCGGCGGCTCGTCGAGGGTGGTCACCATCAGCACCGCGGCGGCGACCTTTTTCGGATCACCGGGTAGGTGGTCGGCGAACTGCTTGATCAGATCCTTGCGCGCGGCCACGTCGGCATAGTCGGAGATCGGCGTGCCCGATTCCTTCATCGACCGCGTCGCCCAGTCGGTGCGGAATGCGCCCGGCTCGATGGCGGTCACCTTGATGCCCAGCGGGCGCACCTCGGCGGCAAGCGCCTCGGTGACCGCCTCCAGCGCGAACTTGGTCGACGAGTAGTAGGCGTTGGGCGGGTTGGCCACCAGACCTGTCATCGAGGAAATGTTGACGATGTGCCCCGATCCGCGGGCGCGCATGGCCGGTAACACCGCCTTGATCATGTCGACGGCACCGAAGAAGTTCACGTCGAACAGCTTTCGCACCTCGGCGTCCTCACCCTCTTCCACCGAGGACAGGTAACCGTGACCGGCGTTGTTGACGAGGACGTCGATCCCACCGAACGCCGTGTCGGCCGCCGACACCGCCGCCGCGATCTGGGCGGTATCGGTCACGTCGAGGGCGAGCGGCAGGGCCCGGTCGCCGAATTCGTCGGCGATATCGCCCACCGCCTCGGCCCGCCGCGCGGTCACCACCACGCTGTGGCCCGCTTGCAGTGCCGCTCGCGCGATTTCGCGACCGAAGCCGGTGGAGCACCCCGTGATCAGCCAGCGCGACATCGTCAGATCGTCCCTTCCGGCAGGCGGCGCAGGTAGGCCTTGCGTCGCCGCGCCAGCTCCGTCACCCGCTGCTCCTCGCTCACTCGCGGCAGGTGCGGCACCTCCGCGTCGAGCCGGTCGAGCTTGACCACCCGCCCGCGCGCGCCGAGGTCTTCGCGCGGACCGCCCTCGCCGAACTCCGCCATGCGCAGGGTCAAAATGGCCTCCCGCAAGCCGTCGGAGTCGATCCAGTTCGCCACTCCGGGATCGACGGGGGAGATCACGTAGGTATATGAGCCGTCCTCGTTTGCGACCGACTGCGCCTTATTCAGGCTGCCGGTGCGGTCGACGAGATCCAAAGTGGTGCCCCAGATGTTGCTCAGCGGCACCGTGAAATATTGGGCGCCACCGTCATTCACCTCGACGACGAACGCCTCGTCCGCGGCGAGGTCGAATCGGCCCATGACGTAGACCTGGTTGCGCATCGCGCCGACCGTGTCGGCCGACCAGGCCAGGTTGAAATGGTTGGCCGGCATCTTGTAGACGCCGTGGCTGAGCTTGCCGGTGAAGTTGGCGAAATAATCCATCATCGCCGCGGTGGCCTCCGCCTGCTCGTCGAGCGTGCGCGTCGGGATGGTCGGAGGGCCGCCGAGTCGTTGCACCTCAATGTGATTGGGGTCGTCGCGACCCCAATCCAGCAGCACGTCGCGGATGTAGAACTCGTGGGCTTCGGGCGAGGTCTGCACGTGGTTGGGCCGCCCGGTGGCGGGTTCGGCGTCGACGGTGATGGTGTAGCTGCCGTCGGATTCGACCTGCATGGTGCGGCCGTTGAGCACGGCGACGGTGCCCATGCGCGCGTCCCACAGCGTGAAGTAGTTTTCGGTCATGCGGTGCGCGCCGACCCGGCCGTGGATCTCGTAACGTTCGTCCCCGGAGATCGGGATCACCCGGTACACACTGTCGGGATTATCAATGCCCCAACGCGATCCGGGAACACTGCGGCCGTCAACCGGGTGTGCGAGCCGGGTGATGCAGCTGACCTTGGGCCGCAGCTTGTCCTGATTCGACGACCAGACCGCCGCCGAGAACATCACCTCGGCGAACGCGTCGTCGAACCGTTCGCGCATCGCGTCCGATGCCTTGGCGCGACCGAGCCACGTCTCGGCGACCGTGCGGTAGGCGGCCTTGACGGTAGGGTGCTCGATCAGGTCGAGCGCCGCCAGCTCCTGTTCGTGCTGCGATGCCGTCGCGACCGGGTGATCAGGCATGGGCTGTTCCTCCGATGTGCTGTCCAAAACGCTTGTTGTACAACGCGAATCGTTCATCAACCTGCTCGGGTCGCAGGCCGTAGTTCTTAAGTCCGTAGGGCGGGCGGGGCGCCTCCCGGGGACGGCACGCAAGCCAGCGCCGCATCGCCTCCTCGGCGGCGGCGGTGAGCGACAGGCCGACGGCGTCGTAGACGCGGGCCACCTGCCCGATCGGATCGGCCACCGCGTCGTCGAAACCGATGTCGGTGACCACCTCGCCCTCATCGGCCCATCCGTCGCGGACCGCCATGGCCCGATCGTTCGTCCACCCCATTCGCTCCAGCCACTGCGTACCAACCCGGTTCGGGTCGACGGCATCGGCGTGCATCGCATGCAGGGTCGCATTCAGGCCGGCCCCCGACGCGATCGTGGTGCGCGGGTCGCGATGCATGTGCACGATGTGCAGTACGGGAAATTGCGCCCGCAAAAGATTCAAATAACCAAGGTGCGCGGGCGATTTGAGCACCCAGCGCCGGGCCCGCACGCCGCGCTGCCACTTCTGCCACTGCAGGAATTGCAGCATGCGGTACAGATGGCGGTAGGCGGGGGAGAAGTCCTGGGCGTCCAGCCAGGTTCGGTACCTCGGCAGGTGCGCGCCCGACTCGGGCACGTGCGACAGGAACGCGTCGGCAAGGAAGACGATCTCCTCCTCGGCCTCCCTGGCGTACATCGGGTGGATCGAGAACAATTCGGGCGCCAGTTCGCGGGACTTCGCTTCTCGCGCTTCGCTGATCGCGATGCGGGGATCGGGGGTGTCGGTGAACTCATAGTTCAGCCGCGGCGCGACCTCGACCACCTCCCAGCCGTGCGCGCAGACGAAGCGCGGGTCGGCGGCCAGCAGCCGCTGCAGCAGGGTGGTGCCGCTGCGCATCATTCCGACGACGACGATGGGGGCGGCGACCGGCTCGTCGAGGATCTCCGGGTGGCGGCGGGTCCACTCCTGCGTGCGCAGCCGCATCCGCAGGCTGTGCACGATGCCCGAACGCAAGACGTGCACGCCGATGGCGTTCAGGTCGGCGCGCGCATAATCGTCCAGCAACACCCGCAGCGGGCCCTCGAATTCGCCCGGACCCCAGTCGGTCAGCTCTTCCTTGCGTTGCGCGTCCGCCAGCACGGCGGCCGGGTCGAACGGGCCGTCGGACGCGCTCGCGGGTGCCACAGGTCAGAACTTCAGATGCTGGCTGACGTCGCCGACCTGGTCGACGAACATGGTGCGGCTGTCGAAGCGCCAGGCCCCGTCCACCCGGTGGAAGGTGTCCTTGTAGTGCCCCGTCACGATCACCTGCAGCGGCAGGTCGGCGGTGGCTTGCGTGACGCAGTAGTAGGACGTGCTCCGCGCGGTTCCGGCCGACTCGTCGATGTAGAGCTGCACGTTGGTCGTGTGGTGCTTGGTTTTCGGAGTGCCGTCGTCATAGATCCGCGTGGCCATGTCATACATCTCCCGCACCCGGGCGGAGCCGGCGAACACCGTCTCCGGCGGGCCGTCCTCCATCCCGCAGATGCGGCCGTGCTCGAAGAGCCGGGCAACACCGTCCAGGTCACCGCCGTCGAGAAGCTGCGCGTAGGTGTAGATGAGGTTGGTGATCTCGGTGGCGCTGTCACTCATGTCGAACCGCCTCGGGAGTCTTGCGCTCTAATGTTGGCAGAACCGGTCCAACTTACATAGAACCGACCATTACTCTGGATCGCCGTGACCTTACCGTGGACGCCGAGCAGGCTCGGCAACCTCACCGGCAAACGCGTGATCGTGACCGGAGCGACCAACGGCGTCGGGCTCGGCACCTCACGTGCGCTCGCCAAAGCCGGCGCGCACGTGATCCTGGCGGTACGCAACACCGAACTCGGCGAGCAACGCGCGGCGGAGATCGGGGGCTCGACCGCGGTGTACAGACTCGACCTCGCCGATCTGTCGTCGGTGCGGGCCTTTGCGGGCCTGATCGACGAGCCGGTGGACATCCTGATCAACAACGCCGGCGCCCTGACCGACCGGCGCACCGAGACCGTCGACGGCTTCGAGATGACACTGGGCACCAACCTGCTCGGGCCGTTCGCGCTGACCAATCTGCTGCTGGGAAAGGTGCGTTCGCAGATCATCAACGTAGGGTCCGATGCGCACCGGTCGGCCACGCTGCGGCTCGACGACCTGCACTTTCGCCGACACAAGTGGACGAGGTTGGGCGCGTACGCGCAGTCGAAGCTCGCGGTCATGCTGTGGGGCCTGGAGTTGGACCGCAGGCTGCGCCAGGCCGGATCGCCGATTGTCACGCAGCTGACCCATCCCGGCTGGGTGGCCTCGAACCTGTCGAACCTGGGCGACTCGCCGCTGATGTCGCTGGCGCACAAGGGAGTCAAAATGGTGGCCGACCGGTTGGCCAACGACATCGACGAGGGCGCCGCGCCCACGCTGTACTGCATCAGCGAGCCGATTCCGCCGGGCAGCTACGTAGGGGTCACCGGCAGGTTCGGGTTGCGCGGCGGCCCGGTACTGATCGGCCGCACGCCGCTGGCGTGCGATTACGATACCGCCGCGCGGCTGGTGACCTTCACCGAACGCGAGACCAACACGACCCTGGAGGTTAGTCATGGGTGAGTTCGACAACACGGTCGCCGTCATCACCGGCGCCGCGCGCGGGCAGGGCCGCAGCCACGCCGTCGCGCTGGCCGAGCGGGGCGCCGACATCATCGCCGTCGACATCTGCGCCGATCTCGATGCGATCCCCTACGCATTGGGGACCAAGGACGATCTCGAGGCGACGGTACGGCTGGTCGAAGGCGCGGGCCGCAAGGCGGTGCCCGTGGTCGCCGACGTGCGCGACCTCGCGCAGCTGGAAGCCGGAGTGCAGGGCGCGATCGATGCCGTCGGAGAGGTGGACATCGTCATCGCGAACGCGGGAGTGGTGGCGATCGGTGACACCGACGCCCACTCTGAGCCGGTGTTCAACTCGATCGTGGACACCAACCTGAAGGGGGTCTGGCACACGCTGCTCGCGACGGTGCCGTCGATCATCCGCAAGGGACGGGGCGGCTCGATCGTGATGATCAGCTCGTCGCAGGGCCTGACCGGCCGGGGCGGCGACGGCAGTTCCGCGATGTTCGCCTACGCCGCATCCAAGCACGGCGTGGTGGGGTTGATGCGTTCGGCCGCGAACGCCTATGCGCCGCACAAGATTCGGGTCAACTCCATCCACCCGGCGGGCGTCATGACGCCGATGATCCTCAACGACTTCGTCGTCAACCGGATGCTGGAGAACCCGAACCCCGCGGTATCCCAGATGCTGCTGCCGGACGTGCCGCTGGTCGAAGCGCAGGACGTGACGGAGGCGGTGCTGTGGCTGGCCGGCCGGAAAGCCCGCTACGTGACGGGCGTGTCGGTGCCCGTCGACGCCGGCCACGCCGTCATGTGACGACGGCCGTCTGTCAGCCCCGGACGACCTTGCCGGCCTTGATGCAGGACGTGCAGACGTTCAGGCGCTGCCTGTTGCCGCCCGGCCGGGTGACGACGTGCACGGTCTGAACGTTGGGATCCCACCGGCGGCTGGTGCGGCGGTGGGAGTGCGACACCGACTTACCGAAGCCGGGGCCCTTCCCGCAGATGTCGCACACAGCGGCCATTGTTCAAGCTCCTCAAATCTCGGGGGTCCGGCAATCTGGCCGGGACAGCCCAGGTTCACCCAGGCCCAACTAGAATACCGATTGTCGTGGTAACCGCCAAAACGTCCACTGCCGACCCCAGGGTCCCGCGGGGTCAGGTGTGCGCCGCGACCCCCTGCGCCGCAAACATCGAGTCGATCACACTACCGGCGCGAATCCGGGCTGCTCGGACCCGGCGCAGTTAGGATGGCGGCGCCGCCGATGATCGGCGCGGTCGCTGCCTGTATCGGCATGCGGACGGCGCGCCGAGCGTGGCTGAGGCCCTTTCTGGCGGCGCCGGCCTGCGCGGAGTTGCGGATATGGCCGGGGAGTAAACATCGGCAGGATGGGAGTGCGCGGGGTGGATGCGCGCGCAAAAAAAGTCGCCGGTCGCGCTCGCGCCAAAGGTCGGCGCGGCGCTCCGGCGGGGATACGACGGTCGGTCTCGCGGCTGCGCCGGGTCGCGGTCGCCTATGTGGTGGTGACGGCGCTGGGCAGCGTCGCCATCGGCAGCACCTCGGGCAACAGCCCGACGGGGCAGGGCGGGCTGGGCCCGAAAGCGTCGTGGGCCGGCCAAGCCGGCGCGGCGGCCTCCTGGTGGCAGGCCGGCGGTCCTCCTGCCGCGGTGCCCGAGGCCGCCGCCGTGCGGCCCGGGATCCAGCTGCTTCAGGTCGCCTTCGATGGTCGGGGAACGTGGCCGGACGGACCGGACGCCACCCGCGGCTACCTCGAGGATGCGCTGACGCGAGTAGGGATCACCGATGCGCCGGCCCGTGGCCGTTGGATCGAGGGGATGATGACCATCGCCGACCACGAGACCCAGTTCCACTCGGACGCGATCAACCTCTCAGACAGCAACGCCTACGGACCATCCCAGCTCGACGGCGGCCCGCTGCACGCGACGCGGGGACCGTGGCAGATGATGCCGGACACGTTTGCGGCGTTTCACCAGGCGGGGACGTCGAACTCGGCATGGGATCCGGTCGCGGCGGCCTGCGCGTCGATCAACTACCAGATGAGCCGCTACGGGGTGAGCCGCGACGGCAGTAACCAGCGCATGCTCGTAGGACAGGCCAATCCCGGTATCCGGCAGGGCTATTAAGCGCGCCTGCGGTTTATTCTTGCCAGGGTGAATGGCGTCGAGGACTACCTCGACCGGATGGATCCGGTGCTCGCTGCTCGATCATTCTCAACGGCGCTGAGCAACTGAACGCAACGGCTCCGTCGCCGGGCTACGCTGGCGCCCACCGCGGGGGACCGGTGCGGAGGAGGTGGGTCACCCTGGGCACTGCTGACACGTCGCAGGATCGTCTCCTGGACGCGATCACCCTGCGCGACTGGGCGCACGCCGCCGTCAGCGACCTGATCACGCACATCGACGAGATCAACCGGCTCAACGTCTTCCCCGTCGCCGACTCCGATACCGGCGCCAACATGCTGTTCACCATGCGTTCGGCGCTGGCCGAGACCAAGGTGGTCACCGGCGCCGAGGGCGGCTCGACCTGCGTCGCGCGGACCGCGGCGGCGCTGTCCGCCGGTGCATTGAACGGCGCGCGCGGCAATTCCGGGGTGATCCTGTCGCAGATCCTGCGCGGCGTCGCCGACGTCACCGCGACCGCCGCCGCCGAGGCCGGGGGCGAGCTGCCACGCATCGACGTCGTCGTCCTGGGTGCCGCGCTGCAGCGCGCCGTGGAGTTGGTGATCAGCTCGATGGGCGGTGAGGAGATCCCCGGGACCATCGTCTCGGTGCTGCGGGCGGCCGCGAACGCGGTCGCGCAGAGCGCCGCAGCCGGGGATGGGCTGGGGCCGGCGGTCATCGCCGCCGGCGACGCGGCGGTGGTCGCGCTGGAGAAGACCCCCGAACAACTCGACGTGCTCGCCGACGCCGGCGCCGTGGACGCCGGCGGGCGGGGTCTGCTCGTCCTGCTGGATGCGCTGCGGTCCACCATCACCGGGCAAGCGCCGGCCCGCACGGTCTACGAGCTGTCTCCGCGAGCGCAGCCGCCGGCGGCGCCTGCGCAGCGCCCGGCGCCTCAATTCGAGGTCATGTACCGGCTGGACGGCTGCGAGCCCACCGCGGCGGACACGCTGCGCGAACGGCTGGCGGAGCTGGGTGATTCGGTCGGTATCGCGTCGGCACCGTCGTCGGCCCAGCGTACGTACTCGGTTCACGTGCACACCGACGACGCCGGCGCTGCCGTCGAGGCCGGGCTGTCGGCCGGGCGGCTCAGCCGCATCGTCATCTCGGCATTGAGTTCCGGTACGCCCGGACTGCCGGCCGGCGGATGGACGCGGGAGCGCGCGGTGCTGGCGGTGGTCGACGGCGACGGCGCCGCGGAGCTGTTCGCCGGCGAGGGTGCCTGCGTGCTGCAGCGCGGCCCGGCAGCGCACGATCCCGTCACCAACATCAGCGCGCACCAGCTGATGCGGGCCGTCGTCGACACCGGCGCCGCCCAGGTGATGGTGCTGCCCAACGGCTACGTGCCGGCCGAGGAGCTGGTAGCCGGCTGCACCGCGGCCATCGGCTGGGGGATCGACGTGGTGCCGATCCCGACCGGGTCGATGGTGCAGGGGCTGGCCGCGCTGGCCGTGCACGAAACCGACCGGCAGGCGGTCGACGACGGCTATACGATGGCCCGCGCCGCCGGCGCGGCGCGGCACGGTTCGGTGCGCATCGCCACCGAGAGCGCCTTGACCTGGGCGGGTCGCTGCCGCCCCGGCGACGGCCTGGGCATCGCGGGCGACGAGGTGCTGATCGTGGCCGCCGATGCGGTCGGGGCGGCGATCGGCCTGCTCGATCTCCTGCTGGCCTCCGGTGGCGACCTGGTGACGGTGCTGCTGGGCACCGCCATCGACTCCGACGACGACGCGGGCGCGGTCACCGACATCCTGGAAGAACACATGCACGACCACCACCCCGGGACCGAACTGGTCACCTACCGCACCGGCCACCACGGTGACGCGCTGCTGATCGGGGTCGAGTAGCGATGGTGTCGCTGAGCGACCGGCTGGACTTCGTCGTGGGCGCCAAGGCCGCCGAATCGCTCGACGAGGTGTTCGGCATCCGCACCGTCGACGACCTGTTGCGCCACTACCCGCGCAGCTACACCGAGGGCGCGACGCGGTGGGAAGCCGACGGCGAGCGGCCCGAAACGGGTGAGCACATCACCATCATCGACACGATCGCCGAAACCAAGACCTTCCCGATGAAGAAGACCCCGAAGAAGCTGTGCCACCGCATCACCCTCGGCGCCGGGCGCAACAAGGTGACCGCGACGTTCTTCAACGCGAACTACCTGAAAAAGGACCTGACCAAGGGCGCCAAGGTGATGCTCTCCGGCGAGGTCGGATTCTTCAACAACGTCATGCAGCTGACCCACCCGGCGTTCCTCATCCTCGACTCCCCGGATGGGCGCAACCGCGGGACCCGATCTCTGAAGAACATCGCCAACGCCTCCGGTGCGACCAGCGGCGAGGAACTGTTGGAAGCTTACGAACGCCACTTCTTCCCGATTTATCCGGCCAGCACGAAAATGCAGAGCTGGGACATCTTTTCGTGCGTGCGTCAAGTGCTCGACATGCTCGACCCGGTCCCGGATCCGCTGCCCGACGGCCTGCGCGCGAAACTCGGCCTGGTCTCCGAAGACGAGGCGTTGCGCGACATCCATCTGGCCGAGAGCGAGCCACGGCGCCAGCGGGCCCGCGAGCGCCTGACCTTCGACGAAGCAGTCGGCCTGCAGTGGGCGCTGGTTGCCCGCCGGCACGGCGAGCTGTCGGCATCGGGGCCGCCGGCGCCGCCGCGTCCGGACGGTCTGGCCGCAGAACTGTTGGGGCGCTTGCCTTTCGAGCTGACCGCGGGGCAGCGCGAGGTGCTCGGTGTGCTGACCGACGAGCTAACGGCGACCCGACCGCTGAATCGTCTGCTGCAGGGTGAGGTCGGCTCCGGCAAGACGATCGTCTCGGTGCTGGCGATGCTGCAGATGGTCGACGCCGGATATCAGTGCGCGCTGCTCGCTCCCACGGAAGTACTTGCAGCTCAACATCTTCGGTCGATCCGCGATGTGCTCGGTCCGCTGGCGATGGCGGGCCAGCTGGGTGGCGCCGACAACGGCACCCGGCTGGCTCTGTTGACCGGTTCGATGACCGCCGCGCAGAAGAAGCAGATCCGCGCCGAGATCGCCGGCGGCGAGGTCGGCATCGTCGTCGGCACCCATGCGCTGCTGCAGGACGCGGTGGAATTCGACAACCTGGGCATGGTGGTGGTCGACGAGCAGCACCGCTTCGGGGTCGAGCAGCGAGATCAGTTGCGGGCCAAGGCCCGTCCCGGGGTGACGCCGCACCTGCTGGTGATGACGGCGACGCCGATTCCGCGCACCGTGGCGCTCACCGTATACGGGGACCTGGAAACCTCAACGCTGCGCGAACTTCCGCGCGGCCGCCAGCCGATCACCAGCAACGTGATCTTCGTCAAGGACAAGCCCGCGTGGCTGAGCCGGGCCTGGCAGCGCATCACCGAGGAGGTGGCCGCCGGCCGGCAGGCCTACGTGGTGGCGCCGCGCATCGACGAGAGCGATGACCCGGGGGACCAGGAGCAGAACGCCAAGGCGCCGGAGACCGCCGAGGGCCTGTACGCGCGGCTGCGCTCCGGTGAGCTGGCGAAGCTGCGCCTGGGCCTGATGCACGGGCGGCTGTCGGCCGAGGATAAGGACGCCGCGATGGCGGCCTTTCGGGCCGGCGAGGTCGATGTGCTCGTGTGCACCACCGTCATCGAGGTGGGCGTCGATGTCCCCAATGCCACCATCATGTTGGTGATGGACGCCGACCGGTTCGGGATCAGCCAGTTGCATCAGCTGCGCGGCCGTATCGGCCGCGGCCGCCATCCCAGCCTGTGCCTGTTCGCCAGCTGGTCCGCGCCGAATTCGTCAGCCGGCCGCCGGCTGCGCGCGGTGGCCGAGACGCTGGACGGCTTCGCCCTGGCCGATCTCGACCTCAAGGAACGTCGGGAGGGAGATGTGTTGGGCCGCAACCAGTCCGGTAAGGCGATCACGTTGCGGTTGTTGTCCCTCGCCGACCACCGGGAGTTCATCGAGGCGGCCCGGGATTTCTGCGTCGGGGCCTACGCCGACGACCGCTCGAATCCCGGGCTGGCCGTGCTTGCCGCGCGATTCACCGACACCGACCGCATCGAGTACTTGGACAAGTCGTGAACCGCAAAGTCCTGCTGTGGCTGGCCGCGGCGGCGGCGCTCGCGTTGCTGGTGGCCTATCAGACGGTGGGATCCTCGACCGCACGACATTCCGCCGAATACGCTGCGCGCGCCGACGTTCCGACGGTCCAGCCCGGCACCGATGTGCTCGGGGGCATCGCCGTCGTGCCCCTGCGTCAGCACCGCTACGACTACCTGCGGTCGGCCTTCGGCGATGCCTGGGACGACGACAACGACGCGCCGATGGGACACAACGGCTGCGACACCCGCGACGACATCCTCAACCGCGACCTCGTCGACAAGACCTACGTGTCGGTCAAGCGGTGCCCGGACGCCGTCGCGACCGGCACGCTGCACGACCCGTACACCAACAAGACCATCGCGTTCCGGCGCGGCCCCAAGGTCGGCGAATCTGTCCAGATCGACCACATCGTCCCGCTCGCCTACGCCTGGGACATGGGCGCATACGGCTGGCCCGCCCCCGAACGGCTGCGCTTCGCCAACGATCCGGCCAACCTGCTGGCGGTCGACGGGCAGGCCAATCAGGACAAGGGCGATTCGGCGCCGGCGCAGTGGATGCCGCCGAACGGGGCGTTCGCATGCCAGTACGCCATGCAGTTCATCGCGGTGCTGCGCGGTTACTCGTTGCCGGTGGACCAGGCGTCGACCGGCGTGCTGCGTCAGGCCGCCACGACCTGCCCGACGGGGTAGCGGGTTACGCGCCCTCGTAGGTCTCCGGATCCGGGCGCAGCCGAGTGCCGTCGTTGAGCGCGTTGATCGCATCCATGTGCTCATCGGCCAGCTCGAAGTCGAACACATCCAGATTGGACCCGATGTGTTCGGCGTTGGCCGATCGGAAGACGACCGCGTTGCCCAGCTGCAGGTTCCACCGCAGCAACACCTGCGAGGCGGTCTTGCCGTATTCGCCGGCGACCGAATTCACCGTCGGGTTGTCGTTCAGCTTGCCCAGCGCCAACGGCGTGTAGGACTGCGTGAGCACGTTGTGCTCGGCGTTGGTCTTGCGCACCGCTTCCTGGTTGAGCAGCGGGTGCAGCTCGATCTGGTTGACCGCCGGGGTGACGAAGGTGAGGTCGATGACCGTCGTCAGGAATTCCTCGGTGAAGTTGGAGACCCCGATCGAGCGGGCCTGACCCTCCGCGCGGGACTGGATCATGCCGCCGAAGGAGTTCACGTAATTACCCATGGCGGGGGCTGGCCAGTGGATCAGGTAGAGGTCGACGTAGTCCAGGCCGAGGCGCTCCAGGCTGGCCTGGCACGCGTCCATCGCCCCCTTGAAACCCTGGTCCGCGGTGGCGAGCTTGGTGGTGACGAACAGCTCGGCGCGGGGAATGCCGGAGGCGGCGATCGCGCGCCCGACGGCGGCTTCATTCCCGTAGGCGGCGGCGGTGTCGATCAGCCGGCAGCCGATCTCCAGCGCGGCCGAGACCGCCCGTTCGGTCTCGTCGTCCGACAATTCCGCGACACCCAGGCCCAGGGCCGGGATCGTGTTTTCGTCGTTGAGAGCAATTGAGGGTAAGGCGGAGCCCGACTCGCCGGCCAATTCATTCACCTGCCTGTGAAATTGAAGGTTCGAGACTGTGTACCGAGCCGGGTTCCGTCACCGGGCGAGATCGGCGCCGTGTGGCGCCGTGTTCGAGGCGCTCAGTTCGGTATAGAACACGTCGAAGTTGCTCGCAATCCGATGAAAGCTCACCGACTTGGGGATCAGGATCTTACCGAGTCTATAAAGGCAACCTAATCAACACCTGGACGGGTGTCTATGCGTGCCGTCGGCCGCGCGCAGACCACCCCGTACAGTTAGTCGCGCGGCACACCGGTGTCGGCTGGTCTCTGATGCGGCGAAGCCGGTGATGCCGCGAGGCCGGTAACCGACGGCGGCGTTGACCGCCCGTTTGGTGGCCGCCCGGGCCGGTAAGCCTTGAGAGGCGACGTGCGGCGTCAGCGATAACCGTTCGTCGTCGGGCGTTAGCACGTGTTGTCGTAAGGGGGTTGTTCATGACCAGGCCTCTGTCAAGCGCGCCGCGAGTTCAGGTTGGCGCCGAGCACACATCGGTGCCGCTAACCAGCCGCATCCAGGGCGCCCTCACCAGCGTCGGGACCAAGGTCATCCCCTGGATCCCGACCGCGCTGCGCCGAGGCCTGGTTCGCAGTCGTTCGGTGATCATCGACGGCAACACGCTGGACCCAACTTTGCAACTGATGTTGTCGGGCCTGCGCGCCGTCGGCATCGACGGGCTGGTCGTCGACGACGACGCACACGCGTCGCGCACCCAGCTGCGCGAATCGATCGTGGGTTTGCCCGGCCCGCAGATCCACGTCGACGTCGACGAGCTGTCGCTGCCCGGTCCGGCCGGCGGGATCGGGGCGCGCCACTACCGTCCGGCCGACGGCGCGGCCGCACCGCTGCTGGTCTTCTACCACGGTGGTGGTTGGTCGATCGGCGACCTGGACACCTATGACGCGCTGTGCCGGCTGATCTGTCGCGACGCCGGCATTCACGTGTTGTCGATCGACTACCGACTGGCCCCCGAACATCCGGCCCCGGCCGCCATCGAAGACGCTTACGCCGCGTTCACCTGGGCATACGAACACGCCGGCGAGCTCGGTGCGATTCCGGGACGGGTCGCCGTCGGCGGGGACAGCGCCGGCGGCAATCTCGCCGCCGTCGTCAGCCAGATAGCGCGCGACGAGAACGGCCCCGCCCCGGCGCTGCAATGGCTGATCTACCCGCGGACCGACTTCACCGCGAAGAACCGGTCGCTGACCCTGTTCTCACGTGGTTTCCTGCTCACCAAACGGGACATCGACTGGTTTGAATCCCAGTACCTGCGGCATTCGGGACTGGACCGGACCGATCCGCGAGTGTCGCCGGCGCTCGCCGAATCGCTGGCCGGGCTGGCGCCCGCGCTGATCGCGGTCGCCGGCTTCGATCCGCTGCGCGACGAAGGCGAGACCTACGCCGAGGCGCTGCGGGCCGCCGGAATCGCGGTGGACCTGCGGTACCTCGGGACGCTCACACATGGCTTCGTCAATCTGTTCCCGCTGGGGGGCGACAGCATGGTGGCGACCAGCGAGCTGATTTCGGCGCTGCGCGCACACCTGAGCCGGGTTTGATTCGTTGAGGCGCCGGCGCCGGTACCCTAGAGGCGCTTTGTCCGATCGCTTTGTCCGCAACCGGGCAGACCGACAACTCGTAGCGAAAGATCAGGGAACCTGTGGCCGACACACCCAAACGTCCCCCGCGATTCGACATGAAGTCGGCCTCCGGCGGTAAGTCGAGCCGGCTCGTCCAAATCGGCGGCACCGCATTCGTGGTCATCTTCGCGGTCGCCCTCGTCTTCTACATCGTCACTTCGCACCACAAGAAGCCCGGTCCCACCGGCGCCGGCGACACGGTGCGGGTGACATCGAGCAAGCTGGTCACCCAGCCGGGCAGCAGCAACCCCAAGGCCGTGGTGACGTTCTACGAGGACTTCCTGTGCCCGGCCTGCGGCAACTTCGAGCGCACCTTCGGCCCGACTGTC
The DNA here is from genome assembly GCF_059812385.1 of Mycobacterium sp. NGS58. Lineage (NCBI taxonomy): Bacteria > Bacillati > Actinomycetota > Actinomycetes > Mycobacteriales > Mycobacteriaceae > Mycobacterium > Mycobacterium sp. NGS58. Next base: position 51,171 of record NZ_JCALCO010000023.1, on the reverse strand, counting down.
TCTCGGCTCATCGACATCGGTGCCATCGCGGCGGACTACTCGATGGTGTCGATCCTCGACAGCTCGCGAAACCAGAACTACTCGTCGCGCGCGGGTGCCGCGGCGCTGTGCGTCGCCGACGAGAGCCAGGATGCGTTCCGGCGCTTCCACTCCGCGCTGTTCAGCACCGACATCCAGCCGAGCGAAACCGGCAAGACCTTCCCGGACAATGCGCGGCTGATCGAACTCGCCCGTGAGGCGGGTGCGGCGGGCAAGGTGCCGGACTGCGTCAACAGCGGCAAGTACCTGTCCAAGGTCACCGGCGAAGCGGCGGCCGGACATATCAACGCCACGCCGACCATCAAGATCAACGGCGACGACTACGACCCCTCGACGCCCGACGCGCTGGTCAACAGAATCAAAGAAATCGTGGGCAACATCCCGGGTATCGACGGCGCGGTCGCGCCGGCCTCCATGTGACCGGTGCGGTGTCGACCGAAGCTGCCGATCGCACCGGCGACCTGACACCGGATCCCCCTTCAGCGCCGCGGGTGCCGCCGCTCAGCGCCTGGTGGGTGCTGATCGCCGGTCTGATCGGCCTGGCCGCATCGATGACCCTGACGGTCGAGAAGATCGACATCCTGCTCGACCCGTCGTACGTGCCGTCCTGCAACATCAACCCGATCCTGGCCTGCGGCTCGGTGATGATCACCCCCCAGGCGTCGTTGCTGGGCTTCCCCAATCCGCTGCTGGGGCTGGTGGCCTTCACCGTGGTGGTCGTCACGGGACTGCTGGCATTGACGAAAGTGGCCCTGCCGCAATGGTATTGGGTTGGACTGACGATCGGTGTGGTGGTCGGCGCGGTGTTCGTGCACTGGCTGATCTTCCAGAGCCTGTATCGGATCAACGCGCTGTGCCCATACTGCATGGTGGTGTGGGCCGTCACCATGTCGCTACTGGTGGTGGTCGCCTCGATCGCCTATCGCCCGCAGCGCCGGGGTTTTGGGTGGGTGCTCTTCCAATGGCGCTGGTCCATCGCCGCCCTCTGGTTCACCGCGGTGTTCTTATTGATCATGGCGCGGTTCTGGGACTATTGGTCGACGCTGTTGTAGGTAGCTGCAGGTGACTCGGATCATTGGCGGGGCGGCCGGGGGCCGGCGCATCGCGGTCCCGCCGCGCGGCACCAGGCCCACCACCGACCGCGTCCGCGAGTCGCTGTTCAACATCCTGACCGCGCGCCTGGAATTGACCGGCCTCAACGTGCTGGACCTCTTCGCCGGTTCGGGCGCACTGGGATTGGAGGCGTTGTCCCGCGGCGCGGCCGCCGCGCTCTTCGTGGAGTCGGACCCCCGAACCGGATCGGTCATCGCGCGCAACATCGAAACCCTGGGTCTGCGCGGCGCGACGCTGCGCCGGGGGGAGGTCGCCACCGTGCTGGCGGCCGGGGCCGCAGTCGCGTTCGATCTGGTGCTGGCCGACCCGCCCTACGACGTCGACGCCGCCGAGATCGGGGCCGTGCTGGCCGCGTTGCCCGCGCATGGCTGGGTGCACGAGGGCAGCGTTGCGGTGGTGGAGCGGGCGGCCGGCGGCCCGCCGCTGAACTGGCCGGCCGGCTGGTCGGTATGGCCGCAACGGGTTTACGGCGACACCCGTCTGGAACTGGCCGAGCGTCAGTGAGGCGGGCGTGTACCGTCATTCGTCATGATCGCCGATGTGCGGAGACCGCCCCTTGGCGCCGGAGCGCCCGCATGAGCGGCGCGGTGTGCCCGGGTTCTTTCGACCCGGTGACGTTGGGCCACATCGACGTCTTCGAGCGCGCGTCGGCTCAGTTCGACGAGGTGGTGGTGGCGATCCTGACCAACCCCGCCAAGAAGGGCATGTTCGACCTCGACGAGCGGATCGCGATGATCAACGAATCGACGACGCACCTGCCCAACCTGCGAGCGGAAGCCGGGCAGGGTCTGGTCGTCGATTTCGTCCGCGCACGCGGCATGACGGCGATCGTGAAGGGCCTGCGTACCGGCACCGACTTCGAATACGAGCTGCAGATGGCGCAGATGAACAAACACGTGGCAGGCGTGGACACCTTCTTCGTCGCCACCGCCCCACGTTATTCGTTCGTGTCGTCGTCGCTGGCCAAAGAGGTCGCGATGCTCGGTGGCGACGTGTCGGAGCTGCTGCCAGAACCGGTGAATCGTCGCTTGCGGGAAAGGCTTTCGGAACGGTCCTGATCCGGGGTACCTGAGGTCGCCGACATCGATAGGAGAACGGCAGCCATGACGGAAGACATCCCATCCGAGGTACCCGAGGCCGCGGCCGACCTGATCGCGCTGCTGGCCGACGAGGGAGTCGCGCACTTCTTCATCAACCCCGGAACCGATTCCGCCCCGATCCAGGAGGCGCTGGCGGCGGCGCGTGCGGCCGGCACGCCGAGCCCGCGGGCGGTGTTGTGCGTGCACGAGAGCATCGCCCTGGCCGCGGCCATCGGCCATCACATGGCCAGCGGCCGCCCACAGGCGGTCATGGTGCACGTCGATGCCGGGACGCTGAACCTGGGCTGCCAGCTGCACAACGCCCAGCGCAACGGAACCCCGGTGGTGCTGTTCGCCGGGCGGACTCCCTACAGTTCGGCGCCGCAGGTGCGCGGTCACCGCGATACCTACATCCATTGGCAGCAAGAGCAACTCGACCAGCCGGGCGTCGTACGCAACTACGCCAAGTGGCACATGGAGGTTCCCCGCGGCCGCGAGCTGGCGCCGATCGTCCGCCGTGCGTTCCAGGTCGCCCAGTCGTGCCCGACCGGTCCGGCCTACGTCATGCTGCCGCGGGAAGCGCTGATGGAGCCCGGCGCCGGCGTAATGCCGCGCAGGCTGCCGCCGGCCATACCGCCCGGCCCGGATCCGGGCGCGCTCGGACGCCTGGCGGGAATCCTGGTGGCGGGCAAGCGGGTTGCCATCGTCACCGCCCGGACCGGCGCCGACCCGGGGGCCGCGACCGTGCTGGGCCGCATCGCGGAGTTGCTCGGCGCGCCGGTGATCGATCAAGGCGACCGCGCCAACCTGCCGCTGGGGCATCCGCTGCACGTGGTGGGCGACGCCGCCCCGCTGGGAAATGCCGATACCGTGCTGCTGCTGGACTCCGAAGTGCCCTGGGTGCCGTCGCAGCTGGGCCCGCCCGCGGATGCCCGCGTGGTGCAGATCGACGGGGATCCGGTCAAAGCGAGCATGCCGCTGTGGTCGTATCCCGTCGAGGTCGCCTTGACCGCCGACACCCGCGTCGCGCTGGTACTTCTCGAGCAGACCCTGTTGCGGCTGGCCACCGATGAATTGCGGGAGAAGTGGGCCGCACGGCGGCAGGCGGCCGAGGCCGACATCGCGCAACGCATCTGCGAAGCGGCCCGCCGCGCGGCCTCCGACAGCCCGGAGGACGCCGCCGATGCGATGATGGCCGCGCTGGCAAGCGCCCTGCCCGAAGACGCAGTGGTGGTCCAGGAGGCCGTGACCAACCGGTCCGCCGTCGCTCGACAGGTACGCCGGGCGCCCGGGCACTTCTTCGACACGGGCGCACCGGCTTTGGGCTGGGCGCTCGGCGGCGCCTTCGGGGTCAAACTGGCCCGGCCGGAGGCACCCGTCGTCGCCATATGCGGGGACGGCTCGTTCAACTTCGGCGTGCCCACCGCGGCGTTGTGGTCGGCGCATCGCCACGGCGCGCCGTTCGTGACGGTCGTCTTGAACAACCAGTCGTATCTGGCCTCCAAGTTGCCGGTGATGGCGTTGTATCCGGACGGAGTGTCGGTGCGGGAGAACGACTTCGGCGAAACGCAGCTCACCCCGGGCGCGGATTACGCCGCTCTGGCCAAGGCCTGCGGGGGCAGCGGACGCAGTGTGCACACGCCGGCGGAGATGGGCGAGGCCGTCAAATGGGCGCTCGCCGAGGCCGAGCAAGGGCGCTGCGCGGTGCTCGACGTGCGGTTGCCGCAACCCTGAGGCCGGTCAGTGCTGATGCTCGCCGGCATCGGGCGAACCGCCCATCATGCGCACCATCGGCAGACCGTCGGACATGATGAAACGGGCGACCAGGACGACCGCGAGCACCAGGCACGCGATGTTGAGCCAGGTCGTGTAGTTCCACGAGATCGACGCTTCGAGCACCGTCGCATTGCGCTGCGCGGGAATGAGATGAGTCGTGCCGAAGATCAATTCGACCAAATACCCGGCGGCGATAATCGCGGCGTAGAAGGTACCCAGCAGCGTCAGCATCATCCGAGTCCCGTAGTACTTGCGGTAGATGTTCAGGATCGGAAGGATCAACAGGTCGGCGTAGATGAACGCGATGACGCCGCCGAAGCTGATCCCCCCGTTCCACAACACCGCGGCCAGCGGGACATTGCCGATCGAGCACACGAAGGACAGGATCGCCACAACGGGCCCCACGATCGGCCCCCAGATCGCCGAGAGGCCTGGGTGATCGGCCAAAAAGAAGATCTGCCAGAATTTTTCGGGCACCCAGGCCGCGACGGCACCCGCGATCAGCAAGCCCAGGACAAGGTCGCGCAGGATGGCGAGCCACTCCATCACGAACACGTGCGACACCGAGGTCAGGCCCGCCGGGGAGAACAGGCGTCGCCAGAACGGGCCTTCTCCCTGGATGGACATATCCATGGCGGCGTGGCCTTCCATCGAGCCGGCGACTCCCTTCTCGGCCTGCTCCCGCGCGGCGTCGACGAGCCGCGAGCGCACGAACAGCCGGAACAGGACGGCCAGCACCACGATCATCAATGGGCCGCCGACGAATTCGGCGGCGGTGAATTGCCAGCCCATCAGCAGGGCCAGGATGACGCCCAACTCCACGACCAGGTTGGTCGACCCGATTTCGAACGCCATCGCGGCGGTGAAGCTCGCGCCCTTGCGGAACAGCGACCTCGCCAGCGCGACCGCGGCATAGGAACACGACGACGATGCCGCGCCCAGCCCGGCCGCGACCGCCAGGGTCCTCGGCCGGTCGTCACCCATCAGCGCCACGATCGTCGAGCGCCGCACGACCGCCTGCACCACCGCCGACAGCGCGAAGCCCAGAATCAGCGCCCATAGGATTTCCCACGTCATCGACCCTGCGATCGTCAATGCGTGCCCGACCGCGGACATCACCGTCATTGAGAATCCTCCTGCGGTAAACCGACACGCGCCCGGGCGGCCACGCCCCCGGGCGAGTATACCCCTTGGGGGTATATACCGGGAGCAACGCGGTGTTCATCCGCGAGACGGTGCCCGCCCGTCGGCACTAAATGACGGTCGGGATAGTGCCATCAGTCGTCCGCCAACTAGAATCGCTGGCAAACAGCCGCGCCCCCACCCATCGACGCAACCAAGGGCCTGCGCCCTTGCTGCATCGACCGGGGCCGGCAACGAATATCGGCCCGGATGGGCAAATACCCGACACACCGGTGTCGCCACCGCTGTCACAGGGACAACACCAGGCACACTGGTAACAACAAAAGCTTTGCAAACGCCAGGAGGGTATGGCCGTGTATCGAGTCTTTGAGGCGCTGGACGAACTCAGCGCCATCGTGGAAGAAGCCCGTGGCGTTCCGATGACGGCCGGCTGCGTGGTGCCTCGCGGCGACGTGCTGGAGCTGATCGACGACATCAAGGACGCGATCCCGGGCGAACTGGACGACGCCCAGGACGTCCTGGACGCGCGCGACTCCATGCTGTCCGACGCCAAGGCGCACTCCGAGTCCATGGTGTCCTCGGCGACCACCGAGTCGGAGTCGATGCTCAACCATGCCCGCTCAGAGGCCGACCGGCTGCTGTCCGATGCCAAGGCGCAAGCGGACCGGATGGTGAGCGAAGCGCGCCAGCACAGCGAGCGGATGGTCGGCGAGGCCCGCGAAGAGGCCATGCGCATCGCCACGGCGGCCAAGCGTGAGTACGAGGCCAGCGTCAGCCGCGCCCAGGCCGAAGCCGACCGGCTCCTGGAAAACGGCAACATCTCCTACGAGAAGGCCGTGCAAGAGGGCATCAAGGAACAGCAGCGCCTGGTCTCGCAGAACAGCGTGGTGGAGGCGGCCAACGCGGAGGCCACGCGGCTCATCGACTCGGCGCACGCCGAGGCCGACCGGTTGCGCGGCGAGTGCGACATCTACGTCGACAACAAACTCGCCGAATTCGAGGAATTCCTCAACGGCACCCTGCGGTCGGTAGGGCGCGGCCGTCACCAACTGCGGACGGCGGCCGGAACCCACGACTACGCCGTGCGCTAGCCGTTTCGCGGCCGTAGGCCGGGCGGGCGCGCCCTGGAATTATGCGGTCAGCGCCGTAGGATTTCCTACTATGACGCGCCAGCACAGCACATCATCGGCCCGCGGCGCGACGTCACGGCTGGCGGGCCCGATGGTGTTCGACATCACCCGGCTCGGGCGCCGCCCCGGCGCGATGGTGACGTTGCAGAAAACCGTGCCCAGCCCGTCGCGCATCGGGCTGGACATGGTCGCGATCGAGGCGGATGCCCCGCTCGAGCTGGACTTACAGATTCAATCGGTGTCCGAGGGCGTCTTGGTGACCGGGACGGTCACCGCGCCCACGGTCGGCGACTGCGCCCGTTGCCTGACCAGGCTCGACGGACAGGTGCAAGTGCGGCTCACCGAGTTGTTCGCCTACCCGGACAGCACCACCGAGGCGACCACCGAGGAAGACGAGGTGGGCCACATCGTTGACAACACCATCGACCTCGAGCAGTCCATCGTCGACGCCGTGGGACTGGAGCTCCCGTTCTCGCCCGTGTGCACGCCGGACTGCCCGGGGCTGTGCCCCGAGTGCGGCGTTTCGCTGGCCGCCGAGCCGGCCCATCACCACGATCGCATCGACCCTCGGTGGGCCAAGCTGGCGGGCATGTTCGGCGCCGAATCGGACGAGCCGCGGGGTAAGCGGTGAGTTCACGGCAAGCGCTACTCGATGCCCTCGGGGTCGAGCTGTCGGAGGAACTGCTGTCCCTGGCGCTGACGCACCGCAGCTACGCGTACGAACACGGGGGACTGCCGACCAACGAGCGCCTGGAATTTCTGGGCGATGCCGTGCTGGGCCTGACCATCACCGACGAGCTGTACCACCGCCATCCCGACCGCACCGAGGGTGACCTGGCCAAACTGCGCGCCAGCGTGGTCAACACGCAGGCGCTGGCCGACGTCGCGCGCAAGCTGTGCGACGGGGGTCTCGGCGTCCACCTGCTGCTGGGGCGCGGGGAAGCCAACACCGGCGGCGCCGACAAATCGAGCATCCTGGCCGACGGCATGGAATCGTTGCTGGGCGCGATCTACCTCGATCACGGCATCGACGTTGCGCGCGACGTGATCCTGCGGTTGTTCGGCCCGCTCCTGGATGCGGCGCCGACCCTGGGGGCCGGGCTGGACTGGAAGACCAGCCTGCAAGAGCTGACCGCGGCCCGCGGCATGGGGGCGCCGTCCTACGTCGTCACCTCCACCGGCCCCGATCACGACAAGGAATTCACCGCGGTGGTCGTGGTGGCGGAAATCGAATACGGCACGGGCGTCGGCCGCTCCAAGAAGGAGGCCGAGCAGAAGGCCGCGGCGGCCACCTGGAAGGCACTCGACGTGCTGGACCCCGCGGGAAAAACGTCCGTCTAGATGCCCGAACTGCCCGAAGTCGAGGTGGTGCGCCGCGGCTTGCACTCCCACGTCGTCGGCAAGACGATCACCGCGGTGCGGGTGCACCACCCGCGCGCGGTGCGTCGGCACGAAGCGGGGCCCGCGGACCTCACCGCCCGGTTGCTCGACGCGCGGATCACCGGTACCGACCGGCGCGGCAAGTACCTGTGGCTGCTGCTGGACACGGAACCCGCCGGCCAGGAATCGGACACAGCGCTGGTGGTCCACCTCGGCATGAGCGGGCAGATGCTGCTGGGTGAGGTGCCGCGCGCCGACCACGTCCGGATCTCCGCGCTGCTCGACGACGGGACCGTGCTGAGTTTCGCCGACCAGCGCACTTTTGGTGGCTGGATGCTCGCCGACCTGGCCGAGGTAGACGGCAGCGTGGTGCCCGAGCCGGTCGCGCATCTGGCGCGTGACCCGCTGGACCCCCGTTTCGATGCCGGCGCCGTGGTAAAAGTGTTGCGGCGCAAGCATTCCGAGATCAAGCGGCAGCTTCTCGATCAGCAGGTGGTATCCGGCATCGGCAACATCTACGCCGACGAGGCGCTGTGGCGGGCCAAGCTGAACGGCGCGCGGATCGCCGACACGCTGAGCCGCAAACAGCTGACCGCCGTGCTCGACGCCGCCGCCGAGGTCATGCGCGATGCGCTGGCCAAGGGCGGGACCTCGTTTGATTCGCTCTACGTCAACGTGAACGGCGAATCGGGATACTTCGACCGGTCACTGGACGCCTATGGCCGCGAGGGTAAAGCCTGCCGGCGCTGCGGGGCGGTGATGCGACGGGAGAAATTCATGAACCGTTCGTCGTTCTACTGCCCGAAATGCCAACCGCGACCGCGGGGTTGAGCGTTCACCGCGGCTCATCGAATATGTCCCGGCGCAGCGTCCCCGCGGGCAACGCCGGGTCCACGAACCACTCGTGGCAAAACAGCGCACCGAACACCTGGGGCGGCAACCGCAGCAGTAGTCCGAACGCCCGCGCGGCCGGTCCGGAAGCGCCGATCTGAGAGCGGTGCGCGGCCAGAGCATCTCGCTTCTGGCGCGCAAAGCGAAAGACGTTGACCCGATGGGTGATTGTCGCGCGCGGAGCATATGCGCCGCGCACGACGTCGCGCTCGTAAGGCCCCGGCAGCCGCAGCAGGTGCGCGATATCGCTGACACGGAGCAGCATTTCGCGCGGCATCGTCACCTCGAGCACCCGAGGAGTGGCGGCGAGTTCGGCGGCGCGCTTGCCGACGTGGTGCACCTGCACGTGGTCGCGGTGGCCGTAGCCCCCGTTCGGCTGGTAGCTGAGCAGCAGGTCGGCGCGTTCGTCGCGCAGGATGCCGGCCAGCAGCCCGGCCGCCTCGTCGACGTCCGCACGCCCGAATCTCACGCGCCCGGGTGGATCCGGGTAGAACAGCGGACCGTAGCCGCTGTCGGCGTACCCGAGGCACTCCACCCGCTGCGCCCCGAGAACCTCTGCACTCGACCGTAATTCGTCGATGCGATGGTTTTCTTCTTCGTTGTGGATGCGCCCGTCGGTCGCCGTGACCACGACCACCCGGTGCCCGGCTGCGGCCGCCCGCGCCAGGGTGCCGCCGGTGAGCACGACCTCGTCGTCGGGGTGGGCGTGGAATGCGACCACGGTGGCCATGCAAAGCAGTATGCCCGCGCGCCGGAGTTCGGGCGCCCGGTAGAAATGAGCCATGGCCGAACTGTGGGTGGAACGCACCGGAACTCGCCGCTACACCGGTTACAGCTCACGCGGCGCCCAGGTGTTGGTCGGTTCCGAGGACGTCGAGGGCGTGTTCACGCCCGGTGAGCTGCTCAAGATCGCGCTCGCGGCGTGCAGCGGGATGTCCAGCGATCTACCGCTGGCCCGCCGGCTGGGCGTGGACTACAAGGTGGTCATCAAGGTCTCCGGCGCCGCCGACCGCGAGCAGGAGCGTTACCCGCTGCTGGAAGAGACGATGGAACTGGACCTGACCGGCCTGGCCGACGGCGACAAGGAGCGCCTGCTGGTCGTGGTCAACCGGGCCATCGACCAGGTCTGCACCGTGGGGCGAACACTCAAGTCCGGCACCAGCGTCAACTTCGAGGTCAGCGATGCCGGAGCCTGACGCCCGGCTCACCGCGTGGGTGCACGGCCGGGTCCAGGGGGTCGGTTTTCGTTGGTGGACGCGCTGCCGGGCGCTCGAGCTGGGCCTCACCGGTTACGCGGCCAACCAGGCCGACGGCCGCGTTCTGGTGGTCGCTCAGGGGCCGCGGGCGGCGGGGGAGAAGCTGCTGCACCTGCTGGAAGGTGGTAAGGCGTGGCCGTCGCGGCCCGGGCACGTCGACAAGGTCGAGGCCGACTGGTCCCAGCCGCAGGAGCGGCTCGAGGGTTTCGTCGAGCGCTGAGGCACGTCGCGGCCTAGCGCGTTCCGCAAAGCCGTAGTCGCCATCTTTCCGTGGCTGATGTGACCACTGTGACCAGTGCGTCTACCACTCACAGCGCGGCAATGTTTCGGGCGGGCCGACACCCCTCGGTGCAGCCGTCCGGGGCGATTCGAGCGGTAGTCTGGCTCGCCGTGTACCTCAAGAGTCTGACGCTGAAGGGCTTCAAGTCCTTCGCCTCGCCGACGACTCTGCGCTTTGAACCGGGCATCACCGCCGTCGTCGGGCCCAACGGCTCCGGCAAATCCAACGTCGTCGACGCGCTGGCCTGGGTGATGGGGGAGCAGGGGGCCAAGACGCTGCGGGGCGGGAAGATGGAGGACGTCATCTTCGCCGGGACCTCGTCGCGGGCCCCGCTGGGCCGCGCCGAGGTCACCGTCACCATCGACAACTCCGACAACGCGCTGCCCATCGAATACTCCGAGGTGTCCATCACCCGGCGGATGTTCCGCGACGGCGCCAGTGAATACGAAATCAACGGCAGCAGTTGCCGTTTGATGGATGTCCAAGAGCTGCTGAGCGACTCCGGGATCGGCCGCGAGATGCACGTGATCGTCGGGCAGGGCAAGCTCGACGAGATCCTGCAATCGCGGCCCGAGGACCGTCGTGCATTCATCGAAGAAGCCGCCGGCGTGCTCAAGCACCGCAAGCGCAAGGAGAAAGCCCTCCGCAAACTCGACGCGATGTCGGCGAACCTGGCCCGGCTCACGGACCTGACCACCGAACTGCGCCGCCAGCTCAAACCGCTGGGCCGCCAGGCCGAGGTGGCGCGCCGCGCCCAGACGATCCAGGCCGACCTGCGTGACGCCCGGCTGCGGTTGGCCGCCGACGACCTGGTCAACCGGCAGGGTGAGCGCGAGGCCATCTTCGAGGCCGAGGCCGCGATGCGTCGCGACCACGACGAGGCCTCCTCGCGGCTGGCCGAGGCATCCGCGGAGCTGACCACGCACGAAACGGCGGTTGGCGAACTGTCGAGCCGGGCCGAGTCGGTGCAGCACACCTGGTTCGCGCTGTCCGCGCTGGCCGAACGGGTCGCCGCGACCGTGCGCATCGCCAGCGAGCGCGCGCAGCACCTGGATGTGGAGCCGGTTGCCACCAGCGACACCGACCCCGACGCGCTGGAAGCCGAGGCCGAGCAGGTCGCGGTCGCCGAGCGTCAGCTGCTCGCCGATCTGGCCGGGGCGCGCACCCGGCTGGATGGCGCGCGCGCCGAATTGGCCGAGCGGGAGCGCGAGGCCGCCGAGGCCGATCGGGCCCACATGGCGGCGGTGCGCGCGGAGGCGGATCGCCGAGAAGGCCTGGCCCGCTTGGCCGGTCAGGTGGAGACGATGCGAGCGCGCGTCGAATCGATCGACGACAGCGTGGCCCGGCTGTCCGAACGCATCGAACAGGCCGCCGCCCGCGCGCAGCAGGCGAAGGTGGAATTCGAGACCGTCCAGGGCCGCGTCGGTGAGCTCGATCAGGGCGAGGTGGGCCTCGACGAACATCACGAGCGCACCGTCGTCGCGCTGCGGCTCGCCGACGAGCGGGTGGCCGAGCTGCAGTCCGCCGAGCGGGACGCCGAACGCCAGGTGGCCTCGTTGCGGGCCCGCATCGACGCGCTCGCGATCGGGCTGGAGCGCAAGGACGGCGCGGCCTGGCTCACCCAAAACCACGGTGGCACAGGTCTTTTGGGCCCAATGGCCAAGCTGGTCAAGGTGCGCTCCGGCTACGAGGCGGCGCTGGCCGCGGTGCTGGGATCGGCGGCCGACGCACTGGCGGCCGAAAACTTCGGCGCGGCGCGTTCGGCGGTCGCCGCGCTCAAGGCGGCCGACGGTGGCCGCGCCGCGCTGGTGCTGGGCGACTGGCCCGCCGATCAGCCGGCGCCGCAGGCCGCCCCGGCGGGCGCGGTGTGGGCGCTCGACCTGATCGACGCGCCGGCCCGGCTGCGCGGCGCGATCACGGCCATGCTCGCCGGCGTCGCCGTGGTCGACGACCTGGACCAGGCCCTGGCGCTGGTGGCGGCGCACTCTCACCTGCGCGCGGTAACGCTCGACGGTGACCTGGTGGGCGCCGGCTGGGTGAGTGGGGGGTCGGATCGCAAGCCGTCCACGCTCGAGGTGACCTCCGAGATCGACAAGGCCGGCGGCGAGCTCACCGCCGCGGAGGCCCGGGTGGCCCAGCTGAGCGCGGCGCTGTCCGGCGCGCTGACCGAGCAGATCGCCCGTCAGGACTCGGCCGAGCAGGCGCTGGCCGCGCTCAACGAGTCCGACAGCGAGATCTCGGGGATGTACGAGCAGCTGGGTCGGCTCGGTCAGGAGGCCCGGACGTCCGAAGACGAGTGGAGCAGGCTGCTGCGGCAGCGCGAGGAACTCGAGGTGGGGCGGACCCAGACCGTCGCCGAAGTCACCGAACTGGAAACCCGGCTGCGCAACGCCCAGGAGACCCAGCACGCGCCGACGGAAGAACCCGTGAACCGTCAGCAGATCGCCGCCGCCACCGAGGCCGCCCGCAGCGTCGAAGTCGAGGCCCGGCTGGCGGTGCGGACCGCCGAAGAGCGCGCGAATGCGGTTCGCGGGCGGGCGGATTCGTTGCGCCGCGCGGCGGCGGCCGAACGCGAAGCCCGGCTGCGGGCCCAGCAGGCGCGGGAGGCGCGGCTGCGCGCCGCCACGGTGGCGGCGGCGGTGGCCGACTCCGGGCGGCTACTGGCGCAGCGGTTGAACGGCGTCGTCAACGCCGCCTCCACAATTCGCGACGCGCTGGCCGCCGAACGCCAGCAGCGTGCGACCGCGATGGCGGCGGTCCGCGACGAGGTCAACGCGTTGAGCGCCCGGGTGGCCTCGCTGACGGACTCGCTGCACCGCGACGAGGTGGCCAACGCCCAGGCGGCGATGCGGATCGAGCAGCTCGAGCAGATGGTGCTCGAGCAGTTCGGGATGGCGCCGGCCGACCTGATCGCCGAGTACGGCCCGGAGAATCAACTGCCGCCCTCGGAACTGGAGATGGCCGAATACGAACAGGCCAAGGAGCGCGGCGAACAGGTTTTCGCCCCCGCGCCGATTCCGTACGACCGGCCCACCCAGGAACGCCGGGCCAAGCGCGCCGAGCGTGAGCTGGCCGAACTGGGCAGGGTCAACCCGTTGGCGCTGGAGGAGTTCGCCGCGCTCGAAGAGCGCTACAACTTCCTGTCCACGCAGCTCGAGGACGTCAAGGCCGCCCGCAAGGACCTCCTCGGTGTGGTCGACGAGGTCGACGCCCGCATCCTGCAGGTGTTCAGCGAGGCCTACACCGACGTCGAACGCGAGTTCGCCGACGTTTTCACCGTGCTGTTCCCCGGCGGTGAGGGACGGCTGCGGCTGACCAATCCCGACGACATGCTCACCACCGGCATCGAGGTCGAGGCCCGCCCACCGGGCAAGAAGATCACCCGCCTGTCGCTGCTGTCCGGTGGCGAAAAGGCCTTGACGGCGGTGGCGATGCTGGTGGCCATCTTCCGGGCCCGCCCGTCGCCGTTCTACATCATGGACGAGGTGGAGGCCGCCCTCGACGACACCAACCTGCGGCGGCTGATCTCGCTGTTCGAGCTGCTGCGGGCGCGTTCTCAGCTCATCATCATCACGCACCAGAAGCCGACGATGGAGGTCGCGGACGCGCTCTACGGCGTGACCATGCAGGGCGACGGCATCACCGCCGTCATCTCCCAGCGGATGCGTGGCCAGCAGGTGGAGCAGCTGGTCACCAGTTCGTCGTAGCGCCGCGAAGGTGGTGGCTGCCGGGCGCCAACGCCGCCCCTGAAACAATGTCAGCGTGTCCCAAGGTCTTTGGATCGCGATCGCGGTCGTCGCTGCCCTGGTCGTCATCACCGCGCTGGTCCTGGGCCTGCTGCGGTATCGACGCCGCCGCATCAGCTTCTCGACCCGGCCCGAACCCGGGGCGATCGACCGGTCCGGCGGCTACACCGCGTCCTCGGGCATCACCTTCAGCCAGACCACGACGGCCGATCGGCTCGACACCACCGGGCTGCCCGCGGTAGGGGACGACGCGGCGATTCCCCGCGACGCGCCGCGGCGCACCATTTCCGAGGTCGAGCTTCCCGAGCCGGCGCCCGAGGCCCCCGCCCCACCACCGCCGGACGTTGCGGCCCCGCCCGCACCCGAAGCCCCGCCCGCACCCGAAGCCCCGGCCGCGCCCGAAGCCCCCATCCAAGAGATCGAGGAGATCGCCCCCACCGAGGGCCGGCTCGAGCGGTTGCGCGGCAGGCTGGCCAGGTCGCAGAACGCGCTCGGGCGCAGCATGCTGGGCCTGATCGGCGGCGGGGACCTGGACGAGGACGCTTGGCAGGACGTCGAGGACACGCTGCTGATCGCCGACCTGGGCCCGGTGGTCGCCGAATCGGTGATTACGCAGCTCCGCAGCCGGCTGGCCAGCAGCGACGTGCGCACCGAGGCCGACGCCAAGGCCGTGCTGCGCGACGTGCTGATCAAGGAGCTGCAGCCCGGCATGGACCGGTCGATCCGGGCGCTGCCGCACGACGACCATCCCTCGGTGCTGCTGATCGTCGGCGTGAACGGCACCGGAAAAACCACCACCGTCGGCAAGTTGGCCCGGGTCCTGGTCGCCGACGGGCGGCGCGTCGTCCTGGGCGCCGCCGACACGTTCCGCGCCGCCGCAGCCGACCAGCTGCAGACCTGGGCGTCGCGGGTGGGCGCGGAGGTGGTGCGGGGCGCCGAGGGCGCCGACCCGGCCTCGGTGGCCTACGACTCCGTCGACAAGGGCATTGCCGCCGGCGCCGACGTGGTGCTCATCGACACCGCGGGCAGGCTACACACCAAGGTCGGACTGATGGACGAGCTCGACAAAGTTAAGCGGGTGGTAACACGGCGCGCCGCGGTCGACGAGGTGCTGCTGGTACTCGACGCCACCATCGGGCAGAACGGGCTGGCCCAGGCCCGGGTGTTCGCCGAGGTTGTCGAGATCACCGGTGCGGTGCTGACCAAGCTGGACGGAACGGCCAAGGGCGGCATTGTCTTTCGGGTTCAGCAGGAACTCGGCGTGCCGGTCAAGCTGGTCGGGCTCGGCGAAGGCCCCGACGATCTCGCGCCGTTCGAACCGGCCGCCTTCGTCGACGCGCTGCTCGGCTGAAAACGCTTACACGACGAGCGGGACGTTAATCCCGCCGAAACATGGCGGCACCATCGCCGAAACAACAATCTCGCAATGTTCTTCGCACAGGTCATCAGACGTGCGTCTGACGGCCAGTCGTGGGCCGACCGGAGGAGATTGCGAGTGACATACCCAATACTGGGCCAGCCCAATACCGGCGATACCGCCTGGATGCTGGCCAGTTCCGCGCTGGTGCTGTTGATGACGCCGGGTCTGGCGTTTTTCTACGGCGGTATGGTGCGCGCCAGAAGCGTGCTGAACATGCTCATGATGAGCATCAGCGCGATGGGCGTGGTCACCGTGTTGTGGGTGCTCTACGGCTATTCGCTCGCTTTCGGCGATGACGCCGGCGCCGGCGTCGTCGGAAAGCCGACGTCGTTTTGGGGTCTGAAGGGCCTCATCGGCGTCAACGCGGTGGCCGCCGACCCGAGCAAAGGCGTTGCGGCGACGGACATCCCGCTGGCGGGCACCCTGCCCGCCACCGTGTTCGTGGCGTTCCAGCTGATGTTCGCGATCATCACCGTCGCCCTGATCTCGGGGGCGGTGTCCGACCGCCTGAAGTTCGGCGCCTGGCTGGTGTTCGCCGGCCTGTGGGCGACGTTCGTCTACTTCCCGGTCGCCCACTGGGTTTTCGCGTTCGACGGCTTCGCCTCCGAGAAGGGCGGCTGGATCGCGAACAAGCTGCACGCGATCGACTTCGCCGGCGGGACCGCGGTCCACATCAATTCCGGTGTGGCGGGCCTGATGCTGGCCATCGTGCTGGGCAAGCGGCGCGGTTGGCCCACCACGTTGTTCCGGCCGCACAACCTGCCGTTCGTGATGCTCGGCGCCGGATTGCTGTGGTTCGGTTGGTACGGGTTCAACGCCGGATCGGCCACCAGCTCCAACGGTGTCGCCGGGTCGACCTTCATGACCACCACGGTCGCGACGGCCACCGCGATGCTGGGCTGGATGCTCACCGAGCGCATCCGCGACGGCAAGGCGACGACGCTGGGCGCGGCCTCGGGCATCGTCGCCGGTTTGGTCGCCATCACGCCGTCGTGCTCGTCGGTCAACGTCCTCGGGGCGTTGGTGGTGGGCCTGGTGGCCGGCGTCGTGTGCGCGCTCGCGGTCGGCCTGAAATTCAAGCTGGGCTTCGATGACTCGCTCGACGTGGTCGGGGTGCACCTGGTCGGCGGCTTGGCGGGCACCCTGCTGGTGGGGCTGCTCGCCGCGCCGGAGAGCCCGGCCATCAACGGTGTCACCGGGGTGTCCAAGGGATTGTTCTACGGCGGCGGCTGGGCCCAGCTCGAGCGGCAGGCAGTCGGCGCGTTCAGTGTCCTCATCTACTCTGGGGTGGTTACGCTGATCCTGGCTTTGATCCTGAAGTACACGATCGGGCTTCGTCTCAACCCAGAGGCGGAAGCCGCGGGTATCGACGAGGCCGAGCATGCCGAGAGTGGATACGATTTCGCCGTGGCTACCGGTTCGGTTCTGCCGCCCCGGGTCCCTGTGGCGGATACCCGCAACGGCCTGGAGGAGGAGCGAGTGGGCGACAAAGTGGAGGCAGAACAGTCATGAAGCTGATCACCGCGATCGTAAAGCCGTTCACGCTCGATGACGTGAAGACCAGCCTGGAGGACGCGGGCGTCCTGGGGATGACAGTCAGCGAAATTCAGGGCTACGGGCGGCAGAAGGGTCACACCGAGGTCTACCGGGGTGCCGAATACTCGGTCGACTTCGTGCCCAAGGTGCGCATCGAGGTCGTCGTCGACGACTCCATCGTCGACAAGGTCGTGGACAGCATCGTCCGGGCGGCGCGCACCGGCAAGATCGGTGACGGCAAGGTGTGGGTGAGTCCCGTGGAAACCATTGTGCGGGTGCGCACCGGCGAGCGCGGAACCGATGCGCTATGACAACCGCCGTCAATTGCTGATTGGACCCGGGCGGGCGCCGACGGCGTGACCCCGAACGACCCCGACTCGTCCGGGCACCCGGCGGGGACAGAAAGCGCCTGCGGGGCAGTCGATTTGGCTGCCTCGCGGCGCCAACTCTTGTCTGGGGGCGGCAAGCTGCACGCCGCCGAGCTGCGGCACGCCTGGCTGGATCTGCACGAATCGTGGTTGATGGCCAAGGCGGCCGAGATCGGAATCACCGACGACAGCGGCTTCGCGATCGTCGGGATCGGCGGATTGGGCCGCCACGAGCTGTTGCCGTACTCCGACCTCGACCTGATGCTGTTGCACGACAACAAGTCCGACGACGTGCTGGGCACGGTGGCCGACAAGTTGTGGTATCCGTTGTGGGACGCCAACGTTCGGCTCGACCACAGTGTGAGAACCGTTTCCGGGGCCCTCGGGGTCGCCAACGCCGACATGATCGCGGCCCTGGGCATGCTGGACGCCCGCCACATCGCCGGCGACGCCCGGCTGTCCGACGAATTGATCGCCGGCGCACGACGGCAGTGGCGCAGCGCAATTCGCTCCCGCATGAACGAGCTCGTGGAAATGACGCAGGCCCGCTGGGACCGGTGCGGACGGATCGCGCAGCGCGCCGAGCCGGACCTGAAGTCGGGCCGCGGCGGCATTCGCGACGTGCAATTGCTCGACGCGCTGGGCGTTGCCCAGCTGATCGACCGCCACGGCATGGCGCGGCCGGAATCACCCGGTGGCTCCCTCGACGATGCCCACCTGACGCTGCTCGACGTGCGCACCGAGCTGCACCGGGTGTCGGGACGCGGACGCGACCAGTTGCAGGCCCAGTACGCCGACGAGATCAGCGCAGCCCTGCACATCGGAGACCGATTTGACTTGGCCCGCAAGCTATCCGATGCAGGGCGCACCATCGCCTACCACGCCGAGACCGGCATCCGGACCGCCGAGAACGCGCTGCCGCGGCGCGGGGTGACGGCCCTGGTGCGGCGGCCCAAGCGCCGCCCGCTGGACGAGGGCGTCGTCGAGTATGCCGGGGAGATCGTCCTTGCCCGCGACGCGCGCCCCGACGCCGACGCCGGTTTGGTCTTGCGGTTGGCCGCCGCGTCGGCCGATACGGGGTTGCCGATAGGCGCCGCCACGCTGAGCCGGCTGGCCACCAGCGCGCCGGAGATGCCGGTGCCGTGGCCGCGAGAGTCGTTGGACGACTTGCTGATTGTGCTGTCCTCCGGGCCGACCACGGTGGCGACGATCGAAGCGCTCGACCGCACCGGGCTGTGGGGCCGGCTGCTGCCCGAATGGGATGCGATCCGCGACCTGCCGCCCCGCGACGTCGCGCACAAATGGACGGTGGACCGCCACGTCATCGAGACGGCCGTCAACGCCGCACCGCTGTCCACCCGGGTGGCGCGACCCGACCTGCTGGCGCTCGGCGCACTGCTGCACGACATCGGCAAGGGGCGCGGCGTCGACCACAGCGTGCTGGGCGCGGGCCTGGCGCTCGACATCGGGCCGAGGCTGGGCATCCCGTCGGCCGAGGCCGAGTTGCTCGCGCAGCTGGTCCGCCACCACCTGCTGCTGCCGATGGTGGCGACCCGCAGCGACCTCAATGACCCCAACACCATTGAGCGCGTGGTGAAGGCGCTGAACGGGGACGCGCTGCTGCTCGAAATCCTGCATGCGCTGACCGAGGCGGATTCGAGAGCCACCGGCCCCGGCGTATGGAGCGAGTGGAAGGCGTCGCTGATCGAGGACCTGGTCCGGCGCTGCCGGCTGGTGATGGCGGGGGAGCCGCTGCCCGAAGCGAAACCCGCTGCGCCGCAATATCTTTTGCTGGCCGCCGATCGTGGCGTCCATGTGGGCATCGAGCCCAGCGGCGGCGAGCGTCTGGATGTGGTGATGGCCGCGCCGGATCAGCGGGGGCTGGTATCGAAGGCCGCCGCGGTGCTGGCGCTGAACTCGCTGCGCATCCATTCGGCCTCGGCCAGCACCCACGAGGGATTCGCGATCGTCGAATTCGTGGTGTCGCCGCTGTTCGGCTCACCGCCGGAAGCGGGCTTGCTGCGCCAGCAGTTCACCGGCGCGCTGGCCGGCGACGTCGACGTGCTGGGCACATTGGAAAAGCGTGACAGCGACGCCGTGAACGCGGCGACCAGCCGGGCCGGCGAGGTTCAGGTCGGGGTGCCCGTCACGCGGTCGAGCGCGCCGCCCCGCATCCTGTGGGTCGACTCGGCCTCACCCGACCAGCTGATCGTCGAGGTCCGCGCGATGGACCGGCTCGGGTTGCTCGCGCTGCTCACCCGCGCGCTGGAGCTCGCGGGCACCGACATCGTCTGGGCGAAGGTCAACACCTTCGGCTCGACGGCGACGGACGTCTTCTGCGTGACGGTGCCGGCCGAAGCTGCCGACGCCGCGGCCGCGGGCGCCGAGCACGGTGCGCGCGACGGCGTCGAGCAGAGCCTGCTGGCCGTGCTGGGCGGGCCGGCGGTCGAGGTGCTCGAGGAACCCGTCGGCGACTAACGCTGATGGCGGCGACCCGCTTCGCGCGGCTCGCCGCGAGCCTGACGGCGGCGACCCGCTTCGCCCGGCTCGCCGCGCTCGCGATCGCCGCGAGCCTGGCGGCGGCGGCCGTTCACGAATGCTCGGCGTTGAGCTGACGCACGGCGTCGATGCGCGCGCGCAGCTGTTCGCGGCTCGCCGCGGCGATCGGGGGGCCACCGCAGCGTCGGCGCAGTTCGCTGTGAATCCAGCCGTGCGGCTTGCCGGTGCGGTGATGGGCGATCGAGACGAGGGTGTTCAGCTCGCGGCGCAACTCCCGAAGCTGGCCATGCACGGTGGCGGGCGGGGTACCGACGGCCGACAGCGGGCCGCCCTCCTTCTGCAGCTGGGCCCGCTTCTGCAGCTGTTCGTCCTGACGCTGATGCAACAGCCTGCGCATCTGATCGGCATCGAGCAGCCCGGGAATGCCGAGGTAGTCCGCCTCCTCGTCGCTGCCGGCCGCCGCGGCGGTGCCGAACGACGATCCGTCGAAGATGAGCTGATCGAGTTCCGCATCGGCACCCAACGAGGTGAACCCCTTGTCGAGGTCGCTCTTCTCGTCCTGCGTCTTGGTGGCGGGATCGTCCTCGAGCGGATCGCCCTCGGAGACGCGGTGCGGCTCGCCGAGCACGTGGTTGCGCTGCGCCTCCAGCTCGCTGGCCAGCTGCAGCAGGTTCGGCACCGACGGCACGAAGATGCTCGCGATCTCCCCCGGGCGGCGCGACCGCACGAACCGCCCGACGGCCTGAGCGAAGAACAGCGGCGTCGAGGCGCTGGTGGCATAGATCCCGACCGACAACCGCGGCACGTCGACGCCTTCGGAGACCATGCGCACCGCGACCAGCCAGCGGCCGGTGCTCGCGGCGAATTCGCTGATCCGTGCCGACGATCCCGGGTCGTCGGAGAGCACCAGCGTCGGGGCCTCGCCGGTCAGCTTCGCCAGCAGGTCGGCATAGGCGCGCGCCGCGGTCTGATCCGAGGCGATGATCATTCCGCCGGCATCGGGGATGTGCGTGCGCAATTGGCGCAGCCGCAGATCCGCGGCGGTGATCACCGCGGGCATCCATTCGCCGGCGGGGTCCAGCGCCGTGCGCCATGCGCGTGCGGTCTGCTCGGCCGACAGCGGCTCGCCGAGGCGCGCCGCGTGCTCCTCGCCGGCGCTGTCGCGCCACCGCGCCTCGCCGGAATAGGCGAGGAACACCACCGGACGGACCACGCCGTCGGCGAGGGCGTCGGTATAGCCGTAGGTGTGGTCGGCCTGCGAACGACGTATTCCGTCGGGGCCGGCCTCGTAGGTCACGAACGGGATGGGGCTGTCGTCGCTACGAAAGGGCGTCCCCGTCAGGGCGAGCCGGCGGGTGGCGTCGCCGAAGGCTTCGCGGATGGCGTCGCCCCACGTCTTGGCGTCGCCGCCGTGGTGTATCTCGTCGAAGATGACCAGCGTCCTGCGTTGCTCGGTGCGCACCCGGTGCAACGTCGGATGCGCGGCGACCTGCGCGTAGGTGACCATCACGCCGTGGTACTCCGGCGCGATCCGCGGGTTGCTGTTCGAGAACCTCGGATCCAGCGCCAGGCCGTAGCGCTGCGCGGCCTGCGCCCACTGCACCTTCAGGTGCTCGGTGGGCACCACGACGGTGACGTGCTCGACGGTCCGTTGGGCGAGCAGTTCGGTCGCCACCCGCAGGGCGAACGTCGTCTTCCCCGAGCCCGGCGTGGCGACCGCAAGGAAGTCACGCGGCCGGGCGGCGAGGTAGCGCACCAGCGCCCTGCGCTGCCAGCCACGCAGCACGCCGGTGTCGCTGGGATCGCCGTCGGCGCGCGCCTGGATGTCGCTGAGCGGCATCGACACAGGCCCCCCGTTCGTTGCTCGCCGACGCGGCTGACTCTATTGAGTCGCGGCTGTGAAATCTAGCACGCCAACGCTTTTCGGCGCAGTAACGACTCGACCGGCTATCGTGGCGGGCTAACCGCTTCGCGGTTCTGCAGCCATTCGTGGATGCGTCCGGCAACGTCGGCCCAGCCCGGTTCGAGCATCATGTTGTGGCCCATGGAAAAGAATTCCGGTTCGGTTCGGTAGGCGCGCGCCGTGTTGCGCACCTCGCGGACGCTGACGAAGCCGTCGTACTCGGCGCCCAGGACCAAGATCGGCGTGGTCACCCGCTTGGTTTTCACGCGGCGGAGGATCGGGTCAGTCATGGCCGCGCGAACGCTCTCGGCCCCGGCACGTTGCCGGCAGGATTCGACGACGGCCTCGGGCGTGTCGGCGCAGAACAGATATTCACGGGCGAGTGCCGGGGTGGCGAGGAACTTCAGCAGCGTGGGATCGCTCCACGACTCCATCGTCATCGACGGCCGCCGCCGCCACACCCGCAACGCCAGGGTGAGTACCCCCTGCGGCGGCACCGAGCCCACCAGCACCGCGGCCGGCGCGCTTCGATCTTCGAGGTAGCGCTGGATCACGAAACCACCGAGGGAGTGGCCGATGAGGACCGGCCCGCCGCCCAGGTCGTCGGCGACCGAACGGACGTCGTCGATGTAGTCGCCGATGGACACCTTCGGTAGCGGTTTGGAGGTGGGGCTCGCGCCATGCCCGCGCAGGCTCATCGCGACCGCGCGGTAGCCGGCGTCGGCGAAGAAGTCCAGAAAGTGCTCCCAGCACCACGCGCCATGCCAGCCGCCGTGAACAAAGAGCAGCGGCACCGGATGCGCCTCGCTGCAGGACCCCTTGTCGATCACCTCGAGCATGAGCCTGACCTTTCGCCGTCTCCTGCCGAAACATAAGCCACGGCGGCGTTACCCGGCGTGTCTTCTGCGTGTTTTATGTGTCGCCGAGCCTGCGCCGGGCGACCGGCCTGAGGCCCCCACTAGGCTGGCGGGGTGTTTGAATCGCTGTCCGACCGATTGACCGGTGCCCTCGCAGGGCTGCGCGGCAAGGGTCGGTTGACCGACGCTGATATCGAGGCCACCACTCGCGAAATCCGGCTGGCGCTGCTGGAAGCCGACGTGTCGTTGCCCGTGGTGCGGGCTTTCGTCACCCGGATCAAGGACCGCGCCAAGGGCGCCGAGGTTTCCGGTGCCCTCAATCCGGCGCAGCAGGTCGTCAAGATCGTCAACGAAGAACTCATCGGCATCCTGGGCGGGGAGACCCGTCGGCTCGCGTTCGCCAAGACCCCGCCGACCGTGGTGATGCTCGCCGGTCTGCAGGGCTCCGGTAAGACGTCGCTGGCCGGCAAGCTGGCCGCCTGGCTGCGTGGGCAGGGGCACACCCCGCTGCTGGTCGCGTGCGACCTGCAACGCCCGGCCGCGGTGAACCAGCTGCAGGTCGTCGGTGAGCGCGCCGGGGTTCCGGTCTTCGCGCCGCATCCGGGCGCTTCCCCCGAATCCGGGCCCGGCGACCCGGTCGCCGTTGCGGCGGCCGGACTGGCCGAGGCGCAGGCCAAGCACTTCGACGTCGTCATCGTCGACACCGCCGGCCGCCTGGGTATCGACGACGAGCTGATGGCCCAGGCCGCGGCCATCCGCGACGCGATCAATCCCGACGAAGTCCTGTTCGTGCTGGACGCGATGATCGGTCAGGACGCCGTCACCACCGCGGAGGCGTTCCGCGAGGGCGTCGGCTTCACCGGTGTGGTGTTGACCAAGCTCGACGGCGACGCGCGCGGTGGTGCGGCGCTCTCGGTCCGCGAGGTGACCGGCGTCCCAATCCTTTTCGCCTCCACCGGCGAGAAGCTGGAGGACTTCGACGTCTTCCACCCCGACCGGATGTCCAGCCGCATCCTGGGCATGGGCGACGTGCTGAGCCTGATCGAGCAGGCCGAGCAGGTCTTCGACGCCGAGCAGGCCGAGGCCGCCGCCGTCAAGATCGGAACCGGCGAGCTCACCCTCGAGGACTTCCTGGAACAGATGCTGGCCATCCGCAAGATGGGTCCGATCGGCAACCTGCTGGGCATGCTGCCCGGAGCCGGACAGATGAAGGACGCGCTGGCCCAGGTCGACGATCGCCAGCTCGACCGACTGCAGGCCATTATCCGCGGCATGACCCCCGCGGAGCGCGCCGATCCCAAGATCATCAACGCGTCGCGGCGGCTGCGCATCGCCAACGGCTCGGGTGTCACCGTGTCCGAGGTCAACCAGCTGGTGGACCGCTTCTTCGAGGCCCGCAAGATGATGTCGTCGATGCTCGGCGGCATGGGCATTCCCGGTATCGGCCGCAAGTCGGCGACGCGGAAGTCCAAGGGCGCGAAGGGCAAGGCCGGCAAGAAGGGCAAGAAGGGCGGACGCGGTCCGACGCCGCCGAAGGCGCGCAACCCGCTGGGCGCCGGCATGCCCGCCGGATTCCCCGATCTGTCACAGATGCCCGAAGGCCTCAACGAACTGCCGCCCGGGCTGGCCGATTTCGATCTGTCCAAGCTGAAGTTCCCGGGCAAGCCGTGACGACGGCTGTGCCGCGCGGAGTGGGTCGTCACCGTTGGACGGGAAGCAGGTAGCCGCCCGGTGCGCATGCACGTGCGGGGCGTGGGGTTGCCCGACGAAACCGAGATCGAACTGTGGATCGTCGACGGCCGCATCAGCGCCGAACCCGTCGCGGGTGCCGACACGGTTTTCGACGGCGGCTGGATCGTGCCCGGGCTCGTCGACGCGCATTGCCACGTCGGCCTGGGCGATCACGGCGAGATTCCGCTGGACGACGCGATCGCCCAGGCCGAGATCGAACGCGATGTCGGCGCGCTGCTGTTACGCGACTGCGGGTCGCCCACCGACACCCGCAGCCTCGACGACCGCGACGATCTGCCCCGCATCATCCGTGCGGGAAAGCATCTGGCCAGACCCAAGCGGTATGCGGCGGGCTTCTCACGTGAGCTGGAAGACGAATGGCAACTGCCGCAGGCGGTGGCCGAAGAGGCCAAGCGCGGCGACGGCTGGATCAAGCTGGTCGGCGACTGGATCGACCGCAGCGTCGGCGATCTGGCCCCGCTGTGGTCCGACGACGTGCTCAAGGCCGCGATCGAGACCGCGCACGCCCACGGCGCCCGGGTCACCGCGCACGTCTTCAGTGAGGACGCCCTGCCCGGGTTGATCAGCGCCGGCATCGACTGCATCGAGCACGGCACCGGCCTGGACGACGACACCATCGAGCTGATGGTCGAGCACGGGACGGTCCTGGTCCCGACGCTGGTCAACATCGTGGAGAACTTCCCCGGAATCGCCGACGCCGCCTCGAAGTACCCCGCGTATGCCGCGCACATGCGTGACCTGCATGCGCGCGGGCTGTCCCGGATCGCGGCGGCCCGCGACGCGGGCGTGCCGATCTACGCGGGCAGCGACGCCGGCACCATGGTCGCGCCCGGGCGCATCGCCGACGAGGTCGAAGCGCTCAAGAGCATCGGGATGAGCCCAACCGAGGCGCTGGGCGCGGCGTGCTGGGACGCGCGCCGATGGCTCGGCCGGCCCGGCCTCGATCACGGCGCCTCGGCGGACTTGCTGTGCTACCCGAGCGATCCGCGCTCGGGCATCGCCGTGCTGAACAGCCCCGACCTGATCATGCTGCGCGGCAACATCTTCCGGTCACCGGCCTAGCCGCGCGCCGCGGGGCCGGCGCACGGCCGCCCCGCCGCGCCGAGCTTACCGCGATTGCGGCTCCGGCTTGCCTCGATGACGCACACTTACCACCGGCACCGAATACTTCGCTGGTTGTGCCGGCGGGTAAAAAGATTGCGAGCGCTTGCTATCTATGTTAGCGTTTCGGCAATCGACGACATGGAGGAACCATGGCCTACGACGTGATCATTCGCGACGGATTGTGGTTCGACGGCACGGGGAGCCCACCCCTGACGCGCACGCTCGGTATCCGCGACGGCGTGGTGGCCACGGTCTCCACGGAGGCGCTGGATGAGACCGGGTGCCCCGAGGTGATCGATGCGGCCGGCAAGTGGGTCGTCCCGGGTTTCCTTGACGTGCACACCCACTACGACGCCGAGGTGCTGCTGGATCCCGGCTTGCGTGAGTCGGTGCGCCACGGCGTCACCACGGTGCTGCTGGGCAACTGCTCGCTGTCGACGGTCTACGCCGATTCCCAGGACGCCGCCGACCTGTTCAGCCGGGTCGAAGCGGTGCCCCGCGAATACGTCTTCGGCGCGCTGGATTCCCACCGGACCTGGTCGACGGCCGCGGAGTACGCTAAGGCCATCGACGCCCTGCCGCTGGGGCCCAATGTCGGTTCACTGCTTGGTCATTCGGACCTGCGGGCCGCGGTGCTGGGGCTGGATCGGGCCACCGACGCCACCGCGCGGCCCACCGAGGGCGAGCTGGAGAAGATGGCCGAGCTGCTGGACGAGGCCCTCGACGCCGGTCTGCTCGGCATGTCCGGGATGGACGCGCCCATCGACAAACTCGACGGCGAACGGTTCCGCTCACGCGCGCTGCCGTCCACCTTCGCGACGTGGCGGGAACGGCGCAGGCTGATCAAGGTCCTGCGCAAGCGTGGCCGGATTCTGCAAAGCGCCCCCAACGTGGCGAAGCCGTCGACCGGAATGCTCTTCTTCCTGGCCAGCAGCCGGTTGCTCAACCGGGGTAAGGGCGTCCGGATGAGCATGCTGGTGTCCGCCGACGCCAAGTCGATGCCGCTGTCGGTCTACGTGTTCGGCCCGGGGACTCGTCTGCTGAACAAGCTGCTGGGCTCGCAAGTGCGATTCCAGCACCTGCCGGTGCCGTTCGAGTTGTACTCCGACGGAATCGACCTGCCGGTCTTCGAGGAGTTCGGCGCCGGAACGGCCGCCCTGCACCTGCGAGACCAGTTGGACCGCAACGCGTTACTGGCGGACAAGGAGTACCGCCGCAAGTTCCGGCGCGAATTCGACCGCATCAAGCTCGGACCGTCGCTGTGGCACCGCGACTTCCACGACGCGGTCATCGTCGAATGCCCGGACAAGTCGTTGATCGGCAAGAGCTTTGGCGCGATCGCCGACGAGCGCAGGCTGCACCCGCTCGACGCTTTCCTGGACGTGCTCGTCGAAAACGGTGAACGCAACGTCCGGTGGACGACCGTCGTCGCCAACCATCGCCCCAAACTGCTGGACGCGCTCGCCAACGAAGGCAGCGTGCACATGGGCTTCTCGGATGCCGGGGCGCACCTGCGCAACATGGCGTTCTACAACTTCGGACTGCGGATGCTCAAGCGCACCCGCGACGCCTACCGCGCCGGCGCGCCGTTCATGTCGATCGAGCGCGCGGTGCATCGGCTCACCGGTGAACTGGCGGAGTGGTTCGGCGTCGACGCCGGCACGCTGCGGCAGGGTGACCGTGCGGACTTCGTGGTGATCGACCCGGCCGGTCTCAACGAATCCGTCGACGGCTACCACGAGGAAGCGGTGCCCTTCTACGGCGGCCTGCGGCGCATGGTGAACCGCAACGACGACGCCGTCGTCGCCACCGGTGTGGGCGGCGTCGTCGTCTTCGGCGGAAGCCACCTCAAAGGCGAATTCCGGGACGGCTACGGACAATCCGTGCGGTCGGGCCGCTACCTGCGGGCGGGGGAGCGCGTCCGCAGGGAGCGCGGAGCGCGGACAGTCAACGCCTGACATGGCCAGAACCCAGCAGCAGCGGCGCGAAGAAACCGTCGGACGGCTCCTGGACGCCTGCATCGAAACCATCATCGAGGTCGGCTACGCCCGGGCGTCCGCCGCGGTGATCACCAAGCGGGCCGGGGTGTCGGTGGGCGCGCTGTTCCGGCACTTCGACACCATGGGCGACTTCATGGCGGCCACGGCATCGGAGGTGCTGCGCCGCCTGATGGAGCGGGGCATCAAGCAGGTCGCCGCGATACCGCCCGAGGAGCCTCCGCTGGAGGCGGGCCTGACGATTCTGCGGGATATCACCCACAGTCCGGGGAACGCAGTGCTCTACGAACTGCTGGTCGCCGCGCGTACCGACGAGAAACTCAAGGCCACCCTGCAGCAGGAACTCGGGCAGTATGCCGAGAAGATCATCGATGCTGCGCGGACGCTGCCGGGTGCGGAGCGGTTCCCCAAGGACAAGTTCCCGGTGATCGTCGGACTGCTGACGAACGTCTTCGACGGCGCCGCTCTGGTGCAAAGCATCATCCCGCAGCCGGAGCTCGACGAACAGCGGATCCCTGTGCTGACGGCGCTGCTGAGAGCGGCTCTTGAGGATCCCGCCTTCTAGAGCGAGCCGATACTGGACTGCGGGCTCTGCGCGAAACCCCAGTCGAACAATGTCGCCGCCTGATCCCAGTACGTTGGGCCGCCCTCCTTGATCAGCCCGTACATCATGGCGATCACCAGCCGGCGGCCACCGCGCGCGGCGGCGCCGACGAAGGTCTTGCGGGCGGCGTTGGTGAAGCCGGTCTTGCCGCCGATCGCGCCGGGATAGCGCTGCAACAGTTCGTCCTGGTTGGTGATCGGGTGGTCGCCGTTGTCGCCGGGGAACATCGCCGACGGCTCGGCGGTGATCTGCGCGAACACCGGGTTGGCCATCGCTGCGCGGAAGATGACGGCCAGGTCGTGCGCCGTCGACGCGCCCGAACCGCCCGGGCCGTCCAGGCCGGACGGCGTCGCCGCGTGCGTGTTGGTGGCGCCCAGCGACGCCGCCTTGGCGTTCATCTTGGCGACCGTGACGTCCGGCCCGCCCAGCATGTGCGCCAGGGTGTTGGCGGCGTCGTTACCCGAGACCAGCAGCAGGCCGTCGAGGAGTTGGCGCGCGGTATAGGTGCGGCCCGGTTTGATGCCGACGCAGTTGCACTCCACCTGGGTGTCGGCGACGTCGGCGACGACCGTCGAGTCCAGGCTCACCGAATCCAGGACCACCTGCGCCAACAGCGTCTTGATGGTGCTCGCCGGCGGGTGCGGCACGTTCTGGTCGCGACCGGCCAGCACCTGGCCGCTGTCGAGGTCGGCGACGATCCAGGTCTGCGCGGGGCCGTCGGGAATCGGGATCGAGCCGACCGGCTGCGTGTTGTCGGCCGACGCGGTGGACAAGGTGACGGTGGCGGCGCAGGTACCGAGCGCGAGCAGGGTAGCGGCTGTGGCCGTGAGCTTCCGCATGGCCGCAAAGTCTAACTTCCGCCCGTGTCCGAGTCCGATGTTCAGTACTGTCCGTTGCATGTTGAGCCTGGCCGAGATATCCGACCGCCTCGAGATCCAGCAGCTTCTGGTGGATTACTCCACCGCAATCGACCAGCGGCGATTCGACGACCTGGACAAGGTCTTCACGCCCGACGCCTACATCGACTACACAGCGCTTGGCGGCATCGAGGGCCACTACCCGGAGGTGAAGAAGTGGCTGGCCGAGGTGCTGCCCAACTTCCCGGTTTACGCGCACATGCTGGGCAACTTCTCGGTCCGGATCGACGGGGACAAGGCGTCGTCGCGGGTGATCTGCTTCAACCCGATGGTGCTGGGCGGCGACAAGGACCAGGTGCTGTTCTGCGGACTCTGGTACGACGACGAGTTCGTGCGCACGCCCGACGGCTGGCGTATGACGCGGCGGGCGGAGACCAAGGTCTTCCAGAAAGTGATGTGAGGCGCGTGTCCGATGGCGGTGACCCGCCGCGCGCGGCTGCGCCGCTCCGGCTGACCCGCCGCGCTTGCGATCGCCGCGTCCGCGATTTCTGATCACCGCCCCTGGTCTGGCACAATGGGCGGCTGTCCGCCGAGCGATCACGCATCGCCGACCGGTCATACACGCGAGGCAAAACCGGATCCGGGCATCCCGCCCCGATCGCCGAATTGCAGCGTGACACACACAGGAGCGCTTAACCATGGCTGTGAAGATCAAGCTCACCCGGCTTGGCAAGATCCGCAATCCCCAGTACCGCATCTCCGTCGCCGACGCGCGCACGCGCCGCGACGGCCGCTCCATCGAGGTCATCGGCCGCTACCACCCGAAGGAAGAGCCGAGCCTGATCGAGATCAACTCCGAGCGCGCCCAGTACTGGCTGTCCGTGGGTGCCCAGCCCACCGAGCCCGTCCGCAAGCTGCTGCAGATCACGGGCGACTGGCAGAAGTTCAAGGGCCTGCCGGGCGCCGAGGGCCGCCTGAAGGTCGCCCCGGCCAAGCCCAGCAAGCTGGAGCTGTTCAACGCCGCGCTGGCCGAGGCCGACGGCGGTCCGAGCACCGAGGCCGCGAAGCCGAAGAAGAAGGCCCCCGCCAAGAAGGCCGCGAAGGCCGCAGAAGAGTCTGCTGAGCCGGAGGCCGCGGCCGAGGCGCCCGCGGAGACCGCCGCTGAGGCCGAGGCGCCCGCCGAGGGCGGCGAGCAGGCCGAGCCGACCACCGAAAGCTGACCGCGGCGATGAGTACGGTTGTCGTTGACGCTGTTGAGCACCTGGTTCGCGGGATTGTCGACAACCCCGACGACGTCCGGGTGGACATGGTGACCAGCCGCCGCGGGCGGACGGTCGAGGTCCACGTTCATCCCGACGACCTGGGTAAGGTGATCGGCCGCGGAGGCCGCACCGCGACCGCGCTGCGCACGCTGGTGGCCGGGATCGGCGGGCGCGGCATCCGTGTCGACGTGGTGGACACCGACCAGTAGGCCAGCGCTGCTCATGGAACTCCCTTGGAGTTGACCGTCGGGCGCGTGGTGAAAGCCCACGGCGTCAGCGGCGAGCTGGTGGTGGAGATCCGCACCGACGATCCCGACGCCCGTTTCTCGCCCGGTAACACGTTGCGCGCCAAGCTGTCTCGCGGCGGCGCCGAACGCAGCTGTGTCATCGAGAGTGTGCGCGAGCACGGCGGCCGGCTACTGGTGCGCCTGGCCGGCGTCACCGACCGTGACGCGGCCGACGCGCTGCGCGGCACCATGTTCGTCGTCGATTCCGAGGACTTGCCCGACATCGACGAGGCGGACACGTACTACGACCATCAGCTCGAGGGCCTGCGCGTGCGCACCACCGCGGGACAACCAGTCGGTGTCGTGGCCGAGGTTTTGCACACCGCGGCGGGTGAACTGCTGGCGGTGCGGTGCGAGACGGGTGACCAGGAGCGGGAAGTGTTGGTGCCGTTCGTGACTGCGATCGTCACGGCGGTGTCGCTGGCCGACGGAACCGTCGACATCGACCCGCCCGAAGGCCTGCTGGACCTGTAGGCCTTCGGTATGAGAATCGACGTCGTCACGATCTTTCCGGCCTATCTGGATCCGCTGCGGCAATCGTTGCCGGGCAAGGCGATTCAGTCCGGCCTGGTCGATCTGCAAGTGCACGACCTGCGGCGCTGGACGCATGACGTGCACCGCTCGGTGGACGATTCGCCCTACGGCGGCGGCCCGGGAATGGTGATGAAGGCGCCGGTGTGGGGTGAGGCGCTCGACGAGATCGCTTCTGCGGAAACGCTTTTGGTTGTTCCCACCCCGGCCGGCCGGTTGTTCACGCAGGCGACGGCCGCCCGCTGGAGCGTCGAGACCCACCTGGTGTTCGCATGCGGTCGCTACGAGGGCATCGACCAGCGGGTCATCGAGGATGCCGCGCGGCGGATGCGGGTCGAGGAGGTTTCCATCGGCGACTACGTGCTGCCCGGCGGCGAGTCGGCGGCGGTGGTGATGATCGAGGCCGTGCTGCGCCTGCTCGACGGGGTACTCGGCAATCCCGCGTCGCACCAGGAGGATTCGCACTCCCCGCGGCTGGACCGGCGCCTGGAGGGGCCCAGCTACACCCGGCCGCCGAGCTGGCGTGGGCTCGAGGTCCCCGACGTGCTGCTGTCGGGTGACCACGCGCGAATCGCGGCGTGGCGCCGGAAGATCTCGCTACAACGCACCCGCGAACGCCGCCCCGAGTTGCTCGAGCCCGGCCGTCGGGTCGAGCCGGACGCCGATGGGACTCCTTAGAGACCGTGTCGGGGCGCGTCGATGCGGCCCTCGGGAAAGATCGTCTTCACCGCGCGGGTGATGGTGTCGCGGGCGGTGGCGTCATCGGTGGTCTGCAGGGACTGAACCACCATGATGTAGCGGCGGTCGGCGCCGATCACCCCGGTCGACAGGTGCATCCAGTCGCTGCCGATGCAGCACATCCAGCCCTGCTTGACCGCGACCGGCTCGGCGTACAGGCCGTCCGGGATGCCGAATCGCTGCGGGTAGCCGTCGAGCCCGTTGGGGGTGGACTGCGCCAGGTCGTTGACGATGATCTTGGCGTCATCGGCCGGCAGGCCACCCGATCCGTCCAGCAGCATCTCGTAGTAGCGAATCAGGTCGGTCACCGAGCTCATGGTGTTCCACCACCGCCCATCGCCGGGCGGGGTGGTGGAGGACAGGCCGTAGCGGGCGGCCACCTCGGTGATGATGGCGGCTCCGCCGCCCTGACCCCAGAACCTCTCGGCCGCGCCGTCGTCGGACGACTGCAGCATGATGTCCAGGGCCTGGCGGTCATCGGCGCTCAGCGGTGTCTTGCCCTCGCTTTCGTGCAGCAGCAGGTCGTCGGCGATGAACAACTTGGCTACCGACGCGGTGCCGATGACCTGGCTGTTTCCGTTCGCGATCAACTGATGGGTGGATCGATCGAGGATGGCCACTGACAGGGCGGCGCCGCTGCCGGCGGCCTCGTCGGCGGCGTGCTGGACGCGCGCCTGGAGCTGACCGAATCCCGGACTCGGTAGCGCCTGGGCCTGCGGCGGGGGAGCGGCCGCCTCGACCATCAGCGCGGCCGACTGGGGGGGCGCCGAGGTGGGCGGCGCGGAGACGACCCGAACGGGTGCGGTGACTGGCAGGCTGTACACCTTTGCCTGGACCAGCGCCTCGGAACCGGCGGCAACCACCAACGTCACCGCCGCGGTGGCGGTGATCAGCGTCAGCGGATGTACCCGCATGCCCCTCCTCCGGCGTGACCTCGGCACAGTGCAACAGCGGGCCCCTCGCGCCACCTGCACCGGCCATCACGCTCCTGTGCGGGTAGCGCGTTCTGACCCCAGTCATATTTACCATTTACCAGCGCGTTTGGCGCGCTGTGAACCGCCGACTCGCTGTGATTTTCGCGGCAAGCGCCCCGTCTGGCACAATTGACCAGTTGTCTCCAGCGGTTGCAGGCCGGTTGAGCCGTTTTCCGCCTGCTGCGAGATACGCCAGAAAGCCCGAAACCATTCGGCTCGGCGACCGCCTCACACCTGTGTGTGGGTAGCTGTCGTCGGCCGCGACCGCAAGGAAGTGTCTCGCATGAACCGGCTGGACTTCGTCGATCAGGCGTCGCTGCGCGACGACATCCCGGTGTTCGGCCCGGGTGACACCGTCAACGTGCACGTCAAGGTCATCGAGGGCGCCAAGGAGCGTATCCAGGTGTTCAAGGGCGTGGTGATCCGTCGCCAGGGCGGTGGCATCCGCGAGACTTTCACGGTGCGCAAGGAAAGCTATGGCGTCGGCGTCGAGCGGACCTTCCCCGTGCACTCGCCCAACATCGATCACATTCAGGTGGTGACCCGCGGTGACGTCCGCCGCGCGAAGCTGTACTACCTGCGTGAACTGCGCGGCAAGAAGGCCAAGATCAAGGAGAAGCGCTGAGCCGGGACGCCTTGGCGGCGCTGCTGATTCGTCCCATCATTTCTCCGGTGCGCCGGTTGACCGGCCCACAACGTGCGCTGGCTACGCTGATCTCGTGACCGATACCGCGGATTCATCGAAGCCCGAGTCCCACACCGGCGAGTCAGATCCGAAGGTCTCTACCCGCAACCCGGACCCGGACGAGGCCGAGACCACGACCGGCTCGGTCCCCGAACCGGCGCCGACGGCGGACGCGCCCGACGAGGGCGAGCCGGCGGACTCCAAGCGTTCGACGTTGCGCGAATTCGCGCTCCTCGCGGTGATCGCCGTCGTCCTCTACTACGTCATGTTGACCTTCGTGGCGCGGCCGTACCTGATCCCCTCGGAATCGATGGAGCCCACGCTGCACGGGTGCACCGGGTGCGTCGGCGACCGGATCATGGTCGACAAGGTCAGCTACCGTTTCAGCACGCCGCGCCCCGGTGACGTCATCGTCTTCAAGGGTCCGCCGCCGTGGAACCTCGGCTACAAGTCGATCCGGTCCAACAACACCGTGCTGCGCTGGGTGCAAAACGCGCTGTCCTTCGTCGGCTTCGTGCCGCCCGACGAGAACGACCTGGTCAAGCGGGTCATCGCGGTCGGCGGACAGACGGTGCAGTGCCGGGCCGACACCGGGTTGACGGTCGACGGCAAGCCGCTCAAGGAGCCGTACCTGGACCGCACCACCATGGCCGCCGACCCGGCGGTGTACCCCTGCCTGGGCAGCGAGTTCGGGCCGGTGGCCGTCCCGGCCGGGCGGCTGTGGGTGATGGGCGACAACCGCACGCACTCGGCGGATTCGCGGGCCCACTGCACCAGCGTGCCCGCCGAAGCCCTCAAGGGCGTCCTGTGCACCGGCGACCCGACGTCGGGAACCGTGCCGGTGTCCAACGTGATCGGAAAAGCAAGGTTCATCGTGTGGCCGCCGTCCCGCTGGGGCGGCGTGGGCTCGGTGAACCCACAGCAAAATCGATAACCGTGGCCACGACGTGGCCGCCGCGGACGGTGATCCGTAAATCGTCGGGGTTGCGCACCCTGGAGTCCGCGCTGTACCGCAGCGGTTTGGGGCCAGTGGCCGGCGTCGACGAGGTCGGCCGCGGCGCCTGCGCCGGGCCCCTGGTGGTGGCGGCCTGTGTGCTCGGGTCGGGGCGAATGGAAAGCCTTGCCGCGCTTGATGATTCCAAGAAGCTGACCGAGGCCGCCCGGGAGAGGCTGTTCCCGCTGATCCGCCGTTATGCGCTGGCCTATCACGTCGTGTTCATCCCGCCGGCCGAGGTGGACCGGCGCGGCGTGCATGTCGCCAACATCGAGGGGATGCGCCGTGCCGTCGCCGGGCTGTCGGTGCGGCCGGGCTACGTGCTGAGCGACGGGTTCCGGGTGCCGGGGCTGGCCGTCCCGTCGCTGCCGGTGATCGGTGGCGATGCGGTCGCGGCGTGCATCGCGGCGGCCAGTGTGCTGGCCAAGGTCAGCCGGGACCGGTTGATGGTCGCGATGGAAGCAGACCATCCCGGCTACGGCTTCGCCCTGCACAAGGGCTACAGCACACCGGCGCACAGCACGGCGCTGGCGCAGCTGGGCCCGTGCCCCGAACATCGTCGTTCGTTCATCAACGTGCGGCGCGTGGCCGACGGGTGGGGCGAGCGGGTGGTGGCCGACTGCCAACCGGACCCACCGCTGCAGCGCGACGGATATCGGTGAGGAAAGATGGGACCAGGATTGCCGCCCCGGCGAACGGCAGCTAGCGCCGGGATGCCCGGGGAGAGCTGTCTGGGAAAAGGACGTCTGAGCAGATGAGTGCAGAAGATCTCGAAAAGTATGAAACCGAGATGGAGCTCTCGCTGTACCGCGAATACAAGGACATCGTCGGCCAGTTCAGCTACGTCGTGGAGACCGAACGGCGGTTCTACCTGGCCAACAGCGTGGAGATGACGCCGCGGAACGCCGACGGTGAGGTCTACTTCGAGCTGCGACTCTCCGACGCCTGGGTGTGGGACATGTACCGGCCGGCACGGTTCGTCAAGCAGGTGCGTGTGGTCACCTTCAAGGACGTCAACATCGAAGAGGTCGAAAAGCCGGAACTGCGGCTTCCCGAGTAGCCGGCGCTAGCTATTCGGCGGGAGCTGGTCATCGCCGGGGACGGGCAACTGGCCGCGCCGGTCGATGACCTCTCGGGCGACGTCGGCCAGCTTGATGTTCAGCGCCTGGGAGTGGCGCCTCAGCAGGTCGAAAGCCTCGTCCTCGCTCATCTCGTGCAGCATCATCAGCATGCCGACGGCTTTGCCGATCTCGCGGTTGCTGATTAGCCCGCGCCGCAGGCTCGCCGCATCCTCGCCCTTGGCGACCGCGTTGATGGCGACGCTGGCGAAAGCGGCCAGCACGGCCGCCCGACCCGCGGACTCGGCGTCGAACATGTTCGGGGTGTCGCTGAACAAGTTGAGCGCGGCGCCTTTGCGCTTGTCGACCAGCAGGCGAAATCCCATCGCGCCGCGCACCGGAGTTTCTGCGACCAGGACCTCCGCCAGCTTGGGCCACAGCGACGGCGTGGTCAGGTCCGTGTCGATCTGCGGCGTCTCCTCCTCGATGGCGTCGATGCACGGGCCGTCGCCGGCACGCCGTTCGAGGTCGTCGATGGCCTGCGCCAGCCGGTCGCTGGCACCGACGGTGATGTATTTGTCGTTCTCGCGCACCAACAGGCTGGCGTGGTCGCAGCCCCGGACGGTCAGGGTGGCGGCCACGCAGATGGCGGCGTACATCTGGTTGACGTCCGATCCCTGGTAGATGATCTCGGCGAGGGCAGCGAAAACCGTCGAGGGGTCAGCCTTCTCCCCACCGCTGGCGGATGCGTCCGCGCCGGTCTTCGATTCGTCCGCCATGCTGCTTCCTCGTTTCGGTGTCGGCGGTGTGACCGCTCCGATCGCCGTAGATTATCGGTTGCCGTGACCAGCCTTACACCCTGTTTCGTCCCGTTCCGTCGATCCGGGCATCCTGGCCGGTCACGGTTGACCGCAGAGCCCTCGCTGACCATGCGGAGGACCCCGCACGTCCAACCCCTCACGAATCGCGGGACGCTGGAAAGATGGTTCTATCACGCGCCGATTGCGCGCGCCGGGGGCACCGCGACGTTCCGATACGGGGTTTCGGCCGGCAGCGGGAGGGAAGGACGTTCTGATGGGAGTGACCGTCGCGGTGACCGGACCAACCGGGGAGATCGGTAT
Source organism: Mycobacterium sp. NGS58 (assembly GCF_059812385.1). Taxonomy (NCBI): domain Bacteria; kingdom Bacillati; phylum Actinomycetota; class Actinomycetes; order Mycobacteriales; family Mycobacteriaceae; genus Mycobacterium; species Mycobacterium sp. NGS58. Next base: position 14,791 of record NZ_JCALCO010000023.1, on the reverse strand, counting down.
CTCCGCGGTGACGGCGCTGGAGCGCGAGCCCGCCGTCGACGCGATCATCGGGATGGCTCGGAGGCCGTTCGACCCGTCGTCGCGCGGCTGGCTGAAGACCAGCTACCAGCAGGGCGACATCCTGGATCGTGAGGCAGTCGACGCCTTGGTCGCGCAGGCCGATGTGGTGATCCACCTGGCCTTCATCATCATGGGTTCGCGCGACGAGAGCGCCCGGGTGAATCTCGAAGGCACGCGCAACGTGTTCGAGGCGACGGTGGCCGCCGAGCGGCCCCGGCGCCTGGTGTACACCTCGTCGGTGGCGGCATACGGCTACCACTCCGACAACCCCATCCCGCTGACCGAGGACGTGGCCGCGCGGGGATCCGCGGAGCACTACTACTCCGAGCAGAAGGCGGCCTGTGAGGAGCTGCTGGCCGACATCACCAAGGGCTCATCGCTGGAGGTGTTCGTCCTGCGGCCCTGCGTGGTGGCGGGGCCCAGCGCCACCGCCCTGGCCGACGCCATGCCGTGGAACCAGCTGCCCGGCCCGATGCGTGCCGTGGTCAAGGCCGTCCCGATCCTGAAGCCCGTGGTGCCCGATCCGGGCTACCCACTGCAACTCGTCCACCACGACGACGTCGCGACGGCGATCGCGCTGGCGGCCACCACCCCGGCGCCGCCCGGGGTCTACAACATCGCCGGCGACGGGGTCGTGACGGTGGCCGACGTGGCCAGGGCTTTGGGCGGTCGCCCGGTGCGGGTTCCCGCCGTGGCCGCCACGGCGGCCTCGGCGGCGATCTCTCGCATGCCGGGGGTACCGTCCATGCTCGAATGGCTGCACACCGCGCGGACGTCGATGGTGATGGACACCACCAAGGCCAAGACCCAACTGGGCTGGCGTCCGCTGCACACTTCGGCCGAGACGTTGGAGGCGCTGGCCGCGGGGGCGTGAGAGCGCAAGGGGCGAGCCGTTTTTCGCCCGACCCGTTTACTTGGCAGCACCGGGTGTCGCCGTCGGCTGTGGATGGACGACGCACTGGGGATAACCGGCCGGTGCGGGCGCCCACGGGACGCGATGATGGCCCGTCTCGTCGGTGGCGCGGGGCACCTTGACCCCATGACGACCGGAACGACGATGACCCGGATCCAGCTGGGCGCGATGGGCGAGGCGCTCGCCGTGGATCATCTGATGCGGATGGGATTGCGCATCCTGCAACGCAACTGGCGCTGCCGCTACGGCGAACTCGACATCATCGCCCGCGACGACGCCACTTCGACAGTGGTGTTCGTCGAGGTGAAGACACGCACCGGGGACGGATACGGGGGACTGGCGCACGCGGTCACCCCGCGCAAGGTTCTACGGTTGCGCAGGCTGGCCGGGCTGTGGCTGGCCGGCCAGGCCCAGCGCTGCGCGGCGATCCGCATCGACGTGATCGGCGTGCGGATCGGCCGCCGCCGGACCCCGGAGATCACCCACCTGAAAGGGATCGGCTGATGGCGCTGGGACGCGCGTTCTCCGTCGCGGTCCGCGGCGTGGACGGGCAGATCGTGGAGATCGAAGCCGACATCACCTCCGGGCTGCCGGGTGTGCACCTGGTGGGCCTGCCCGACGCCGCCCTGCAGGAGTCGCGCGACCGCGTCCGGGCGGCCGTCACCAACTGCGGCAACACCTGGCCCATGGCGCGGCTGACGCTGGCGCTGTCGCCGGCGACGCTGCCCAAGATGGGGTCGGTCTACGACATCGCCCTGGCCGCCGCCGTGTTGTCCGCGCAGCGCAAGGCGCCGTGGGACCGGCTGGAGAAAACGGTGCTGCTCGGCGAGCTGTCTCTGGACGGGCGGGTCCGGCCGGTGCGCGGGGTGCTGCCCGCAGTGCTGGCCGCCAAGCGCGACGGCTGGCCGGCCGTGGTGGTCCCCCTGGACAACCTCGCCGAAGCCAGCCTGGTCGACGGCATCGACGTGTGGGGCGTGCGCACCCTGGGGCAGTTGCAGAAGTGGCTCAGCGGCGGCCTCGCCCTGGACGGCAGGATCGACGCGCAGCCCACGGACGGCGAGCCCGCGGCAGATCTGGTCGACGTGGTCGGGCAGACGCAGGCGCGGTTCGCGGTGGAGGTGGCCGCGGCCGGAGCCCACCACCTCATGCTCACCGGGCCGCCGGGGGTGGGCAAAACCATGCTCGCCCAACGCCTTCCGGGGTTGCTGCCGCCGCTGAGCGAGGCCGAGTCCCTGGAGGTCACGGCGATTCACTCGGTGGCCGGCCTGCTGTCGGGCGACACGCCGTTGATCACCAGACCGCCTTTCGTGGCACCGCACCACAGTTCCAGCGTCGCCGCGCTCGTCGGCGGAGGCTCCGGGATGGCCCGCCCGGGCGCCGTCAGCCGCGCGCATCGCGGGGTGCTCTTCCTCGACGAGTGCGCCGAGATCCGGGTCAGCGCGCTGGAAGCCTTGCGAACACCGTTGGAGGACGGCGAGATTCGCCTCGCCCGCCGCGACGGGGTGGCGTGTTACCCGGCCCGATTCCAGCTGGTGCTGGCCGCCAACCTGTGCCCGTGCGCCCCGGCCGACCCGCAGGACTGCCTTTGCGCGGCGGCGGCCAAACGCCGCTATCTGGGCAAGCTCTCGGGGCCGCTGCTGGACCGGGTGGATCTCCGCGTGGAGATGCATCAGGTGAAGGCCGGGGCATTCGCGGGCGGAGACGGCGAATCGACGGCGCAGGTCCGCCAGCGGGTGGCGCTGGCCCGCGCGGCCGCCGCCCAGCGCTGGCTCCCACACGGATTTCGCACCAACGCCGAAGTCAGTGGGGCGCTGCTGCGCCGAAAGTTCCGTCCCAGCAACGCGGCAATGGAGCCGCTGCAAAGGGCGCTGGATCGCGGACTGCTGAGCATCCGTGGCCTCGACCGCACGCTGCGCGTCGCGTGGAGCTTGAGCGACCTGGCCGGCCGCACGTCTCCCGGGACCGACGAAGTCGCCGCAGCGCTCAGCTTCCGCCAACCCGGGGCGCAGCGATGAGCGCCCCGACCCACGGGCCCGGCGCGCTACCAGCGCACCAGCGTCAGCCAATCGGTGTGCCCGCCCCGCAACGCTATCGCCACGGTCACCAGGATCGCGAACGCGCGGGCGAATTGGGCGATGGCGCGACCGCTTTCACCCCGCTGTTCCATCTCCCGCAACCCGATGCAGGCCAGGCCGATGCCGATGATCGGGATCGGGAAACCGATCCAGCTGACCAGGCTGAGCGCGAAGGCCGCGACGGCCCAGGGGTTTACCGGCCGCTCGGACACGCGGTACGCCATCGGCAGGTCGAGGATCATGGGTCGTTCCGTTCGTTGCGGGCCGGTGTGCGGCGGGTGACTGACAACGCCACATTCGCGTGCGGGGCTCGAAGGACTCTTGGCGGATCCTTGGAGCGAAAGGCGCGGCGATGACGACGGCGCTCGACGATCCCGCGCTGCGCGCGTGGGCCTATCTGTCCCGGGTGGCCGAGCCGCCCTGCGCCGAACTCGCCGCCCTGGTGCAGCACGTCGGCCCGGTGGAGGCCGCCGAGCGGATCCGGCGGGGACTGGTCGACGACAACCTGGCCCGGCGCACCGAAGCCCGACGCGAAATCGACCGCAGCGCAGACGATCTCGAGATACTGGGCCGCCGTGGCGGACGGTTGATCACGCCGGACGACGATGAGTGGCCGCTGCTGGCGTTCGCCGCATTCCGCGGTGCCGCAACGCGGCCCGGTGGCGGTGCGCCGATGGTTTCGCCGATGGTGTTGTGGGCGCTGGGACCCGTGCGGCTCGATGAAGCCGCGCACCGGGCCGCGGCCGTGGTCGGGACCCGCGCTGCGACCACGTACGGCGAGCATGTCGCGGGCGAACTGGCGGCCGGTTTGGCGCAGCGCGACGTCGCGGTGGTCTCGGGCGGCGCGTACGGCATCGACGGCGCGGCGCACCGCGCCGTGCTGGACTGCGACGGCATCACCGTGGCCGTCCTGGCCGCCGGGCTCGACGTCCCCTACCCGAGTGGTCACACCGCACTGCTGCACCGGATCGGCCAGCAGGGGCTGCTCTTCACCGAATACGCGCCCGGTATCCGCCCGTCCCGCCACCGGTTCCTGACCCGTAATCGTCTGGTCGCCGCCGTGGTCGGGGCCGCCGTGGTGGTGGAGGCCGGTCTGCGCAGCGGCGCGGCCAATACCGCGGCGTGGGCGCGCGCGTTGGGCCGGGTGGTCGCCGCGGTGCCGGGCCCTGTCACGTCGTCGGCGTCGGCGGGCTGCCATGCCCTGCTGCGCAACGGCGCCGAGCTGGTCACCCGCGCCGACCATGTCGTCGAGCTCGTCGGTCACATCGGCGAACTGGCTCGCGACGAGCCGCATCCGACGACGCCACTCGACGGCCTCAGCGACGCCGAGCGCCGGGTCTACGAGGCGTTGCCTGGCCGCGGCGCGGCCACGGTCGACGAGATCGCGGTCGCATCCGGAATGGTGCCCGAGCTGGCGCTGGGGCCGTTGGCGATGCTCGAGCTCGCCGGGTTGGTACAGCGCCAAGGCGGGCGGTGGCGAATTGTCCGGGTCGCCGCAGGTCAGGCCGCATCAACGACGCGACTCGTATAGTCGACCGGGGGTTGGGGTTTGGATAGGAGGACAGGTGGCGGGTCGACCACTGCAACGCTTCGAGGTTGTCGGTACCGAACAACTCACACGGCACATGATGCGGATTGTGCTCGGGAGCAATGACTTTGGCGCTTTCGTGCCGAGCAAGTTCACCGACTCCTACGTCAAGCTGGTGTTTGTCGCCGACGACGTCGACGTGGCCGGCTTGCCCGAGCCGCTGACCCTCGACAGCTTCGCGGACCTGCCGCCGGAGAAAAGGCCCTCGGTGCGGACGCTGACCGTCCGCCAGGTCGACATCGACAAATGCCGCATCACACTCGACATCGTTGTGCACGGAGAGCACGGCATAGCTGGTCAATGGGCGTCCACCGCCCAGCCCGGCCAGCCGATCTACCTGATGGGCCCAGGCGGCGCGTACACACCAGACCCGGCCGCCGACTGGCACCTGCTGGCCGGCGACGAATCGGCGTTGCCGGCCATCGCCACGGCATTGGAAGCGTTGCCGCCCAGCGCGGTCGGCAAGGCGTTCATCGAGGTCGCGGGCCAAGAGGACGAGATCCCGCTGACCGCACCCGAAGGCGTCGAGGTGCACTGGGTCTATCGCGGCGGCCGCGCCGACCTGGTTCCCGAGGACCGTGCCGGCGACCACGCGCCCCTGATCGAGGCGGTGACCAGCGCCCCCTGGCTGCCGGGTCAGGTGCACGTCTTCATCCACGGTGAGGCTCAGGCCGTCATGCACAATCTGCGTCCGTACATTCGCAAGGAGCGCGGCGTGGACGCCCGATGGGCGTCGTCGATCTCGGGGTATTGGCGTCGCGGCCGCACCGAGGAGACCTTCCGGCAATGGAAGAAGGAACTGGCGCAGGCGGAGTCGGCGAACTCGTCAGCGTGACGCCCGCCTGGCATTGTCTTTCGCATGGCATTCGGCGACTACCAGAACGAGATCTACTTCAAGGGCCTGGGTGGGGTGGCGCCCCCGCTGCCGATGGCGTTCGCGGAGCTGGAGGCGCGGGCCGAGCGGGCCATGCCGCCGTCGGTCTGGTCGTACGTCACCGGCGGCGCCGGCGACGAACGCACGCAGCGCGCCAACCGGGAGGCGTTCGATCACTGGGGCCTGATACCGCGCATGTTCGTCGGTGCCGCGGCCCGCGACCTCTCGGTGGAGATGTTCGGTCTGACCTTGCCGTCGCCGGTGTTCATGGCGCCGATCGGCGTCATCGGGATCTGCGCCCAAGACGGCCACGGCGACCTGGCCACCGCACGCGCTGCCGCGGCCACCGGCGTCCCGATGGTCGTTTCCACCCTGACCGCCGACCCGATGGAAGACGTCGCCGCGCAGTTCGGTGACACCCCCGGCTTCTTCCAGCTGTACACGCCCAAGGATCGTGACCTGGCCGCCAGCCTGGTGCGGCGGGCCGAGGCCGCCGGCTACCAGGGCATCATCGTCACCCTCGACACCTGGATTCCGGGGTGGCGCCCGCGCGACCTCACCACCGCCAACTTCCCCCAGTTACGGGGGCTCTGCCTGAGCAACTACACCAGCGACCCGGTCTTCCGCGCCAGCCTGCAGCGCCCGCCGGAAGAGGACCCGCAGGGCACCGTGCTGCAGTGGGTGACCACCTTCGGAAACCCGCTGACATGGGACGACCTCGGCTGGCTGCGGTCGCTGACCAACCTGCCGCTGATCATCAAGGGAATCTGTCATCCGGATGACGCGCGGCGCGCCAGGGATGGCGGCGTCGACGGCATCTACTGCTCCACTCACGGCGGCCGCCAGGCCAACGGCGGCCTGCCCGCCCTCGCGTGCCTGCCCGGAGTCGTCGAGGCGGCCGACGGGTTGCCGGTCCTGTTCGATTCGGGGATCCGCAGCGGCGCCGACGTCGTCAAGGCGCTCGCACTGGGGGCCACGGCCGTGGGCATCGGCCGGCCGTACGCCTATGGCCTGGCGCTCGGTGGCGCCGACGGCATCGTGCACGTGCTGCGCTCGATCCTGGCCGAAGCCGACCTCATCATGGCCGTCGACGGCTACCCCACGCTCAAAGATCTCACCCCGGACACACTTCGGCGCGTCGACTAGAGCGCCCCGACGGCGCCTGCGACGGTGGGGACGTGCAGGCGATCCTCGACGAGTTCGACGAGTACCTGGATTTGCAGTGCGGCCGTTCGGCGCACACCCGGCGCGCCTACCTCGGCGACCTGCGCTCGCTGCTCGCCTTCATCGGGGAGCGAGGCGCCGGTCTGGACGGGCTGAGCCTGCCCCTGCTGCGCTCCTGGCTGTCCGCCGCGGCCGCGGCCGGTGTCGCCCGCACGACGCTGGCTCGCCGCACCTCGGCGGTCAAGGCCTTCACCGCGTGGGCCGTGCGGCGCGGTCTGCTGACCGGGGACCCGGCCGCCCGGCTGCAGGTTCCGAAGGCCCACCGCACCCTGCCCTCGGTGCTGCGCCAGGATCAGGCCGCCGACGCCATGGCCGCCGCCAAATCCGGTGCGCAGCAAGGCGATCCGCTGGCACTGCGGGACCGGCTGATCGTGGAGATGCTCTACGCCACCGGGATCCGGGTCAGTGAGCTGTGCGGCTTGGACGTCGACGACGTCGACACCCATCACCGGCTGGTCAAAGTCCTCGGGAAGGGCAACAAGCAACGCAGCGCGCCGTTCGGCGGGCCGGCCGGTGAGGCGCTCAACGCCTGGCTGGCCGACGGCCGCCCGGCGCTGGCGACCGCGGAGTCGGGTCCGGCGCTGCTGCTGGGCGCGCGGGGCCGCCGGCTCGACGTCCGCCAGGCGCGCACGGTCGTGCATCAGACGGTCGCCGCGGTAAACGGGGCGCCGGACATGGGGCCACACGGCCTGCGGCACAGCGCGGCCACGCATCTGCTCGAAGGCGGCGCTGACCTGCGCGTCGTCCAAGAGTTGCTCGGCCATTCGAGCCTGGCGACCACCCAGCTGTACACCCACGTCGCGGTGTCCCGGTTGCGCGCGGTGCATGATCAGGCCCACCCTCGGGCGTGAGCCCCGCCCGCAGCCCTGGTGGCCGGGGTCGCCGCGCTTCGCGTCCCACAAGTTGCAGCGGCCACATCAAACCCAGGCGGGAAGGCGCACCGCGGGTGCCCGCCTCCAAGCGACAAGCCGTTTCCGCGGGTCATCGGCCCGTACCGGTGATCATCGGCTCGCCACGGGATTGTCGCTCGAAGACGGGCACTGAGCCTGTCCACCCGCGCAGCGACTCCTGTGGCTCCTGTGACTTTGCGCGCCGGTAACCGGCGGCCCTAGCGGCTTGAGCCGGATCGGCGTGGACTTGAGCAGGCCCAGCGGATCGACGTAGTCCGCACGCGACGCCGGACCCCACATCGCGCCCCAGTGCAAACACGCCGCGACCGGGCACCCGGCATGCCCGGCCATCAGCTCGCCGATGACGGTCGCGGCCGTCACCGGCTGGCCGGCCCGCACTGCCGCCCGGACCGGCTCATAACTGGTGTGCAATCCGCCGGGATGGGCCACCGACACCACCGCCCGACCGGCCAGAAGCCCTGCGAACACCACGGTTCCGGCGCCCGCCGCGTACACCGGCTGACCGGCGGCCCCGGCCAGGTCGACGCCCCGGTGTCCGGGATTCCAGTCCGGCGACGGGGCGTCGAATCCCCGGGCGACGGCAGGGCGCGGGCGCAGCGGCCAGTCCAGGCGGTCCTCGGCGGCACCCGCTGGCACCGCGCTGACCAGGCCCGCACATAGCAGCAGCGCCGTCCATCGCATCCAGGCAGTTCAGCGCGCCACCGCCGGCCCGGCCACCCGGCTTCGCCTGTCTTGTGGACGAACCGGCCCGGCTGGGGAAGCGCGGCAAAACCACCTGCTGAGTCGGTGTAAACTGCTGGTCGCAGCTCGTTCGCGGGCTGACTTCGCGCGTCTGCATCGCGTCTCTGGTTCCACGAGGAGTTCGCACCGCATGCCGGGCGGTCCCGTCCAACAACGGGTCCGGCATCGCAGCAGCCGCCAGGGCCCGGCCTCACCCGATGCCAGGCGACAACCGACACAAGTAAGGCACCACCATGGCCGTCGTAACCATGAAGCAGCTGCTGGACAGCGGCACCCACTTCGGGCATCAGACCCGTCGCTGGAATCCCAAAATGAAGCGGTTCATCTTCACCGACCGCAACGGCATCTACATCATCGACCTGCAGCAGACGCTGACCTTCATCGACCAGGCGTACGAGTTCGTCAAAGAGACCGTCGCCCACGGCGGCAGCGTGCTGTTCGTCGGCACCAAGAAGCAGGCGCAGGAGTCCGTTGCCGCCGAGGCGACCCGCGTCGGCATGCCGTACGTGAACCAGCGCTGGCTGGGCGGCATGCTCACCAACTTCCAAACCGTGCACAAGCGGCTGCAGCGCCTCAAGGAGCTCGAGGCGATGGAGCAGACCGGTGGCTTCGAGGGCCGCACCAAGAAGGAAATCTTGATGCTGACCCGTGAGAAGAACAAGCTGGACCGCAGCCTCGGCGGCATCCGCGACATGGCCAAGGTGCCGTCGGCCATCTGGGTCGTCGACACCAACAAGGAGCACATCGCCGTCGGCGAGGCCCGCAAGCTCGGTATCCCGGTCATCGCGATCCTGGACACCAACTGCGACCCCGACGAGGTCGACTACCCGATCCCGGGCAACGACGACGCGATCCGTTCGGCCGCGTTGCTGACCAAGGTCATCGCGTCCGCCGTCGCCGAGGGCCTGCAGGCCCGCGCCGGAGTCGGCCGTGGCGACGGCAAGCCCGAGGCCGAGGCCGCCGAGCCACTCGCCGAATGGGAGCAGGAGCTGCTGGCCTCCGCTACCACCACCGCCCCCACCGACGCCGCTGCGGGCACCCCCGAACCAACACCCACGGAAGGCTGATATGGCGAACTTCACCGCCGCCGACGTCAAGCGGCTTCGGGAACTCACCGGCGCCGGCATGCTCGACTGCAAGAACGCGCTGGCCGAGAACGACGGCGACTTCGACAAGGCCGTCGAGGCGCTCCGGATCAAGGGGGCGAAGGACGTCGGCAAGCGCGCCGAGCGTGCGACGGCCGAAGGTCTGGTCGCGGCCCAGGGCGGCGCGCTGATCGAGCTGAACAGCGAGACCGACTTCGTCGCCAAGAACGCGGAGTTCCAGGCGCTGGCCGACCAGATCGTCGCCGCGGCCGTGTCGTCGAAGGCCAAGGACGTCGACGAGCTCAAGGCCGCCGCCGTCGGTGACAAGACCGTCGAGCAGGCGATCGCGGAGCTGTCGGCCAAGATCGGCGAGAAGTTGGAGCTGCGCCGCGTCGCGAACTTCGACGGCACCGTCGAGACCTACCTGCACCGCCGGGCGGCCGACCTGCCCCCCGCGGTCGGTGTGCTGGTCGAGTACCAGGGCTCGGACACCGAGGCGGCCCACGCCGTCGCGTTGCAGATCGCGGCGCTCAAGGCCCGCTACCTGTCCCGCGACGACGTGCCGGAGGACGTGGTCTCCAGCGAGCGCCGCATCGCCGAGGAAACCGCCAAGGCGGAGGGCAAGCCGGAGCAGGCCCTGCCCAAGATCGTCGAGGGCCGGCTGAATGGCTTCTTCAAGGACGCGGTGCTGCTCGAGCAGCCGTCGGTGTCGGACAGCAAGAAGACCGTCAAGGCGCTGCTCGACGATGCCGGTGTCACCGTGACGCGGTTCGTCCGCTTCGAGGTGGGTCAGGCGTGACTCGGGCCTGACCCCGATCCGGCCGGCACAAGCCGGGAAATCTCCCGGGGGCACGGGCGCGCGGGCTAGCGTCAGTGCCATGCGATACGTGCACGCGTTCGGTGATGATGCCCTGGGCGATCTGGACACGGTCGGCCTGGCCGACGCTCTGAAGTCCGGTCGAATCGGCAGGGCCGAGGTGGTCGAGGCCGCGATCGCGCGCACCGAGGCCGTCGATCCGCTGCTGAACGGGTTGGCGTACGCGGCCTTTGCGCAAGCGCGGGCGGCCGCGGCGCAACCCGCGAGCGGTTACTTCGCCGGCGTCCCGACGTTCATCAAGGACAACGTCGACGTCGCCGGTCAGCCCAGCATGCACGGCACCGACGCGTGGACGAGCTCCAATGCCGTCGCGGACAGCGTCTTCACCCAGCTGTTCCTGGCCACCGGGCTGATCTCGGTGGGCAAGACACAGTTGTCCGAATTCGGGTTCAGCGCCTCGGCCGAGCACCCGCGGCTGGGTCCGGTCCGCAACCCCTGGGACACCGAATACACGGCGGGCGCGTCGTCGTCGGGTTCGGGTGCGTTCGTCGCCGCCGGTGTGGTGCCCATGGCGCACGCCAACGACGGCGGCGGTTCGATCCGGATTCCGGCCGCATGCAACGGTTTGGTCGGACTCAAACCGTCGCGCGGCCGGCTGCCTTTGGACGCGACGCTGCGCCGGATGCCGGTCGGTGTCGTCGTCAACGGCGTGGTGACCCGTTCGGTTCGTGACACCGCAGCCTTTTACCGGGAGGCCGAGAGGATCTGGCGCAACCGCAAGCTGGCGCCGGTCGGGGACGTCACCGCACCCGGCCGGCAGCGGTTGCGGATCGCCGTGCTGACCCGGTCGGTGCAGCGGGAGTGCAGTCCGCAGATGCGGGAACTGACGTTGAAGTCCGCCGGCTTGCTCGAGGAGTTGGGCCACCGGGTCGAACACGTCGACGAGCCCCCGGTCGCGGCCAGTTTCGCCGACGACTTCGTCATGTACTGGGGATTTTTGGCGCTGGCCCAGGTAACCGGCGGGCGCCACCTGTTCGGCGAGACGTTCGATCGGACCAAGCTGGACAGCCTGACGCTCGGTCTTCTTCGCCACACCAGCCGCAACGTCCATCGCCTTCCCACGTCGATCGTCCGGCTGCGCCGAGCGCGCAGACGCACCGCACAGTTTTTTCGTACCTACGACGCGGTGCTCACACCGACCGTCGCCGACGAGACGCCCCGCGTCGGATTCTTGGCGCCCACCGATTACCAGCAGGTCATCAGCCGGTTGATCGACTGGGTTTCGTTCACCCCGCTGCACAACGTCACCGGCGAACCCGCGATCTCGCTGCCGCTGGCTCAATCCGCCCACGGCATGCCGGTGGGCATGATGCTGTCGGCCGATATGGGGCGGGAATCTTTGCTGCTCGAATTGGCCTACGAACTCGAAGAGGCGCGACCGTGGGCGCGTATCAACGCCACCGGCTAGTTCGAACCTGATCCCGCGCAAGCGGGAGGTACCCCATCCGCCGCGGCCGACTACAGCTAGTCGGAGCCGAGCTTCTCGAGCATTCTCTTGAACTCGCGCTGCTGAGTTTCGGTGAGCCTGGCCAAGATCCGGGCGTCGGCGCCGCGGACCGCTGCTTCGGCCCGCTTGAGCAGGGCGCGGCCCGGGCCGGTCAGGTTCGCCGGGAGCGCGCGCCCCGAGGACACCGACGACGGCCGCGCCACGGCGCCGACCTCTTCCAGCTTGCGCAGCACGGTGTTCATCGCCTGAGGGGTGACATTGGTGTGGCGGGACAGCTCGGCGCTCGACATCCCCGGAAACATCGAAAGTATCCGCAGGCAAACGAATTCGGGCAGCGTCAGGCCCAGCGGACCCAAAGCGGTGGCGACTTCGGGTCGCAACACCGCGCCAACCCGGTAGAGAAGGTAGCCCAGCGGAGCGTCGTCGGCCTGATTCATGTCAACGATATTGACATACTTCCCCCGGGCCGTTGCGCACATCGTTCAGACCGCGATTGTCCGCGCCGCGACGGGGTAACCGATCGGTTACCCGAAGCGGGTGCGGTCGACGAGGAGGTTCGATGCCGAAGACGACGAAGGGCGGCGCGGCCAAGAAGAGCGAATTGCCCAGCACGCTGCGACGTTCGAACGCCAAGGCCCAGCGTACGTTCGCCAAAGCCCATGACGCGGCCGCCGACGAATACGGCAGCGAGGAGCGCGCCCACCGGGTGGCGTACGCCGCGGTCAAGCACAGCTTCGAAAAGGTCGGCGACCACTGGGAGCCCAAGGATCAGAAGGGCCCATCCGACGAGCGGGCCGAGCGCGGTGGGCTGCGGCCAACCGGGCAGTCGGCCGAGGGCGTCGACGCCAACGCCAGCAAGAAGCACCTGCTGGACCTGGCGCGCCGCCTCGACATCGCCGGCCGGTCCACCATGAACAAGTCGGAGCTGGTCGACGCGATCAAGAAGCACAACCGCCGGGTTCGGGGCCGCTGAACGCGATCGCCACCACCGCGCCGATCGTCGCGCGGCCGTAGCTTTCGCCTTGGACCATCGCGCTTTTGGCGCCGGCTGCCGGTTAGGCGGTCGCGCGCTGCGTCGTCCGGCCCCATTCGTGTTTGCTGGCGACAGCGGCCTCGCGAACGGCGTTTGAAGTGCCCCTGCATCGGGAAGCCTGCGGCAGGGTTGATCCGCCATGCCCTTGCGGCTGTGATTGTGCACCGGTCAAGGGCGGCTATCGCGTTAAACGAACAGCGCCGAGTCGGGGGATGGCTGCGCCGTAGCGCGATGACTCGGAGTCCGTGTATCCGCCGGTTGGCAAGCCGCCGTCCATCGCTCACTAAAAGTCGGCAATCGATCGTCGCGGCGTCGCGGCGTTGCTTTGTCGACCTGATCCGACGAGGAAGGACTACGGGAAGACATGAGTGGCCCGCTCGGCTTATCGATCGGGACGGCCAACCTGGTGGCCGCGCGCACGGGCAGCGCCCCGCTGACCCGTGCCTCGGTTTTGACGCTGTTCGGCCACCGGCCCCCGGAGGTGGGCATGCCGGGCGAGAATCCTCGCCTCAACGAGCCCGGCCTGCTGATCGGCGGCTTCGTCGAGCGGGTCGGAGACAGCGAACCCATACTGGCCGCCGACGGATCGCCCTACTCCAGCGCGGGCCTCACCGCCGCCGCGCTCGACGGGATGGCGCGCAGCGTCGGTTGTGGGGCGCCGGCCGCCATCGCGGTGCCCGGGCATTGGAACGAGCGTCAGGTCGCAGCCCTGCGCGCGGCATTGCGTGGCTACCCCGCCCTCACGCCCGAAACGCCACCGGCTTTCATTTGCGACGGCACGGCCGCGTTGGCCGCGTTGTATGCCCAACCCGGATTTCCCAGCGACGGCGCTGTGGTGCTGTGCGACTTCGGCGCGAGCGGCAGCAGCGTAACCCTTGTCGATGCGGCCGCCAACTTCCGTCAGATCGCGCCGACGTTGCGCTACACCGGTTTCTCCGGCAACGAACTCGATCAGATAATCCTGCGACATGTCGCCTCGAACGCCGGTGCCGACGCCGCCGGCACGGCGCCGCTGGCGCCGCTGGGTCGTCGCCTCGAACAATGCCGAAGCGCGAAGGAGCAGCTGTCGTCGGCGACGGTCGCCGTCATCCCGGCCGATCTTCCCGGTGTCGGAGCGGACGTCCGGTTGGCCCGCGGCGAGTTCGAGGGGCTCATCTGTGAGCCTCTGCAACGATTTATCGACTGCATCGTAGACGTATTGCAACGCAATGGAATTCCGGCGCATCGGCTCGCCGCAATCGCCACCGTCGGCGGCGGCGCGTGTATCCCGCTGGTCACCGACTTGCTGTCGGAGCGCCTGCAGGCGCCGGTTATCACCACATCGCAACCTCTGCTGAGTGCGGCCATCGGCGCAGCGGTCCTGGCCCAACTTCGTTCGCCGGCCGGTGCGCCGGGCCCGGCTGCCGCAAGCGCCGCGCCGACCACCATCGGCCAGGCGCCGGCCGCGCTGACGGAAGGCGTCGCCGTCGCTTCGACGGCATGGGCCGCCGGGGCCGCCTACAGCGCCGCGGGGCAAGCGGCCGCCGACGGCGACCAGTCGGCGACCTACCGCGCCCTGGCCTGGTCCCAGGAAGCTTCCGGCGAGCTGCCCATACCTGCAGCCGATGACGATGCCGTCGACCATGGGGGCGTCGCCGCAGCCCCGCCGAGCGCCGAAGTATCACACGGTGCTCCGGCGGTTGCACCCAGACGGCGGCGAGGGCGATGGTTGCGACGCCTGGCGGTGCTCGTCAGCGCCGCCGGCGCGGCCGCATTGGTGCTGCTCGTGGCCGGCGGGCTGGCGGTGCGACTGGGGGGCGTTGGGAAGAAACCCCCCGATCATGTGCGCAGCGTAACCCCGCCCGTCGAGTCGTCGCGGCTAGAACTTCCGCCGCCGGCGCCCACCAGTGCCGCCCCGGTCTCACCGAAGTCCGAATCGACGGAATCGCCGTTGCCGCAGTCGGTTACCACCACGCGACCACCG
>NZ_JCALCO010000022.1:0-105375 GCF_059812385.1 Mycobacterium sp. NGS58 | reverse complement strand
GTTCGGGTTCCCGACCGTGATCGCGCACGGAATGTTTACCGCGGCAGCGGTATTGGCCAATATCGAAGCGCAGATTCCCGACGCGGTCCGGTATTCGGTGCGGTTCGGCAAACCGGTGGTGCTGCCCGCGACCGCGGGGCTCTACATCGATGAGCACGATGGCGGCTGGGACATATCGCTGCGCAACATCGCCAAGGGGTACCCGCACCTGACCGGCACGGTCCGGGCGCTTTCGCGCTGACCGGGGCGAGCCGCTAGCCGGCGTGCGTCGGACTGCGGCCCTGGGCAAGCACTTTCAGGCCGTGGGCGCTGGTCGCGGTCAGCAGGAAAAGCAGGAACAGCCACAGGGGCGGCCGGGCGAGTTCCCAGACGAAGATCGCCGCCCAGATCGGCGAGCCCTGCGTCACCGCGAGCACGCCTGCGGCGCCGGCCAGCGACACCGCCGGCACGTGCAGGTGCGTCCCGGTCGCCCAGTTGATCATCAGGACCAGCGCGGACCCGGCGGCGGCGCCGGTCGCCAGCGAGGGCGTGAGCAATCCGCCCGCCCCGCCGGCCCGCAGAAACAGCGCTGTCAGTAGCGGTTTCAGCGCCAGAATCGCCAGCGCCGAGAGCAAGGTCATGCCGCTGGCCAGGCTGACCGTCAGGATGCTTCGGCCGTTGCCGGGCAACTCGGGCCACCAATGCGAACAGATCCCCATCGCCAGGCCCGCCGCGGCAAGGGCGGGGATCAGCAGCAGCGTTCGCATCGGGCGGGCCGGCCGCGCCACGGCCATCAGCCGGTTGAAGGCCAGTCCCACCGCGAGAGTCACCGGCGCCAGCAACAATCCGTGCGCGGTCAGCAGATACGTCGACTCCTCGATCGGCCACTGCAGGTTGGGGTGATCGCGGGTGATCGCCGAACCGACCGCGACCGCCAGCCCGGAGGAGAGAAACGCCGCGCCCACCGCACGCGGCTGCCAGGTGTTGAGCAGGATCCGGATCGAGAACAGCGCGCCGGCCAGCGGGACCGCGTACACCGCACCCAGGCCGGCGCCCGCCGCGCAGGCCAGCAGAACCTCACGATCATGCGGTGAGAGCCGCTTGAGCCACCCGGTGCCCAAATCGCTTAACGCTGCCGCGAATTGGCGAGGGGCGCCTTCTCGCCCCAGCGACGCGCCCGATCCGACGAGCAGGACCTGCAGCAAGGCGTCGATGCTCCAGGAAAGCCTCGGCACGGGCTCGCCCGCGGCGATGGTCTGCGCCAGTGGGGGCACCTCCCTCCGGCGCCGCAACAGCCACCACCCCAGGCCCGCCAGGGCGGCGCCGATCATCGGCCCGACGACCTGGCGGATCGGGCTGCTGGCGGCCACCCCCGCCAGCTGCGGGCCGAAACTGTAGTGGTAGGTGGCGTGCTGGGCGGCGCGCAGCACGAGCGTCGTCGCCAATCCGGCGACTCCGGCGAGCAACCCGACGATGGTTACCGCGCAGAAGAAGTCGAGGTTGCCGCGGTCCGAGCTGGGGGAGCTCATACGGGCCACCTGAACGAATGTAGGCCTAATCGCTCGCGGCGGCCGACCCGCCCGCATCGGGGTGGGCGGCGGCCGCTTCCCGTTCCGCGGGTGAGCCCTTGAGGCCGTACCAGAACAGGTCGACCATCAGCTGGGCTGCCTCCTCGACGTCGACATCACCGGTGCTGAGCCGGTTGGCGACCGCCTCGCCCGCGCCCACCAGCGCCACGGCCATCATCTCGTGCTCCCGCTCGGAGCGCGGGTTGCGACTGCCCGCCCGCATCAGCCCGGCCACCAGTTCGATGATCTGCTCGCGTCCCTCGCGGACCAGGTGAGCGAACGCCTGCGAACTGGTTGCCTGCGTGTACATCACGATCCACGACGCGCGGTTGGTGTCGATGTAGCGCATGAACGACGCGATGGTGTTGCGCAGCATGTCGTTGGGGCTCTGCTGGAAATCGACGTCGGCGCGCACCACGTCGATGAACCGGCCCATCTCCCGGTTCAGGCAGGCGCCGAACAGGTCTTCCTTGGAGCCGTAATACAGGTAGAGCATCGGCTTGGAGATCCGCGCCTCGGCGGCGATGGCGTCCATCGAGGTCTCGTGATAGCCGTTCACCGAGAACATCTGCACGGCGGCGTCGAGCATCTGCTGCTCGCGGACGGCACGCGGTAACCGCTTGGTACCACCCGCCATCGCTTGCCTCTCCGTGTATCTGACTCAAGAGTAAGCAATGCGGTTCCGGTGTCGCGCCCAAGTGCCGGTGACCGCGATTCGCTAGTGGCCGCAGCTGGGGCTGGGACCCTTCATCGTCGCCACCCGCACCAGCGACTCGTCGACCTGGTGGGCAGGCAATTCGCCTGACGCCACGGCCTTTTGCAGCCGGTCCAAGACCGCAGGCACCTCGTCGGTGGTAACCCACAGCGCGACGTCCACACCCGCCCGCAGGCTGCGCAGCACCGCCTCCGACACCCCGTACCGGTCGGAGATGGCGGCCATGCTGGACAGGTCATCGCTGAACACCGGCCCGGTGAACGGCGGGCCCTTGTAGCCGACGCCGTTGCGCAGCAGCTGCAGCGCCTCGGGGCTCAGGCTGGCCGGGACGTCGCCGGTGAGTCCGGGCACCTGCAAGTGGCCCACCATCACCGCGACCGGCGCGGCGGCCACCAGGGTCCGATACGGCACCAGATCGTTGTTCTGCAAACTGTCCAGCGGCGGGGTGACGACCCCCCCGGTGTGCGAATCGCCCGAGCCGTGCCCGTGGCCGGGAAAGTGCTTGAGCACCGGAAGCAGCCCGGCCTCCCGCAGCCCCCGCGCGTAAGCCCCGGCGTAGTCGGTGACGGTGGCCGGATCCGCGCTGAACGAGCGGTTGCCGATCACGGCGTCGTCGGGCTCGTCGCTGACGTCGACGACGGGCGCGAAGTCGACGGTGATGCCCAGGTCGTGCATCTTCCTGCCGCGGTCGGCGGCCAGGTCATGCACCTGCTGGACGGTTTGCGTCTGCGCCAGCTCGCGGGGCGACGGCGATGTCCCGATCAGCGACTTCAACCGCGAGACCCGGCCGCCCTCTTCGTCGACGCTGACGGCCAACGGCAGGGGCCCCGCCTTGGCCGCGATGTCGGCCAGCGGCCCCTTGAAGATCGACAGGTCGGTCCAGCTGCCGATGAAGATGCCGCCCACGTGATAGTCGTTGACGACAGCCCGGGCGTCGTCGGCGTTCTTCACGCCCACCATCAGCAGCTGGGCCAGCTTGTCGCGGATGTTCAGGGTGGCCGGAACCGCCGACGGGTCGGCGCACACCGGTGGCGCCGGGGCGGCCACCGGCCTGCTCGACGTGGACGTCGACGGCCGCGGCGGGTGCGCGGCGTGGTGGCCGCAGCCGGCCACCAGCGCCGACGCGGCTGCGAGCACGGCCAAGGTGCGCGAAAATGCCATCGGGCCATGCTTTCACGACGGGCGTTTCCTACCCGGCTCCAGGGGGGATCAGCGGTACCTTGCTGATCAGGGGGTGGGCGCCCGTTGACTGGCAGGGAGGGAGCCAGCGATGAACGGTTTCGCGTTGGCCGCCGCGGTCAGCGTGGCGGTCGGGTTATCCGTCGGGGTGGCGACGACCGTCGGAATCACCCTCGCCGTCGCCGACCACAGCTTGGTGCAGGTGCCAACCCTTCAGCGCCCGGCGCTCCCGGCCGGTCCCTATCAGGTGGAATACGGCGATCGCTGTATCCACGGACACTGTCTGCACTGGTGACCAGCGGCCCGGTGGCCGGGCGGGCTTCTGCTAGGTTGGCGCTAGGTTGAAAGTCACGACCGCAAGCCGACACTCAGGAGCGCTCGAATGAACCGGATCGTTGCGCCCGCCGCAGCGAGCGTTGTGGTTGGCCTGTTGCTCGGCGCGGCCGCGATCTTCGGGATCACGCTGATGGTCCAGCAAGACACGAAGCCGCCACTTCCCGGGGGCGATCCGCAGTCGTCAGTGCTCAACCGGGTCGAGTACGGCAACCGTAGCTAGCGGCGATCGCAAGCGCGGCCGTGGCGATCGCAAACGCGGCGTAGCCGGGCGCAGCGGGTCGCCACTACAGCACGAAGCCGGGCGTAGCGGGTCGCCGCCATCGGACTCATCGCCGAGGCCGGCGACCGAGATCTCCGTCTCGTGCTCGACGGCCCCGCCGGTGTCGCGACGGTGGTTGTGGTTGGTCGGTGCGATCGCGCTGGCGTGCGCGTTCGTCCAGTCCCCCGGGCGGATCTCTCCCGACACCAAGCTTGACCTGACCGCGAACCCGCTGCGTTTTCTTGCCCGGGCGACCAATCTGTGGAACAGCGAGCTGCCGTTCGGGCAGGCGCAGAACCAGGCCTACGGGTATCTATTTCCGCACGGCACCTTCTTTCTGCTCGGCCATGCGCTGGGCGTGCCCGGCTGGATCACCCAGCGGCTGTGGTGGGCGCTGCTGCTCACGGTGGGCTTCTGGGGGCTGTTGCGGGTCGCCGAGGCGCTGCGGATCGGCAGCCCGGCGTCACGGGTGATCGCCGCGGTCGCATTCGCGCTGTCGCCACGAGTGCTGACCACGCTCGGATCGATCTCGTCGGAGACATTGCCGATGATGTTGGCGCCGTGGGTCTTGCTGCCCACGATTCTCGCCCTGCGAAGCTCCGCGACATCGGCGTCAGGCCGGTCGGTGCGCGCGCTGGCCGGGCAGGCGGGCCTGGCCGTCGCGCTGATGGGCGCGGTCAACGCCATTGCGACCCTGGCAGGCTGCCTGCCGGCGGTGATCTGGTGGGCGTGCCACCGGCCGAGCCGGCTGTGGTGGCGGTACACCGGGTGGTGGCTGGTGGCGCTGCTGCTGGCCACGCTGTGGTGGGTGGTGGCGCTGGTGATGCTGCGCGCCATCAGCCCCCCGTTTCTGGACTTCATCGAGTCCTCCGGGGTGACGACGCAATGGTCGTCACTGGTCGAGATGTTGCGCGGTACCGACAGCTGGACCCCGTTCGTTGCGCCGACCGCCACAGCGGGCGCTCCGCTGGTGACCGGGTCGGCCGCCGTGCTTGGGACCTGCCTGGTCGCGGCCGCCGGGCTGTCGGGGCTGGCCAGTCCGGCCATGCCGGCGCGCGGGCGGCTGGTGACGATGTTGCTGGTCGGGGTGGCGTTGATGGCCGCCGGATACAGCGGCGGGCTGGGCTCGCCGGTGGCGCACGCGGTGCAGGCCTTTCTGGACGCCGGCGGCGCGCCGCTGCGCAACGTGCACAAGCTCGGCTCGGTGATCACGATCCCGGTGGTGCTGGGGCTCGCGCAGCTGCTGGGCCGGGTACCGCTGCCGGGCAGCACGCCGATGTCGGTGTGGCTGCGGGCCTTTGCCCACCCCGAGCGTGATAAGCGGGTCGCGACCGCGATCGTCGTCGTGACGGCGCTGATGGTCAGCACGTCACTGGCCTGGACCGGCCGCCTGGCCCCACCGGGGACCTTCACCGCGATCCCGCAGTACTGGCACGAGGCCGCCGACTGGCTCACCGAGCACAACACCGGGACGCCGGCACCCGGGCGGGTACTGGTCGTTCCGGGGGCGCCGTTCGCCACTCAGGTCTGGGGCACCAGCCACGACGAGCCGCTGCAGGTGCTGGGCGCCAGCCCGTGGGGGGTGCGCGATTCCATTCCGCTGACCCCGCCGCAGACCATTCGGGCGCTGGATTCGGTGCAGCGCTTGTTCGCCGCCGGCCGCCCCTCAGCCGGCCTGGCCGATACCCTTGCCCGCCAAGGTATTTCCTATCTGGCGTTGCGCAACGACCTGGACCCCGACACGTCGCGCTCGGCGCGCCCGATCCTGGTGCACCGCGCGGTCGACGGATCACCGGGGCTGCGCAAAGTCGCACAGTTCGGCGCGCCGGTGGGGCCGGGCACTTTGGCTGGTTTTGTCGCGGACAGCGGACTGCGGCCGCGGTATCCGGCGGTCGAGATTTATCGGGTCGGCGACGAAAGCGACCCTGCCACACCGTATTTCGTCGATACCGACCGGCTGGCCCGGGTCGACGGCGGCCCCGAGGCGCTGCTGCGCCTCGACGAGCGCCGCCGGCTGCTGGGTCAGCCGCCGCTGGGGCCGGCGCTGCTGACCGCGGACGCGCGAGGCGCCGGGCTGCCGATGAACGCGGGGCTGACCGTCACCGACTCCCCGGTGGCCCGGGAGACCGATTATGGCCGAGTGGACCAACATTCGTCTTCGATCCGCGCCCCCGGCGATGCGCGGCACACCTACAACCGGGTGCCCGACTACCCCGTCCCCGGCGCCGACCCGGTCGTCGGCGCGTGGACCGGCGGGCGGATCACGGTATCGAGTTCGTCGTCGGATTCCACCGCGATGCCCGATGTCGCACCGGCAAACTCGCCGGCCGCGGCGATCGACGGGGACTCGGCGACCGCCTGGGTGTCGAATTCACTGCAGGCCGCCGTCGGTCAATGGATGCAGATCGATTTCGACCACCCGGTGACCAACGCGGCGATCACGGTGACGCCCAGCGCCACCGCCGTCGGCGCCCAGGTACGCCGGATCCTGATCGAAACCGCCACCGGCAGCACCACTTTGCGCTTCGACGAGCCGGGCAAGCCGCTCGCCGCGGCGCTCCCCTACGGCGAGACCCCGTGGGTCCGAATCACCGCCGCGGGCACCGACGACGGATCCGCCGGGGTGCAGTTCGGCATCACCGACCTGTCGATCACCCAATACGACGCGTCCGGATTCGCCCACCAGGTCGAACTGCGGCACACCGTGCGGGTGCCCGGGCCGCCGCAGGGCTCGACGGTCGCCGGGTGGGACCTGGGATCGGAACTGCTGGGCAGACCAGGTTGCGCCCAAGCGCCCGACGGTGTGCGGTGCGCGCCGTCGATGGCCCTGGCCCCGGAGGAACCGGTCAACTTCAGCCGGACGCTGACCGTGCCGGCGCCGACGTCGGTGACCCCGACGGTGTGGGTGCGGCCACGCCAGGGCCCGAAGCTGGCGGACCTGATCACCGAGCCGAATGTCACCGTGGCTCGCGGCGATTCGGATACCGTCGATGTTCTCGGCTCGGCGTACGCCGCCGCCGACGGCGACCCGGCCACCGCGTGGACGGCGCCGCAGCGGGTGGTGCAGCACAAGACCCCGCCGACCCTGACCCTCACGCTGCCCCGCCCCACCGAGGTCACCGGGGTGCGACTTTCTCCAAGCCGATCGACGTTGCCCGCGCACCCGACGATGGTTGCCATCAACCTGGGCGATGGCCCGCAGGCCGCCGCGCTGCGACCCGACGGCGCGCAGGTTGTGCCGCTGAAACCCCGGGTGACCGACACCGTGACCATCAGCCTGCTGAATTGGCAGGACGTCATAGACCGCAACGCTTTGGGTTTCGACCAGCTGAAACCACCCGGGCTGGCGGAGGTCGCGGCGCTGGGCACCGACGGCAACCCGATCGCGCCCGCCGACGCGGCCCGTAACCGCGCCCGGGAGGTCACGGTCGGCTGCGACCGCGGGCCGGTCGTCGCGGTCGCAGGCCGGTTCGTGCACACCGCGATACACGCCACCGTCGGGGCCATCCTGGACGACGCGCCGCTGGCCGCGGTGCCCTGCGAACGCGAGCCGATCGCGTTGCCCGCGGGCCAGCAGGAACTGTTGGTCAGCCCCGGCGCCCCGTTCGTCGTGGATGGGGCCGAGTTGACCGCGGCCGTCGCCCCCGAAACCGCACGGCCCGTGAGTGTTTCGTCATGGCGGTCCTGGGGCCCGGCTCGCCGCGAAGTGCAAGCACCCGCCTCGGCCGCATCCCGGGTGCTGGTCATACCGGAAAGCATCAACCCGGGTTGGGTCGCGCACACCGGCACCGGGGTCCGCCTGACGCCCATCGCCGTCAACGGGTGGCAGCAGGGTTGGGTGGTGCCCGCGGGCGACCCGGGCATCATCACGCTGACCTTCGCCTCCAACTCGCTCTACCGCGCGGGTCTGGCGCTGGGGCTGGCCCTGTTGCCGCTGCTGGCGATGCTCGCGCTCTGGCGCACCCGGCGATCCGACGACGCAGCCGAGCCCACCCGGCCATGGCGGCCCGGCGGATGGGCGACGGTCCCGGCGCTGGCCGCCGCGGGCGTGATCGCCGGCTGGGGTGGTGTCGCGGTGATGGGCATCGCCCTGGCGCTGCGCTACGCGATGCGCAGGCGGCATTGGGAACGGCTCAGCGTGGTGTGCAGCGCCGGCGGGCTGATCTTGGCCGGGGCGGTGCTGTCGCGCCAGCCTTGGCGATCGGCCGACGGCTACGCGGGCCATTCCGCCGGTGTCCAGCTGCTTGCGTTGATTTCGCTTGCGGTGCTTGCCGCTTCGGTGGTTGCGGTGCCCGACCGTGTGCGGGGGCCGCGCGACGAATAGTCGGCCGGGCTATTGGCTACCCGTTTACCGGCTGATTGACTGGATATGCGGATTGGCGTAACCGTCACCAACCGAGGAGTCAGGCGCCATGGACTGGTTTTCCGCACCCGAATACTGGGTGGGCAGACTGGTGCTGCAGCGCGGCGCCGCGGTGATTTACCTGCTCGGCTTCGTCGCAGCCGCGGTCCAATTTCGGGCGCTGATCGGCGAGCGCGGCATCCTGCCGATTCCGCAGTTCTTGGCCAGGCAATCTTTCTGGCGCACGCCGAGCCTTTTCCACCTGCGTTATTCCGATCGGCTGTTTTCGGCCATCTCCTGGTTCGGCGCGGCACTGTCTGCGGCGATCGCCATCGGGGCCGCCGACGCGGTGCCGCTGTGGGCGGCGATGGCGATGTGGCTGACGCTGTGGGTGCTTTACCTGTCGATCGTCAACGTCGGGCAGACCTGGTATTCGTTCGGCTGGGAATCGCTGCTGCTCGAGACCGGGTTCCTGATGATCTTCCTGGGCAATCATGACGTGGCACCGCCGGTGCTGACGCTCTGGATGGTTCGCCTGCTGTTGTTCCGCGTCGAGTTCGGTGCGGGACTGATCAAGATGCGCGGCGACCCGTGCTGGCGCGATCTGACGTGTTTGTACTACCACCACGAGACACAACCGATGCCGGGGCCGTTGAGCTGGTTCTTCCATCATCTGCCCAAACCACTGCATCGGATCGAGGTGGCGGGCAACCATTTCGCGCAGCTGATCGTGCCGTTCGGATTGTTCGCGCCGCAGCCGGTGGCCGGCGTCGCCGCCGCGATCGTCGTCGTCACCCAGCTGTGGCTGGTCGCCTCGGGCAATTTCGCCTGGCTCAATTGGGTGACCATAGTGCTGGCGTTCAGCGCTATCGACGACGCGTCGATGGCGATGCTACTGCCCAACGGACTCGTTCCGGCGCACGCGGGTCAGCCGGCCCATTGGCCCGAGCCGCTGTGGTTCGTCGGCCTGGTGGCCGCGGTCACCGCCGCGGTGTTGTTCATGAGCTACTGGCCACTGGCGAACATGTTGTCGCCACGGCAGCGAATGAACATGTCGTTCAACTCATTTCATCTTGTCAACACCTACGGGGCATTCGGCAGCATCGGGCGGATCCGCCGCGAGGTGGTGATCGAAGGCACCGACGAGGCGTTCATCACCGCCCAAACCGTCTGGAAAGAATACGAATTCAAGGGCAAGCCGGGGGCGCCGCGCCGGCTGCCGCGGCAGTGGGCCCCCTACCATCTGCGCCTGGACTGGCTGATGTGGTTCGCCGCGATCTCGCCGGGCTACGCGCAGCCATGGCTGAGGCCGTTCTTGCGGCGATTGCTGGAAAACGATCGGCCGACCCTACGCTTGTTGCGCCGCAATCCCTTTCCCGAATCGCCGCCCCGGTTCGTGCGCGCCCAGCTCTACCAGTATCGCTTCACCACGCCGGCCGAACTACGCCGTGACCGAGCCTGGTGGCATCGCGCCCTGGTCGGCGGTTACGTGCCACCGATGGCCCTGTCGACGGCGAGCAACGCCGGTTGAGGGCCGTCCTACTTCTGGTAGGACAGCGCCCCGGTGCCCGCGAGCTTTCCGCCTTCGACGATCAGGTACTCGGGGCGGATGGGCTTGCCCGCGAACCAGCTCTCCAGGATCTCCCGGGTGCCCGCGGCATAACGCGCCTGAGCGGACAACGTGGTGCCCGAAACATGCGGTGTCATAGCGTTATTCGGCATGGTGCGCCAAGGGTGGTCGGGCGGCGGCGGCTGCGGGTACCACACGTCTCCGGCGTAGCCGGCCAGCTGCCCGGATTTCAGCGCGTCCGCGATCGCTTCGGGAACGGTCTCCTCGGCGCGAGCGGTGTTGACGATGTAGGAGCCCCGCCGCATCGTCGAGATCAGCCGCTCGTTGAACATCCTGCGGGTGTCGTCGTACAACGGCGAGTGGACGGACACCACGTCCACGGCCTGCACCAGCGACTCGACGTCGGGGTGAAACGTCACGTTCAATTGTTTCTCCACGTCCGGTGCCAACCGGCGGGTGTCGGTGTAGTGCAGGTTGACGTCGAACGGCGCCAGCCGGCGCAGCACTGCGCGCCCGATCCGGCCGGCGGCGATGACGCCCACGTCCATACCCTCGAGGTCGTAAGCACGCTCGACGCAATCGGCGATGTTCCAGCCGCCCTCGGCTGCCCACCGATGCGACGGCACGAAATTGCGCACCAGCGCGAGGATCTGCATCACCGCGTGCTCGGCCACGCTGATGCTGTTGCTGTACGTCACCTCGGCCACCGTGATCCCGCGCTCTTTAGCCGCGTCCAGATCCACGTGGTCCGAGCCGATACCGGCGGTCAAGGCCAGCTTGAGCTTGGGCGCCTTGGCGATGCGCTCCTTGGTCAGATAGGCCGGCCAAAACGGTTGCGAAATCACGATCTCGGCGTCGGCAAGCTCGCGCTCGAATTCCGAGTCGGGCCCATCCTTGTCCGACGTCACCACCAATTCGTGCCCGGCATCTTCGAAAAACTTGCGCAACCCCAGCTCACCCGAGACGCAACCGAGCAGCTCACCGGGCGTGAAGTCGATCTTGGACGGCGTCGGCACGGTGCTGCCGTCGGGATATCCGTGGATCGCCGGGATGCTGTCACGCCCGTAGCTCGGCGGGTAGCCATCTACGGGATCGGGGTACAGCACCATCACACACTTGGCCATTGAAGTCCTCCTTGAGTGGGATCAACCCCAGTCTTGGAGGGCGCCAGCCGGGTGTCAAAGACACGATTCCGACCGGCTGATAGGCGGCGCCGATCACCGGCAGCTAGGGCGGTTCGCTGAGCGTCGTACCGATGCGAGCCTCACGCGCGGTCCGTCGCAACGCGCGGGCCAACAGCGACCCCGGCTCGGCTCTGTTGGTCACCAGCGCTATCAGCGCGGTGACCGACGGGCGACGCAGCTGCAGCACGCTGACCCCAACGGGAACGCCCAAGGTCTGAAGCCACGGTTGCGGCACGATGCTCGCCCACCGGCCGGTGCGAACGTGAGCGAACAGCGCGGCCACCGAATCGGTCTCCAGCCGGGGGGTGACCTGCAGGCCGTGGGTGGCCAGCGCGTCGTCGATGAGCCGGCGGCCCCGCATGCCCTGGGTCAGCAGACACAGCGGTAACTGCACCGCTTCGGACCACGAAATGGTTTTCGCCTCGCCGCCCAGCAGTTCGGCGGCGGCAATGAGCACCGGCTGCTCGTGGTACAGCGGGGTGACCAGAAGATCGGCCGTGTCCTGCTGGTCCGGATAAAGGATGCCCGCGTCCAACTCAAACTTGCGGACCCGTTCGACGATGCCCGCCGAGCGCAGGTTGACCTCGAGCTGAACCCGCACCAACGGATGCGCCGCACAAAACGGATCCGTAAGCAGCGCAACGGTAGTCGAGGCGGCCGGCACCACGCCGAGCCGCAGTTCGCCGGTCAGGCCGGCCCGCAGCGCAGTGACTTCCTGTTTGAGGGCGTCGCGGTCGGCCAGAATGCGACGCGCCCACGGCACCAGCCGCTCCCCTTCTGGAGTCAGACCCTCGAACTTCTGCCCGCGCCGCACCAGCGGGACGTTGAGTTCGGCTTCGAGCTTGCGGATGGCTTCCGACAGGGCGGGCTGCGACACGTAACAGGCGCTCGCGGCGCGGGCGAAGTGACGTTCTTGAGCGAGCGCGACGAAATACTCCAGCTGGCGGAACAGCATGAGCCATTCGATCATGCCGCCGCCCGCCAGCGGGTACTCGTCTTCGGGGCCACAGGTTCAGCCGTGAAACGAAGCATGCGAAGGAGGCGCACGGTGCCCAAACATTTCGAAGTCGGAGATCATGTCAGATGGAATTCAGAAGCCGGCCATGTCAGCGGCACCATCGTGAAAAAGCACACCCGCGACACCGAGTACAAAGGCCACAAACGGCATTGCACGGAAGACGACCCGCAATACGAGATCAGAAGCGACAAGACCGACCACATCGCGATGCACAAGGGCGACGCTCTGGAGAAGGCCGACTAGGACGAACGCGTCACGACGATGGGCGAGGACGGCGAGATCTGGACCATCGGACACTGGACATGCCCGGTGCCCGCCTTCTTGGCACCCCTGGATCACGCCCGCATCGACCTGCTCGTCGACGTGCGCGCCCAGCCCGGCTCGCGACGCAACCCCCAGTTCGGCAGTGCGGAGATGTCGCGCTGGTTGGGTGACGCCGGCATCGGCTACATCCACCTCCCCGAACTCGGGGGACGCCGGCGTCGGCAAAACGTCGATCCCGGCATCAACGCCGGATGGCAGAACGCGAGCTTCAAGAACTACGCCGACTACACGCTCACCGACGAATACCAGCGCGGCCTCGACCGGCTGATCACGCTTGCCCGGTCAAACCGGCTGGCGATCATGTGCGGCGAGCCCATGCCGTGGCGATGCCATCGGCAACTGATCGCGAACAACCTTGTCGCGCAGGGCTGGACGGTATGGCACCTGATGAGCGGATCCGCCCCGCGTCAGCACCGGCTCGGTCAGTGGGGCGCCACACCCGTTGTCGACGAGCGGCAGCGCGTGACCTACCCGGCGGAGCGGATGTCGTCAGTGCTCGACACGTCAGACCAGGAGGCGGGGCCTTAGCCGCGACGCGGTGACATCAGCCCCGGCGGCGAGATCGTCGATCAGCCTGTTGACGTACTGCACCAACCCGGCGGCATCGATGCCGTGCGGTGCCGGCCGCTGCGCGTCGGCAAGGTGGCCGGAGGCACGGCGAAGCAACGTAATTGCGCCCGTCGGGTTGCCCCGCTGGACATGGGTGATCCCCACCGCGAGCTGCGTCAGGCCCTGCCACAGTGCCTGGTCGTTGGCCGGACCGTTCTTCCACGCGGCCTCCAAAACCTCATGGGCGTTGAACGCGAGACCTCGATCGAGCAGATCCTGCGCATACGCGAGGGTCTCGCCCGGCGCCAGCGCCAACTCATCCGGAATGCGTGGCACGCCCGCACTGCCGGGCGGTAGCGGTCGGCCTAAAGCGTCACGCGGGCGGGCATTTCGCGGCCGACCCGATTCGTCACGATCACGCTCCGCCATGTGCCGGGCTTACAGCGTCTCGTCCAGCTCACCGAGGCGGTCGGTCAGCCGCAGATTCTCGGAGTAGTCGACCGGGCAGCTGATCAGCGAGACGCCGTCGTCGTCGAGTGCGGTCCGCAGCGTCGGCAGCAGCTCCTCGGCATGAGAGATTCGGTATCCCTTGGCGCCGAAGCTTTCTGCGTATTTGATGATGTCGGGGTTGCCGAACCGCACGTAATAGTGCTCGCCGAGTTCGAGGTCCATCTTCCATTCGATGAGGCCGTAACCGCCGTCCTCCCAGATCAGCACCACCAGCGGGATCCGTTCGCGCACGGCGGTCTCGATCTCTTGCGAGTTCATCAGGAATGCACCGTCGCCGACGACGGCCAGCACCTTGGACTCCGGTTGCGCCAGCTTGACGCCCAGCGCACCGGGAAGGGCAAAGCTCATGGTGGACAACCCATTTGAGATCAGGCAAGTGTTCCGCTCGTACGTCGGGTAAAGCCGCGCCATCCACATCTTGGTGGCGCCGGTGTCGACCAGGACGACGTCGCTGCGGCCCAACGCCGACCGCGTGTCGGCCACCACCCGCGCGGGCGCCAGCGGGTAGCGCGAATCCTGTTGGCCCCGTTCAAATTCCTCGGCCAGCAGTCCTGATCCCGGCACGTCGGCGGCGTGGGCGAAGGTATGGCCGGACAGCGCGTCGGTGAGGGCGTTCAACGAGTCACTGATGTCGCCGATGATGCCCACCTCGACCGAATAGTGCGCGTCGACCTCGGCCGGGAACCGGTGAATGTGGATGATCTTCTTGTCGCCCTGGGGGTTGATCCGGACGGGGTCGAACTCCTGCAACTCGTAGCCGACGGCGATGACGGCGTCGGCGTTGTCGAATCCGAAGTTGACGTAGTCGTGCCGCATGAAGCCCAGCGTCCCGATGCTGTTGGGGTGATCGTCGGGCATGACGCCCTTGCCGTGGAAGGTGTTGGCCACCTGGATGCCGAATTCCTCGGAGAAGCGCACCAGGGCTTTGGTGGCGTCGGCGCGGGCGGCGCCGTGCCCGGCCAGCAGCACCGGGCGCTGAGCGTTACGCAGGACGTCGACGGCGCGCGCCACCTGGCGGGGGGCCGGCGCGTCGGGGCGGACGACGTTGCGGGGCAACGCTCCCAGGTCGTAGTCGGTGTCGTCGGCGTCGATGTGCTCGGGCACCGCCAGGTAGACCGCCGCCGGGCGTTCGGACTCGGCGAGCTTGAACGCCTTGCGGACCATCTCGGGGATGGCGCGCGCGGTCGGGATGCCGGCCGCCCACCGGGTGATGGGGGCGAACATCGACACCAGATCGACGTACTGGTGTGACTCCTTGAACTCCCGGTCGTGGCCCACCTGCGCGGAGATGGCGACCAGCGGCGTGCTGTTGGTGGTGGCGTCGGCCACTCCGAGCTGCATGTTGATCGCACCCGGCCCCAGCGTCGACGACACCACCGCGGCCCGGCCGGTGACCCGCCCGTACATCTCGGCCATGAAGGAGGCGGCCTGCTCGTGCCGGGTGAGCACATACCGGATGCTCGAGGACGCCAGCGCCTGCACCAACCGGATGTTCTCCTCGCCGGGCACCCCGAACACGACGGAAACACCCTCGTTTTCCAGGCACTTGACGATCAGCTCAGCGGCCTTGCTCATCCGACACCTCCCTTAGGGGAACGATAGTGGCAGGCTAGGTGTTGGACTTTTCAGCCACCACGCACCACGAACCCGATGAAGGAGGGCCGACGTGCCCATCGCCACCATTAACCCGGCTACCGGCGAGACAGTGAAGACCTTCACCCCGGCCACCGATCAAGAAGTCGATGCCGCGATTGCCCGTGCCTACGAACGCTTTCTCGACTACCGCCACAACACCACGTTTGCCCAGCGCGCCCAGTGGGCAAACGCGACCGCCGACCTGCTGGAGGCCGAGGCCGACGAGGTCGCCGCCATGATGACGCTGGAGATGGGCAAGACCCTGAAGTCGGCCAAGGCGGAAGCGCTCAAGTGCGCCAAGGGTTTTCGCTACTACGCCGAGAACGCCGAGCAGCTTCTGGCCGACGAGCCGGCCGATGCCAAGGCGGTCGGCGCGAAGAAGGCGTATACCCACTACCAACCGCTCGGGGTCGTGCTGGCTGTGATGCCGTGGAACTTCCCGCTCTGGCAGGCCGTGCGGTTCGCCGCGCCGGCGCTGATGGCCGGCAACGTCGGGATCCTCAAGCACGCATCCAACGTGCCCCAGACGGCGCTCTACCTTGCCGACGTCATCACCCGCGGCGGCTTCCCCGAGGGGTGTTTCCAAACCCTGCTCGTCTCCTCCAGCGCGGTGGAGCGCATCCTGCGCGATCCGCGGGTCGCGGCGGCCACGCTGACCGGCAGCGAACCGGCGGGGCAATCGGTGGCGGCCATCGCCGGCGACGAGATCAAGCCGACCGTGCTCGAGCTCGGCGGCAGCGACCCGTTCATCGTGATGCCGTCGGCGAACCTGGACGAGGCCGCCAAGACCGCGGTCACCGCCCGGGTGCAGAACAACGGCCAGTCCTGCATCGCCGCGAAGCGGTTCATCGTGCATACCGACGTCTACGACGCGTTCGTCGACAAGTTCACCGAGCAGATGGAAGCGCTGACCGTTGGCGACCCGACCGACCCCGACACCGACGTGGGTCCGCTGGCCACCGAATCGGGCCGCGACGACATCGCCAAGCAGGTCGACGACGCCGCCGCGGCGGGCGCCACGATTCGCCTCGGTGGCAAGCCCATCGACCGGCCGGGGTGGTTCTACCCGCCGACGGTGGTCACCGACATCACCAAGGACATGGCCCTGTACACCGAGGAGGTGTTCGGCCCGGTCGCGTCGATGTACCGGGCGGCCGACATCGATGAAGCCATCGAGATCGCCAACGCCACCACGTTCGGCCTGGGTTCCAACGCCTGGACAAACGACGAGGCCGAGCAGCAGCGCTTCATCGATGACATCGAGGCCGGTCAGGTTTTCATCAACGGGATGACGGTGTCCTATCCCGAATTGGGGTTCGGCGGCGTCAAGCGGTCCGGCTATGGACGCGAGCTCGCGGGCCTGGGCATCCGCGCGTTCGTCAACGCCAAGACCGTGTGGGTTGGCGAATCCGAGAGCGGCTCCGCGGCGGGTGACAACAAGGTGGAGTGAGCCCGGCTCCGCTAGGCGGAGACTCCCGCCAGCGTCCGCTCGTCCTCATCGGCGAAGGTGTCCTCGAGCTGTAGCGGTGAGTAGTCGAGGTCGATCTCGCCGACCGGGCGTCCCCGGGCGCTCGAGATGGTGCCAAACCGGCGCATCCCCTTGTCGGCGGCGTACTGCATGAACTCGTCCACCGACAGGCCGAAGGGCATCGGGTCGTAGAGGGCGAAGCCCTCCTCGATCAGGCGCAGGCCGAGCGGCATCAGCTCGTTCATCCGCGTTTCGAAGACGCCCCAGTTGGCGTCGTCGGCGGCAACGTGGCGCCGGCAGGTGAAGGTGCCCCACGCCATGTGCCGTCGCTCGTCGTCACCGATGCGCCGCACCAACTCCTGCATGCCGGGCAGGATGCCGCGTTTTACGCAGATCTTGTGCCAGCCGAAGTACCCCGTCAGCGCCAGCATGCCCTCGACCATGTGGTTGTAGGTCACCGACGCCCGCACCTGGGCGGCCGGCGACGGATCAACCGTCAGGGCGTTCAGGCAGTCCGGCAGCTCCTCGTAGAAGATCGTGCGGTAGGTCGGCACGTCTTCGAGGAAGTTGTGCAGATCCTCGGTGATGCCGACGGCGTCGAGCCACATGCGGAACACCTGGACGTGCTTGGCCTCCTCAAACGCGAACTGCGTCAGATACATCTCGTCGCCCAGCCGGCCTTCGGCCCGCATCGCGGCCATGAACGGTTGGATGTCCTGGGTCACCGATTCCTCGCCGGCGATGAACTCGGCGCACAGCCGGGTCGCATAGTGGCGTTCGTCGTCGGTGAGGCGTTCCCAGTCCTCGCGATCGCGGGAGAAGTCGATGTCGGCCGGGTTCCAGAATTTCGCGTTGCCGCCCGCAAACAGCTTGAGCGGCAAGCTGTCCCAGTTCAGGCCGCCCTCGGCCATCGAGGCTATCCGGGTTCTGTTCATGTGACCTCCTCAGATCG
Source organism: Mycobacterium sp. NGS58 (assembly GCF_059812385.1). Lineage (NCBI taxonomy): Bacteria > Bacillati > Actinomycetota > Actinomycetes > Mycobacteriales > Mycobacteriaceae > Mycobacterium > Mycobacterium sp. NGS58. The sequence goes on along the minus strand of NZ_JCALCO010000022.1, from coordinate 87,787 downwards.
TTCAGCGGTTGAGCTGACCGGCACGGTCTTCGCCGCAGCCGAGAACGCGGCCGCCAGTACCGAGACGAGCCGGCGCACGGCCAGCGCCGGCTGCTCCGGGGTGGGCTCGTCGAGGCCCAGAACCGGATCCAGGCCGCGCATGTAGGGCGCCAGTGCCAGGTGGGGAAAAATCAACAGCAGCAACGACAACAGCGCGTCGGTGTCGGAATCCGCGCGCAGGTCGCCGCGGCGGTGGGCGTCGCGGACGAGCGGGCGCATCACTTCCAGGTAGTGCCGGTGGATGACGTTCTGCACGCTGACGCGGGCTTCGGTGTCGACCTCCAGCGTCGCGGCGGCGTGCAGCGCGCGTTCGTGCGGATGGTCCGCGAAGTAGGCCACCCATGCGTCGAGCCAGTCGGTGAGGAAGTCGAAAAAGGGCCGGCTCGGATCGAGTTCGCGGATGCGGTCTTCCATGTAGGCGCGCACTCGCTGGCTGCCGATGTCGGCGATGAACGCGTACAGGTCACGCTTGTCCGCGAAATACTGGAACAGGCTGCCTTTGGCGACCCCGGCACGGCGTGCGATGACGTTCAGGCTGCCGCGGGAGAACCCGTGAGCCCCGAACTCCGACTCCGCTGCCTCGATGATCGCGGCGCGACGGGCGGGATCGACCCGTGCCCAGGTGACCGTTGGCAATGCGCCTCCTCAACAGAATGACCACTGGTCATCCTACTGTGAGCCACGCCACAGTCAAGGGCCTCATCGGTCGGCGACACCGGCGCCCGGCGGCCAGAGCCGAAGACGTCGAGCATGCGTCATACGACGCCGATGCGGCCGAGCTGTTCTGGCGTCAGCTGCTTGCGGCAAACCGCGTGCTCGGCCAGTTTCGGTCCCGGTTCATGGGCAAGGTGAGCCCGGTCCACTTCTTCTGGGTGCAATGGATCTCGCGTGCACCAGATTTTCCGGACGCGGCGCGCCCCGCCACCCGGGCGGGGCACCCAATTGCGGAGACTGGGTGATGGTCGAGGGCTACTCGCGAGAACTGAGCAGCTGCGGATTCTTTCCCGGCGGCGGCGATGAGGGCGCGTTCTACGCCTACGCCTATCCAGAACCCGACGGCTTCGCCGAGCACCCGGTGCGCCCCGAGCAGGCCGGCTACGACAAGGATCTCGGTGAATACCTGCTGCCATACGAGGCGGTGCGGCGGGCGGCCGACCCCGACCGGACTCTCCTCGAATTCTTGCAAGACACCTACGAAGCGGCCGCAGTGCATGCCCGCTGGGACCGTGCCGCGCTTGAAGACGACCCCGATCGCTGGAAGGCCTATCAAACTCGCGCATGAGCGCATTGCGGCGTCGGCCGACCGCCGCGGAGCGCTTCTTGTCGAACGTGAAAGTAACTTCACGCTCGCGGCCCAACGTGAAATCAACTTCACGCTCGGCGGGTAATGGGGAGTCCGAAAGCGCTAGGGCCGCATCCGGTACGCGCCGTTCAGCGGCAGGACGTGATCCTTCCAAATCTGGTCGTAGCGCGCCGCGTCGTGGGCCGGCCGGCGGATCATCCGCAGCGCGAACCGGGCCTGTTCGTCCGTCGTCGCCGGCTTGTCGGACAGCTCCACGGCGTAGGCGTTGAAGTCGCGGACCAACACGGCGAAGATCTCGTCGATCAACCCCTCGTCCACGCCCTTTTCGGAGCCCGACAGCCCGGCCTCCTCCAGGATGAGCTGCGCGTAGGGCACCGTCGCGAACAACTGGCCGACGGCGAAGGCGAAGTCGATGTCCTTCTGCTGCGCGGCGTCGGGGGTGGCGCCGGCCAGCATGTCGGCCAGCACGTCGATCTGCGAGCGCAGCAGCGCGACGTTGGGCAGATGCCCGAAGCTGTCGAAGGACGCGCGCCAGTCGTGGAAGCGCACCTTGCCCAGGCCGCCGGTCGGCCCCTGCGCGAACAGGAAGGCGTCATCGGCGGCGTCGTCGCGGCGGCCGATCAACGGCGGCGCGCTGTTGGGGGCGAACAGGAAGTTGGGCATGAACTTGCCGAGCAGCCCGATGTTGATGTGGACGGTGCCCTCCAGCCTTGGCAGCAGGCCGATTTCGCGCGTCATCGCCTCGAAGATGGTGTCCTTCTCCACCCCTTTAGCGGCGATCACGTCCCACAGGGCGGTGATGACGCGTTCGCCTTCGCTGGTGATCTTCGCCTTGGTGAGCGGGCTGTACAGCAGGTAGCGGCGATCCTCGGCCGACGCGCTGCGCATGTAGTCGCAGGCCCGGGTGGCGACCAGCCGCATCGCGACCAAACGCGCGTAGGCGTCGGTGAGCAGCCGCCGCACATGGGTGAAGTCGGTGACGACGGTCCCGTACAGGATGCGGTTGGACGCGTGGGTGACCGCCTCGTACATCGCGTGGGTACACATGCCGACCGCGCCCCAGCCGAGGTTGTACTTGCAGACGTTGACGGTATTGAGCGCGGCATGAAAGGCCTCCGGACCGCGGTGCAGGATGTCGGCCTCGGTGACCGGGTAATCACGCAGGGCATAGTTGGCCACGAAGTTCTGCGAGTTCACCACGTTCTTGATCAGCTCGTAGCGATCGTGCTGCGAGTCCGCGGCGAAGAACACATACTCGTCGGTGCCTGCGAACTTGCCGAAGGTGGAGACCATCCGGGCGACGTTGGCGTTGCCGATGTAGTACTTCTCCCCCGTCGCGGTCCAGCCGCCGTCTTTCGGCGTCAGGTTCATGTCGGTCTGGTAGACGTCGGCGCCGTGCGTCTGTTCCGACAGGCCGAAGGCGAAGACCTCGCCCGCCTCGAGCAACGCCGCGGCCTTGCGCTTGGCGTCCTCGTTGGCGCTCATCCAGATCGGGCCCAGGCCCAGCGCGGTGACCTGGAACGGGTACCAGTAGTTCAACCCGTAAAAGCCCACGATCTCGGCGAACGCACTGATCCGGTAGGTGTCCCAGCGGCAGTCCTCGGCCCCGTAAGCGCTCGGGGTAAGCAACGACGCGAAGATGCGCTCCCGGCCGATGTGGTCCAAAAACTCCGAGTACCACACTCGTTCGTGATCGTCGGACTTCAGGCGGGCCTTGCCCCGGGACTCGAAGAAGTCGACCGTCGCGGCCATGATCTCCCCCGAGCGGGGGTCTGGGTACTGGCGTTGCAGGTTATTCGGATTGAGCAACATGACGTGACTCCCAGCGGGTTCTCGACCAAGACGAGGGTGACGGTACTGCAATAGGGGGGCCGCCGGGGTGCCTCGAACAAAACGGCCCTGTTGGTCGGGTGCCGGCCGACTTAGCATCAGTGGCGTGTCAGAACTCAATACCGCTCGCGGGTCCATCGATACCGCTGCACTAGGCGTAACCCTCATGCATGAACACGTGTTCATCATGACCACCGAGATCGCGGAGAACTATCCCGAAGCCTGGGGTGACGAAGAACAGCGTGTCGCCGACGCCGTCAACCGGCTCAACGAGCTGAAGTCCCGCGGCGTGGACACCATCGTCGACCTCACCGTGATTGGCCTGGGCCGCTACATTCCGCGCATCGCGCGGGTGGCAGCCGAGACCGAGCTCAATATCGTTGTGGCGACAGGGCTTTACACCTACAACGACGTCCCGATGTACTTCCACTACCTCGGTCCGGGCGCACTGGCGGGCGGCCCGGAGATCATGACCGACATGTTCGTCCGCGACATCGAGCAGGGCATCGCCGACACCGGCATCAAGGCCGGGATCCTCAAGTGCGCCACCGACGAACCCGGCGTCACACCGGGCGTCGAGCGGGTGCTGCGCGCGGTCGCCCAGGCGCACAAGCGCACCGGCGTGCCGATCTCGACGCACACCCACGCGGGGCTGCGACGCGGGCTCGAGCAGCAGCGCATCTTCGAAGAAGAGGGCGTCGACCTGAGCCGGGTGATCATCGGGCACTCCGGCGACAGCACCGACATCGGCTACCTCGAGGAGCTCATCGCTGCCGGCTCCTACCTCGGGATGGACCGCTTCGGCATCGACGCGTTCCTGCCCTTCGAGGATCGGGTGAACACGGTGGTGCAGATGTGCGAGCGCGGGCACGCCGACAAGATGGTGCTCTCGCACGACGCCAACTGCTACTTCGATGCGATCCCGGAGGAGCTGGGGTCGCAGATGCTGCCGAACTGGCACTACCTTCACATCCACAACGACGTGATCCCGGCGCTCAAGGAGCGCGGCGTCACCGACGAGCAGCTGCACACGATGCTGGTCGACAACCCGCGCCGCATCTTCGAGCGGCAGGGCGCGTATGAGTGAGCCGATCCCGCCGATCGGTACGCAGATTTCGGCGCTGGCCGAACTCGCTCCCGACGAGCCGGCGGTCACCTGCGATGGGCTGACCCTGACCCGCGCTCAACTCGACCGCTCGACGAATCGGCTGGCGCGCGCCTACGCCGAGCGCGGCGTCGGCGTCGGCGACTACGTGACTTTTGTGCTGCCAAACTCGGTCGAATGGATCCAGGCCGCGGTGGCGTGCTGGAAGCTGGGCGCGGTGCCGCAGCCGCTGTCCGCGCGGCTGCCGGACGCCGAGTTGGCTGGCCTGCTCGAGTTGCGGCCGCCGGCCCTGCTGGTGGGCCGTGAGCACTCCGAGTTCTTCAGTGTGCCAGCAGGTTTCGAACCCGACCCGGCACTGTCGGACGCCCCGCTGCCGGAAGCGGTCTCGCCGGTGTGGAAAGCGATGGGGTCCGGCGGCAGCACCGGCCGGCCCAAGCTGATCGAATCCGGCGGCGACAGCCGGATCCCGTCGGCGATCGGCTATCCACTTGGCGCCCAGGAGGGCGACACCACGCTGGTACCGGTGCCGCTGTCGCACAACACCGGCTTCACCACCGCGACGATCGCGTTGCTGATGCGCCATCACCTGGTGCTGATGAGCCGCTTCGACCCCGAGGGGTTTCTCCGGCTGATCGCCGACCATCGCGTCAGCTTCCTGACGACGGTGCCAACGATCATGCAGCGCACGCTGCCGGTCTACCAGGCAGACCCGGGCGCTTACGACCTGTCCTCGATCCGGCGGTTCTGGCATCTGGGGGCACCCTGCCCGCCCGCGATCAAGGAGGCCTGGATCGACCTGCTGGGCGCGGAGAAGGTCTGGGAACTCTACGGCGGCACCGAACTACAGGCGCTGACGTTCATCTCCGGCGACCAATGGCTGACCCACCGCGGTTCGGTCGGCGTGGTGGTCGCCGGAGAGATGAAGGTGCTCGACGACGACGGCAACCCCTGCCCGCCCGGCGTGGTCGGCGAGATCTACATGCGGCCGGGACCGAACAGCGCGCCCACCTATCGCTATGTCGGCGCCACGGCGAAAACCCGCGACGGCTGGGACTCGCTGGGCGACCTCGGCTATTTCGACGCCGACGGATTCCTATACCTATCGGACCGGCGGGTCGACATGTTCACCGTCGGCGGCCGCAACGTCTACCCCGCCGAGATCGAGAACGCGCTGTCCGCGCATCCGGACGTGTTGTCCTGTCTGGTCGTCGGCGTCCCCCACGAGGATCTCGGCCAGGTGCCGTACGCGCTTGTGCACCCGATCGACGGTTCGCCGCTGGATTCCATTGCCGTGCAAGCATTTCTGCGCGACCACCTGGCGGGGTACAAGGTGCCGCACACCGTCGAGTTCGTCGACACCCCGTTGCGCGACGACGCCGGCAAGGCCCGCCGCTCGGCAGTGCGCGACCAGATCATGGAGCGCCTGGCGGCCGCGGAAGCGAGCTAGGGCGCATCGCGATGACAGCTCTCCGGCTGAGTGAAGCAACGGAATGGCTGTAGTGCCAGACGGCGGACTTTGCTACCCATCCCGGCACCGGTCAGGGACGGGTTGTGTTGCGGCTCACCAATCAGCTTGCACGGCGCCTTCATGCGGCGACTTGGGAGCGGTGGCGGTGACTGGCTCGCATCGACCCGATTACCTAAGCTCCGCTTGTGCAGGAGACGGTGCGGGTGAATACCGCGGGTGTGCAAGCGCTGGCGACCCGCTGGGCCACCGCGGCCGAGAATTTCAATGCGGCGGTATCACCGGCAAATCTCGGCTTGTCGTGGCAGCCCACCGCGACGGCAGTCAACGCCGCCCACGCCGAAGTCACAGCCTTCACCGAGGCGTTGGCGGCGCGGGTAAGCTCTGCCGCTACCCACGTGTCTGAAGCAGAGACCCGTTATATTGCCAACGAGACCCGATCGGCTAATCAGCTGGCCTCTGTGGCGCAGCCCGTGACTAGCGTGTAGCGATGGCCGCGGTCGCAGGGGTTCCTAGCGTGTCGGCGCTATTGACCTGGCCCACCGAGCATCTCACAGAAGCGGCCGCCCACTGGGAGACCGTGGCCGAGCGCAGCTATGCGCTTTCCCACCAGGTGTGGCGGGACGCCGCGTCGGTCGATTGGCGAGGCGACGCCGCCGCGGCGCTGCGCGTCGCGACCCACGCTGACATGGAAACCACCAGCTCAGCAGCCGACCAGCTACAGGCGGCCGCCCGTGTCGCGCGCAACGGTGCCTCGGATCTATATGCAGCCCGCTCACGAGTCCGCTACGCCATACAGGATGCCCAGGCAGCGGGATATCAAGTGGGCGAGGATCTTTCGGTCACCGACCGAATGAGCGTCGGACCGACCGCACTACGGACCGCGCGCCAAGCCCAAGCGCAAGCCCTCGCCGGCGACATCCGACAGCGCGCCGCCCAACTGGTCGCCCTGGACCAACAAGTCGCCGGCAAAATCATCGCCGCCGTGGCCGGTATCGGCGACAATCTTCTCCCGCAACGCCCGGCCCTTGACTGGCCTCCGAAGGACAGCCACGTCCACACCGTCGAAAATCACACCTTCAAAGACGATCCCGCCCCCCAGCCATGGCAACCACCGCCGCCGCCTTACCCACAAGGGAAGCCCATAGGCCCAGGCTTGCCGCCCGAAGGCCTTCGCCCGCCTGTCGACGGGCCGGTAACCACCGGACCAGCCAGTAAGCCGAGCGCCCGGGCGAAGGGCGAGCAGCACCTGTTTGACAAGAACGGGGGCGAGTGGCGGTACGACCCAGGCCAGGATCGGTATCACTATCCGCACTGGGACTACAACCCGCACGATGCGCCGAACAGTAGGTGGAACAACGTCGGGATCAACGGCCTTCCAACCCACAAGGAAGCAGCAGCACCACCGCGCTCAGGGACAGTCGGCCCCCCTCCAGCCGCCCCACAACCCCCGGCTCCTGCGCCTAAACCGCCAGCGCCCAAGCTCACTCAAGGACCGATTATCGGAGGCGGGCCTTCTTTCGGTCCCCAAGTAGTCCCGCCTCCACATGCCCATCAACACTGGCTCGGTGAAACCAACATCGAAGAATGGGAAGAGGGTCCGGCCGGTAGCCGCTGATCTTGAGCTTGCAGAAAGCGAAATAGGCTGACCAGCAATTAGATATGACACCCTCAGAACTGCGCTTACCGTCACACCGGGCGCTGCGATCCCGGTGGTGATGGCTTCGGAGAGCGGCTTCTTGGGGCCGGGTGGAATACCGCGCCAGTCACCGCTTCTGACCGTTAACATTGTGTCTGACGGTGAGAAAGCATGGTGCAGATGAGTGTGATTCACGCCGAATTGGCCGAAAAGCTGTACATGGGCGATGATGCGGTGTTGTTGGCCATGGATACCGCTGGCGTTAACACCATCCTTGCGACCCTGATGCAGGCCGCACAACAAGGTTCGGCCCGGCTGGATCACGGGGCAACGATTCACCAGTTCGTCATCGAACCGGGCGCCGCCGACATCGAATTCCGCGATGGCACCGTCTTGTGGCAGTTAGACGCGGCCGTTGCCGCGGAAATCATCGAATTGTTGACCGAGATGCATGATCACCCCGGCTCGGGCCATCATTATGTGGATATCTCCGAGCCCGCCGACACGCTTGTCCTATCGCTAAACGAGTACCCCCTGAACCTGCTTCCGCCCGAAGCCGAATACCCGCCGCCCGCCCGAACCGCATATTGACTTCAGCGCCCGCCCGGATGCCTCCTAGGGCGCGATCGCGTCCGCCTCGGCATCGACGGCCTGGAACCGAACGCCCGGCTTCTCGCGTTTCTCCCAGCGGCGCAACGCTTCTCGGCACGGTGACTCGACCAGCGCGTAGCTGACCGCGGCGATCGCGAAGCCGAAGATCAGCGTCAACACCAACACTGTGGGCATGCGGCCGGTGAACGGGAACGTTCCGAGCACCGGGAACACCATGGCCAGTGCCGCCAGGTGCCACACGAACAGCCCGTAGGACCAGCGCCCCAGGGTCACCATCGCGGTAGTCCCCAGGACGCGATGCGGGGTGTCCACCCGGTCCAGCACTAGCGGGGCGACCAGGGCGAAGGCCACCACAGAGCCTGCCGCCGTCTTCACCGCGAACTGGGCCGGGGTGCCGGGCACCAGACCTTCGGGACCGGCCAGCGGCGACGCCGCGATCAGGTAGGCGATGCCCGCGACGGCGGCCATCACGAGGCGGCCCCCCTTTTTCTGCGCCAAGCGCACTGGCAGTCCGATCCCGCAGTGCACCCACTCGGCCAGCAGCATCCCGGCGGCGAACCAGGAGAAGAACGCCGGCGGCCAGTTGAGCGGATTCGTGCCGGACCCCGAATGGATGGGTATCCAGCCCCACGCCCAGCTGAGGGCCCCCAGCGCGGCGATCGCCGGGACCCGGGCCCGCACCGGCAGCCTGCGGGCCAGCAGGGCGAGAATCGGCAATGCCAGGTAGAAGCTGACCTCGACAGACAGGCTCCACATCTGGGTCAGCCCGCCGGTCAGGGTCAGCGGCACGTAAATCTGGGTGAGCGTCAGGTTGGCCAACCACACCGTCAGGCTCGCGTGGTCGGCGTCGGGCAACAAAGTCAGGATCACGACGACGGCGACCACATAGGCGGGCATGATGCGGACCACCCTGGATCGCAGGTAGTGGCCGGTGGCCGGGCGGGCACCCAGATCCCTTGCCGCCGCGGCATGCCCGCGCCACAGGAGGAAACCCGACAGCGCGAAGAACACCGCCACGGCGAGGTCGAAACGGCCGAAGAGCCTGCCGGCCGCGCCGCTGGAGTGTCCGGTCTGGAACGCAACGTGCGTGACCACGACGCCCATGGCCGCGCAGGCCCGCATGCCTTCCACCGCCGGCAGGAAGCTGCGCACCCCGCCCGCCCGCTGGTCATCGCTCACCACCACAGTTTGCCTGCGCCCGGTTGCCCGGCGAACGGGTACACCCCGGGACCGAACAACAGGTTGGTAAGCCGTCGCCTTACTTTCTGCTGTTAGGGTCGAACGAGTTTGCCCCGGGCTGCTGCTCGGGTCGGGTCGCGGCTGATGAAGCAAGGAATCGAGGAGGGCACAGCGACGTGAACCGAGCAGTCATGTTGCGGTTCGCCGCATGCGGGATCATCGGCCTCGGAGCTGCCCTGCTGATCGCCGCGCTGCTTTTGACGACGTACACCACCAGCCGGATCACCAAGGTTCCGCTGGACATCGACGCGACGTTGGTCGGTGACGGCACGGGTACGGCACTGGACTCCTCGTCCCTATCGACCGACCACGTCGTCGTCAACCAGAACGTGCCGCTCGTCTCCCAGCAGCAGATCAGCGTCGAGTCCCCCGCCAACGCCGACGTGGTCACGCTTCAGGTCGGCAGCTCGTTGCGACGAACCGACAAGCAAAAGGACAGCGGGTTGCTGCTCGCGATCGTCGACACCGTCACGCTCAATCGGAAGACCGCCCTGGCCGTCTCGGACGACACCCATGCCGGCGGCTCGGTCCAGAAGCCGCGCGCCGTCAACGACGAGAACCCGCCGACTGCGATGCCGCTGCGGCACGACGGGCTGTCCTACCGCTTCCCGTTCAACACCGAGAAGAAGACCTACCCCTACTTCGATCCGATCGCGCAGAAGGCGTTCGACGTCAACTACGAGGCCCAGGAAGACGTCAACGGGCTTTCGACGTATAAGTTCACCCAGAACGTCGGCTACAACAGCGACGGCAAGCTGGTGGCCCCGGTGCCGTACCCGTCACTGTTGGCCGGCAACGAGGACGCCAAGCAGACCACGTCGGCGTCGATGTGGGGTATCCAGGGCGGTGATCCGAACGAGCAGATCACCATGACCCGCTACTACGCGGCGCAGCGCACGTTCTGGGTGGACCCGGTGTCGGGCACCATCGTCAAGCAGACCGAGCACGCCGACCACTATTTCGCCCGCGACCCGCTCAAGCCGGAGCTCACCCTGGCCGACTACAAGGTCACCTCGAACGAGGACACCGTCGAATCCCAGGTCAACGCCGCTCGCGACGAGCGCGACCGGCTGGCGCTGTGGTCGCGGGTGCTGCCGATCACCTTCACCGCGGTCGGCTTGATCGCACTGATCGGCGGCGGACTGCTCGCCTCGTTCAGCCTGCGCAGCGAGAGTGCGCTGACGGACCCCGGCCTGGACCGGGGCGACGAAGATTTCTTCGGCCGCGGCGGCCCCGAGGGGCCGGTGCCCGGCGCCGAAGCCGAAACCGAGAAGCTGCCCACCCAGCGTCCCGAGGGGCGTCAGGAGTCCGATCCGCCGGGCTCCGAACCACCCGGCCCAACGCACCCTTCCCCGTCGGCCGGCCCCGACGAGCCCACCGCGGCCGGACCCGCCGAGACCCCTCCCCCCGGCCAGCACGACCGGGAATAGCCCGGCCCGGATGCGTTAACCGTGCGCTGGACCCGACCCGGGTACGCACTGGTCTTGGCGCTGCTGGTGGTCGGGCCGCTCCTCGCGCCCGGATACCTCCTGTTGCGTGACGCGGTGTCGACGCCGCGGTCGTATCTGTCCGATACCGCGCTGGGGTTGATGGCGGCGCCGCGCGCCACCCCCCAGGATTTCGTGGTGGCGCTGGCCTCCCATCTGGTCGACGGCGGCGTCGCGGTGAAGGCCCTGCTGGTTCTCGGGCTGTGGCTGGCGGGGTGGGGCGCGGCCCGGCTGGTCGCGGTCGCGCTGCCGTGCGCGGGCGCTTCCGGCCAGTTCGTCGCCACCACCGTGGCGATCTGGAATCCCTATGTCGCGGAACGGCTCCTGCAGGGCCATTGGAGTCTGTTGGTCGGTTACGGATGTCTGCCCTGGGTTGCCGCGGCCATGCTGACGCTGCGAACGACGGCGGCGAACTGGTTCGTGTTCTGTGGTTTGGCCTTCTGGATCGCGCTGGCCGGGCTGACCCCGACCGGGCTGCTGCTGGCCGCGATGGTGGCGCTGGTTTGCGCGGTGCCGCCCGGTACCGGCTGGGCGCGCCGGTGGTGCGCTGCGGCGGCGCTGGGTGCCGCGGTGGTGGCGGCGCTGCCCTGGCTGACGGCGTCGGCGATGGGCTCGTCGCTCACCGCCCACACCGCGGCGAACCGGCTCGGGGTCGAGGCGTTCGCGCCCCGCGCCGAGCCGGGGCTGGGCACCCTGGCCAGTCTGGCCAGCCTCGGCGGCATCTGGAACGGCGACGCCGTGCCCGGTTCCCGCACCACGCTTTTCGCGGTGTTCTCGGCCGCGGTGCTGCTGGGTGTGGTGGCGGCGGGCCTGCCGACGGTCATCCGGCGGCCGGCGGTGGTGCCGCTGCTGGTGCTGGCTGCGGTGTCCGTGCTCGTCCCGGCGGCGCTGGCGACGGGCCCGGGCCTGCAGGCGCTGAGCGCGGTGGTCGACACCGTGCCCGGCTTCGGTGTGCTGCGCGACGGCCAGAAGTGGGTGGCGCTGGCGATGCCGGGCTACGCCCTCGCGGGCGCCGGCGCGGTACTGACGCTGCGCCGGTGGCTGCGGCTTTCCGGGGCCGCCGCCCCGGCGCTGGTCTGTTGCCTGACTCTGCTGCTGGCGCTGCCCGACCTGGCGTGGGGTGTGTTCGGCAAGGTGGCGCCGGTGCGCTATCCGCGCGGCTGGTCCGCCGTCGCCGCGGCGATCGACGCCCAGCCGCGCACGGTCGCGGAGCTGCCCGCCGGCACCATGCGGCTGTTCTCCTGGGCGGGACCCGCCCCGGTCTTGGACCCGCTGCCCCGATGGGTGCGTGCCGACGTGCTGAGCACCGGTGACTTGGTGATCTCGGGGACAACCATCGCCGGGGAGGGGACGCACGCCCGCGCGGTGCAGGAGCAGCTACTCTCCGGGCCCGATCCGGCGGCGCTGGCCGCGGCGGGGGTCGGCTGGCTGGTGGTGGAATCCGACAGCGCCGGCGACATGGGGGCGGCCGCCCGCACCCTGAAAGCGCTCGCTCCGGTCTATCGGGACCGCGAGATTGCGCTCTACCGGATCGGCGGCCAGACCCCCCGGGTGGCGGCCGGGCGGCGAATGGCGACGGTGATCGCACATCTGGCGTGGCTGGCGATGCTGGTCGGCGCCGGTGCGGGCGCGATGATCGGTGCGTGGCGGCGCCGCGCCTCACTCCCGCCCGGTGACTAGCCCGTTGACCGTGCGACCGGCCCGCACCGCTTCCAGCACGCCGCACATCGCGTCGGCGCTCTGCGCCCAGGAGAATTCACCGCTGCGGGTGTGCGCCTTGGCGCCCAGCTGATCGCGCAGCACCGGATCGGCGAGCAGTTCTTCGAGCCGGTCCACCAGCTCGGCGTGGCTGTCCACCAGGATCCCGGTGACCTCGTCGACGATCGAGTCCGACAGGCCGCCCGAGGACCGGTAGCCGATGGTGGGCACCCGATGCTGGGCCGCCTCCACGACGGCCAGGCCCCAGCCCTCCTTGCGCGAGGGCAGCAGGTGCACCCAGGCCCCTTGCAGGACATGGTGCTTGGTCACGTCATCGACATGCCCGTGGAACGTCACCGCTGAACTGATGCCCAGCCGCCGCACATGCTCGACGAGCCGGTCGCGCCACCAGCCGTCGCCGACGATGTCCAGGTGCAGGCCCGGGATCCGCGGCAGCAGCCGCGCGACCGCCTCCAGGGCGTCCTCGATCTGCTTGTGCGGCACCAGCCGCGACAGCACCACCACCCGCGGCGCCGCCGACCGCGGGCCCGTCAGCGATTGCGCCGGCGCGCGGTCCAGGCCGTTGCGCACGACCGCGACCTGTGCGCCGTTGACGCCGAGGGTGACCAGGTCGCGCGCGGACGGCAGCGACACCGTGACGTACTGGTTGTGCCGGTTCACCCTCGGCGACAGGGTCGACTCGACGAACCAGCCGAACCGGCCGAGCAACGGCCCGGCCACCGGCCACTGCTCGCGATGGCAGTGGTGCACCAACAGCACCACCCGGCGGCCGTAGATCAGCCGGGCGAGAAAGGGCAGGCCGTTCTGGGTGTCGACGACCACGTCGGGCCGCACTGCGCGCAGCGGCCCGAGGCCCAGCCGGGCAGAGGCCATCGCCAGCAGCGCCCAGACGTACACCGAGTAGCGGCCGCCGGCGCGGCTGATTCGCACGCCGTCGACGACCTCGCGGCGCGGCGCTCCCGGATAGCGGGCGGTCCGCAGCGTGACGGCGATTCCCGATGCGGCCAGCTGCGCGCCGATGCGCTGCAAATAGGCTTCGCTCCCACCGCCCTGCGGGTGCCCGGTATCGCGCCAGCACAGCAGCAGCACGGAGCGCAAGGAAGACATTGGTCGTCAGCCTAACCGGCGACGATGTGCATCGGGCAGCGCCACACATCCGTAGGGTGTGGCCGTGGCGGCCACCGACATCTTCGCGCGCCGAGCGACGCTGGCCCGCTCGGTGCGGCTGCTGTCGGAGTTTCGCTACGAGCAGTCCGATCCGGCTCGCTTCTACGGCGCCCTGGCGGCCGACACCGCGGCAATGGTGAGCGATCTGTGGCGGACCGCCCATGACGAGGCGCCCTCCGGCCGCACGCTGCTCGACGTCGGCGGCGGGCCGGGCTACTTCGCGGCGGCCTTCACCGATGCCGAGCTGCGGTATGTCGGGGTCGAACCCGACCCCAGCGAGATGCATGCGGCCGGGCCGACCGTCGCGCGCGGGACTGGGACCTTCGTGCGCGCCTCGGGCATGGCGCTGCCCTTCGCCGACGACTCCGTGGACATCTGCCTGTCCTCGAACGTCGCCGAGCACGTGCCGCGGCCCTGGCAGCTCGGTGCCGAGATGCTGCGGGTGACCCGACCGGGCGGGCTGGTCGTGCTGTCCTACACCGTCTGGCTGGGGCCGTTCGGCGGCCACGAGACGGGCCTCACCCACTACCTCGGCGGCGCCCGCGCGGCCGACCGCTACGCTCGCAAGCACGGCCGCCGACCGAGAAACGACTACGGGTCGTCGTTGTTTGCGGTGCCGGCTTCGGCGGGCCTGAACTGGGCCGAGAACACCGGCGCGCTGGTCGCCGCTTTTCCCCGCTACCACCCTCGATGGGCGTGGTGGCTGACGGAGGTGCCGGTGCTGCGCGAGTTCCTGGTCAGCAATCTCGTGCTGGTCCTGCAACCCCAATAGTGAAACGTGTTCTCGTTTCGCGTCGGCTTGGGTAGGGTGGCGCGCATGCCCGCCGGCGACGATGCAGAGCGGAGCGATGAAGAGGAGCGGCGGAATATGACCGACATCAAGACCGAATACGACAAGCTTTTCATCGGCGGCAAGTGGACGGAGCCGTCGACCTCCGAAGTCATCGAGGTGCACTGCCCGGCCACCGGCGAGTACGTCGGCAAGGTGCCGATGGCGGCCGCGGCCGACGTCGACGCCGCGGTTGCCGCGGCCCGCGCCGCGTTCGACAACGGCCCCTGGCCCACGACGCCGCCGAAGGAGCGCGCGGCCGTCATCGCCAGCGCGCTCAAGCTGATGGAGGAGCGCAAGGACCAGTTCACCCAGCTGCTCGCACTCGAAACCGGCCAGCCGCCGACCAGCGTCGAGACGATGCACTGGATGAGCTCGATCGGCGCGCTGAACTTTTTCGCGGGCCCCGCGGTCGACCAGGTCAAGTGGCGCGAAATCCGCAACGGCGGCTACGGGCAGAGCATCGTCTACCGCGAGCCGGTCGGCGTGGTCGGCGCGATCGTGGCGTGGAACGTGCCCCTGTTCCTGGCCGTCAACAAGCTCGGCCCGGCGCTGCTGGCCGGCTGCACGGTAGTGCTCAAGCCCGCGGCCGAAACCCCGCTCAGCGCAAACCTTTTGGCGGAGGCGTTCGCCGAGGCCGGTCTGCCGGAGGGCGTGCTGTCGGTGGTGCCCGGCGGGATCGAGACCGGCCAGGCGCTGACCTCCAACCGCGACGTCGACCTCTTCTCCTTCACCGGCAGCTCCGGCGTCGGCAAGGAGATCGGCCGGCGCGCCGCGGAAATGCTCAAGCCGTGCACGCTCGAGCTCGGCGGGAAATCGGCGGCCATCGTCCTCGACGACGTCGACCTGGCTTCGGCGATCCCGATGCTGGTGTTCTCCGGAATCATGAACACCGGGCAGGCCTGCGTCGCCCAGACGCGCATCCTGGCGCCGCGGTCGCGCTACGACGAGATCGTGGACGCCGTCGCCGCGTTCGTGCAGGCGCTGCCGGTGGGCCTGCCGTCGGATCCGGCCGCCCAGATCGGCTCGCTGATCTCGGAAAAGCAGCGCGCCCGCGTCGAGGGCTACATCGCCAAGGGCATCGAGGAGGGCGCGCGGGTGGTGTGCGGCGGCGGCCGCCCCGAAGGCCTGGACAACGGGTTCTTCGTGCAGCCGACGGTGTTCGCCGACGTCGACAACACGATGACGATCGCCCAGGAGGAGATCTTCGGGCCCGTGCTGAGCATCATCGGCTACGACACCGAGGATGAGGCGATCAAGATCGCCAACGACTCGGTGTATGGCCTGGCGGGCAGCGTGTGGACGACCGACATCCCGCGCGGCATCGAGATCTCGGAGAAGATCCGCACCGGGACCTACGCCATCAACTGGTATGCCTTCGACCCGTGCTGCCCGTTCGGCGGGTACAAGAATTCCGGCATCGGCCGCGAGAACGGGCCCGAAGGCGTCGAGCACTTCACGCAGCAGAAGAGCGTGCTGATGCCGATGGGTCACACCGTCGACGCGTGATCTGTTCTCCCCGAGCGTCCGGCTAGCGTCCGATAAAGCGGGCCGGCCGGCGTTCGACGAACGATTGCACACCCTCAGCGGCGTCCTGACTGGCGAAGAGTTCGGTGACGGCCGGGCGTAGCCGCTCGATGGCGGCCGCGTCGCCGTGCTCGCGCGCCAGATGGGCCGAGGCCAGTAAGGGCGGGGGCTCGGGGCTGTTGACCATCCGCCCAGTGAAGCGAAGATCTAGAGATTATGCAATAGAGCATAATTTTCACCCGCAGACGCTTCGGTGAGCGCAAATCTCAATCTCACGGCGGCCCATTTGTGCGGCGTACGTCACACTCAGTCCGAGGAATGGATTAATTTACGGATGTCTTATATGGTTCATAGCATAATCAAGGGCCGTACACAGGCCGGGAGAACATCATGTGGATCATCGAGCTCAACGTCGCCGGCTACCAATTCACCCGCGAGATGCCGGACTTGCGGCGCCGCACATTCCGCTTCAGCCCACGTCATATGCACTGGCCGGCGTTACGGCACTCGCACGCGGCATGAGCCCTGCCATGGGAAAAATGTCCACGCAGATCGGTGCGGCCGCACCGGAGCAAGCCCCGACGAAACGCGTGGGCACCCGGACGAAGATGTTGGCCAGCGCCGCCGATGTGATGCGCGAACGCGGAGCTTCGGGGGTCACCATCGATGCCGTGCTCGCCCGCAGCGGCGCCCCGCGCGGCTCCGTTTACTACCACTTTCCCGACGGGCGCAATCAGATTCTTACCGAGGCGCTGCGCTACTCCGGCGACTCGATCACGGCCATGATCGACGACGCCGCCGGCCGTGGCGCCCGAGTGTTGTTGCAGGAGTTCGTCGAATTCTGGGAGCGGCTGCTCACCGAGGGGGGCTTCACCGCCGGCTGTCCGGTGGTGGCGGCGGCGATCGGGTGTTCAAACGACGACGGCCCCAATCTTTCCACCGAGGCCGGCGCCGTCCTGGGCCGCTGGTGCACCGCGCTCACCCGCGCGTTCGTCAACGACGGCTTCGACAAAGCCGATGCGGCGTCGCTGGCTGTGATGTCGATCGCCGCGCTGGAGGGCGCGATCGTGCTCTCCCGCTCGACCCGCAATGCGGGCCCGCTACACCAGGTTGGCGAGCAGCTCGAATTCCTGATCAAGGCAAAGGAATTCGTTGCCCGGAACAAGATCCCGGGCAAGCAGGACGCGTCGCAGTGACCGGCTCAGTCGCTGGCCGGTAACGGCTTGACCTCTTTGAGCTGCAGGGCGGTCTGCCCGATGCTCAGGCTCCCCGCACCCGGTTTGGTCACCAGCACCTCGGCGCCGGATTCGTCGACATAGCGCTTGCCCATGACCGTGCCGTCGGCGAACGCGGGGTCGAGTTCGCCCGACCGCTCGCCACCCACCGGCACCATCGGCGCACCCCCACACCGCAAATCGTCCAGGCTGTCGGCGCTTCTGACCACGATCACCTGCGTGTCACAGACCTGGCTGGCGAGACGAGTTCCGTTCTTGATCATTGATTTCCGTCCTTGATCGCTTACTGCTGGGCCGGCGCGGCGCGCAATCCGGTGAGGGTCTGGATGATTTCCCGCCGCAAGACCTTGCCGGTGGCGGTGGTGGGCAGCTCGTCGCGAAACACTACCTCGTCGGGGGTGCGCGATCCGCGCAAACTCTTGCGGACGAAGTCGCGCAATTCTTCGGGGTCGGGGGCGGTGCCCGCCGCCGGCACCACCACCGCGACGATCGCCTGTCCCCACTGCGGGTCCTCGACACCGACCACGGCGACATCACGCACGTAGGGGTGCTCGACCAGGACCTCTTCCAGCTCGGCAGGCGCGATGTTCTCGCCGCCGCGGATGATCGTGTCGTCGCTGCGCCCGCCGATGAACAGGTAGCCCTCGTCGTCGAGCATGGCGATGTCCTTGGTGGGGAACCAGCCGTTTTCGTCGAGCACCGAGCCGATCCCGGTGTAGCGGCCCGACACTTGCTCGCCCCGCACGAACAGTTCGCCCGTCTCACCCGGCGGCAGCACATTGCCGGCCTCGTCGCGGATCTGCAGCTCGATGCCGGCCACCGCTTGACCCACCGATCCCAGCCGGCGGGCGACATCGGGCCCATCTGCCGCCTGCGCCGCGCGATGGTCATCTGGCGTCAACACCGCGATCGTCGAGCTCGTCTCGGTCAGGCCGTAGGCGTTGACGAAGCCCACGTCAGGCAGCAGCTCGAGCGCACGCCGGACCAGCGGCAGGCCGACCTTGGAGCCGCCGTAGGCGAGGTTGCGCAGCGACGGCAACTCGATGGCCGCCCCGTCGCGGTTCTCCAGCACCGTGACGATGCGGTCCAGCATGGTCGGCACCACCGTCGCTGTAGTCACATTCTCGGCGTTGATCAGCCGAACCCATTCCTGCGCATCGAAATTGGGCAGGTACACCATCTTGCGACCGGCATAGAGATTCGACAGTGCGGCGCTGACCCCGGCGATGTGATACGGCGGCACGCAGATCAACGCGGCGTCGGTGTCGGAGGCGGCACCGAATTCCACCGTCCCGGTGACATAACTGGTCAGGTTGTTGTGTGAAAGCTCGACGGCCTTGGGCTGCGACGTGGTGCCCGAGGTGAACAGCACGATGGCGACGGAGTCCGGGTCGGGGAACGCGAGACTTTCAGGGGCGGGTTCGGCGGCGCGCGCGGCCGCCAGGAAGTCGTCGGAGAGCATGACTCTGTCGGAGGCGTCGGCGACCGCGTCGCGGTAGCGGCCGTCGACGATCACCAACGGCTCGGGTAGCCGCTCGATCAGCGCCCGGATGCCGTCCGCGGAGAGCCGGTAATTGATCGGCGTGAAGGCCACCCCGGCGCGCGCCGCGGCGAAGATCAGCACCGGCAGCATCGCGCCGCCGGTGCCCACATACGCGACATGTTTGGCGTTCGAACCGGCGATCACGCCCGCGCCGCCGTCGGCAAGATCGCTGAGCTCCTGCGTGGTCAGCCGCAGGTCTCCGGACACCACCGCGGTGCGCTCCGCGTTGCCCGACGCAGCCATCTCGAGCAGCAACGAAATGCTCATCCTCGATCTTTCTCCGGTATCAACGCGTTACAAAGCTGGCCAAAAGTGTCATGCCCGTCTGTAGTTTAGATCACGCAACTATCTTGCGGTCCGGCACCGGCCGGCCCACCGCCTCGCGCGAGCTTGGCGGCGGGGTCCGGTGCTTGCCGCGCGCGACCGCGGCGCTGCCCGGACCCGGCGCGCCTGCGCGCTCATGAACTCGGCAAGCCTTGCGGCACAAGAGGATAAACCACCCTGATATCAGGTGCCCGTCCACTTCGGTGGGCGCTTCTCCGCAAATGCGATGGCGCCCTCTTTGGCGTCGTTGGAGGAGAACACCGGGGTTAGCAGCTTGTTCTGCTCGGCGAACATCTCCTCGGGGCTCCAGCCGCGGGACTCGACGATGATCCGCTTGGTGGCGGCCACCGCGAGCGGCCCGTTCGCCGCGATCTTTTCGGCCAGCTCGATCGCGGCGTCCAGGGCGGCGCCGGGGTCGGCGAGCACGTTGACCATGCCCAACGCATGCGCGCGCTCCGCGCTCAGGTTTTCACCGGTCAGCGCCAGTTCCATGGCGATCGCGGACGGGATGCGTTGCGGTAGCCGCAGCAGCCCGCCGCCGCCGGCGACCAGCCCCCGCTTGACTTCCGGAATGCCGAACGCCGAGTCCCTCGATGCCACGATCAGGTCGGTGGCCAGCGCCAGCTCGGTGCCGCCGGCCAGAGCGTAGCCCTCCACCGCCGCGATCAGCGGCTTGACGGGGGGACGCTCGGTGAAGCCCATGCCGCGGCCCTCGACAATGGGGAGCTCGCCGCGGGCGAAGGCCTTGAGATCCATGCCCGCGCAAAACGAACCGCCCGCCCCGGTGAGGATGCCCACCGAGAGGCCGGTCTCGTTGTCGAGCCGATCGACGGCGGCGGCCAGGCCATTGGCCACCGCGGAGTTGACCGCATTCTTGGCCTTCGGCCGGTTGATCGTGATGATGAGGATTCGATCCCGTTGTTCGACCAGAACTTCGGGTTCTTCGGTGCCGGCCTCTTGGTTTCCACTGCTCACGGTGCCGCGGCTCCTTACACGGATCGGTGGCTTTGAGATAGCTCCTGTCGGACCGATGGTAACGGTCGGCGGAAATGGCGTTAACGCCCTACAGAGATTCGGCTTACCGCAAGAGCCGAGCGGCTAGGAATCCGTGCCGATCACGCCGGTGCCATCGCGGCTTCGACGACCGTCAGGTTCTCGGAAAGCCCTGCGGCCCTGCGTATCTCGATGAAGTCGGCGACCATGGCCTCGGAAACCTCGTGCGGGTCCTCAAGCGTGGACCCGTCCGAAAGCACCGAGATGTTGAGCTGATCGACATAACTCCACACGGTGATGTTCAGGCCGCTGCCCGCGGTCAACGGGCCCACCGAGTAGATCTCGGTGACCAGCGCGCCGCCCACCCGGCCGCGTTCCCGTGGACCGGGCACATTGGAGATGTTCAGGTTGAGAATCTTGTTGTGTCCGTCGCGACCGGAGGCCCACCGAAAGAAGGCCTGGGTGGGCGCCGGTGGCATGTAGGCCGCCCACCTGCTGACCAGCTCCGGCCCCATCAGCTGGTTGCTTTCCTTGGCGGCGATGGCGTTTTCGTGGCAGCACTGCACCCGCTCCAGCGGATCGTCGGAATTGGTCGGCAGGCCGACCAGCACGCCCGTGAACCGGTTGCCGGAGATCCGTTCGGGCGAGAAGTCGAAACTCATCGGTACCGATGCCAGCAGCGGTTCGGCCTTCCCGTCGTATCGCAACAGCAGGGTGCGCAGGGCGCCCGTCGCCATGGCCAACACCATGTCGTTGATCGTCGCCCCGAGCCGCTTGCCCGTCTCCTTGACGTCGGCCAAGGCCAGGGTGGCGGTGGCGAACCGCCGTTCCGCAGTGATCTTGTGGTTCATGAAGGTCGGCGGCGGCTCGAAGGGCCGAGTCAGTTCCGGCGAGAGTTTGCGGGAGCTGCGGCGCACCCGGCCCAGGCCCTGGGCGGTGTAGCGGATGGTGTGGGGCAGCGCACCGACATGGCGCATGTGGTCGGCGAATGCCGATGTCATCAGCTGCCGCGTGGTGGGCGCCGGGTCGCAGACGTACGGCCCGCCCTCCGGGCCGGGCTGCAGGTCCATGCCGCGGGCCATCAGGTTCGCCGACGCGACGCCGTCGGCCAGGGCGTGGTGAATTTTGCCGACGACCGCAATCCGGTTGTTGGCCAAGCCCTCCACGAAGTACATCTCCCACAGCGGACGGCTGCGATCGAGCTGCGTGCTGGCGATTTGCCCGATGGCCTCATCCAGTTCGCGGCGGCCCCCCGGGGGCGACACCCGCCAGGGGCGGATGTGATAGTCCAGGTCGAGGTCGCAGTTCTCCCGCCACATCGGGTGGTGTAGGTGCAGCGGCACCTCGACGAGCTGGTAGCAGAACGGATCGAGCTTGTTCAGCCGCCCGGCGATGACTTCGCGAAACGTGTCCACGTCCAGCGACCGGCGATCGGCGTCCAGCTCGATGACGGCGGCTTTGATGGTGTGCATGTGGACGTTTGGGGTTTCGCTGTACAGCAGTACGGCGTCCCACCCGCTAAGCCTCTTCACCGCTGCCCCTTGCCCATAGAGGGACCATACTCAGCGGTGGCGGCTCAGATGACCTCTTTTGCCCCGACGCGTGTCTTGGTCCGGTAGATCTGGTTGAGGAATAGCGACGAGACGTGCGCGGCGGCGCCGGCCCGCTCGCCGTCGATGAGGTCATACCCGTGGCCGGCGCCGGGGAATTCGAGGTAACCGACCATCGAATGCGACACCGCCCGGAGCCGTTCGACGAAGCTGCGTGCCTGTTCGACGGGGATCACGGAGTCTTTGCTGCCGTGAATCACCAGAAAGGGCGGGGCGTTGCGGTGCACACGGGCGATCGGCGACGCATCGTGAAAAATGTCGGGACGCCGCGAGATCGACTTCTTCACCACGACACGCTCCAGGAACTCGACGAACCGTTCGCGCTCAGGCGTCGAGCGGTCCTCCCAGTCGTAGCGGCCGTAGATCCCGACGACCGCGTCCACCGAGGTGTCCGCGCCTTCGGGCAGCTTCGCCTGGAACTGCGGATCGTCGGGCGTCAGCCCGGCCAGCGCGCACAGGTGACCGCCGGCCGAGCATCCCGCTATCGCAACGAAATCGCGATCGCCGCCGAACTTGTCGACGTTGGCGCGTGCCCACGCGATGGCGGTTTTGACATCGATGATGTGGCGCGGCCAGCGGTGGTGTGGCGAGACGCGGTAGTTCACCGCCAGGCATACCCAGCCCTGCTCGGCGAGCCGCGACATGAGCGCCGACCCCTGCCCCATGCACTTGCCGTGCACCCAGGCGCCGCCCGGCAGGAAGATCAGGACCGGCGCGGGTTGCGCAGGCAGATCCTTGCGTCGCCAGACGTCGAGCACCTGATCGGCGTGGTCGCCGTAGTGCACGGCGCGGCGATAGAGGTAGCGGCGCTGGCGCAGGCCCTCCCAGATCGGCGGTGTCTTTTCCGCGACCGGCCAGTCCATTTCGAGATCCGCTGCCGACACGACCCCCCGCAACGCGGCGAGGGACACCTGCTGGGTGCTCTCGCGGTCGCGGCGGCGAACGTCGTCGATCCCCGGCGTGAACCAGTCCTTGGTCGCCGCGGAGATCGCCTCCGGTGCGTGCCGGGCACCCCAGACACCCATGGCGGTCAACCCACCCAGGGGCTCGAGATGCTTGCCGACCACGGGCAGCGAAGCCCCCGCCACGCTTAACGCCAGCGCATAGTCACCGGGGCGGGCCCGCAGCAACCATTTCACACAATCTGTAATGCCCGGTCCACTCACCGTCATGCAGGGGACTGTACCCCTCACCCCGATTCGCAAACTGACGTTTCCATCGAACGGGCGATCCTCGCGAAAACGCTTTGCCCAGTATGCTCGCCGAAAACGGTATTTGCCCAGTTTGAACCGTTTTTCGCGGCTCCCCGCGCGCCGCGGATTTTGCTGTGTACGACACGCTTACCTGGCGGTCAGATCGGCGATCACCCGGCCACCGACAAGGCTGACGCCGGTCAGAGTCAGTCCCACCTGCGCGGCAAGGGCGGCGGCGCTGTCCACCCCGACGGATGCCCAGCGAAACCAGGGGCCGACCTCGCCCGCCGCCTCCAGCCGGACCCATCGCGAACAGATGCCGATGGCCTCGGCATCGAATTCGGCAATGCAACGCCCACCGCGGGCCAGCAGCTCGAAGGCGCGCCCGAGAATCCGTCGTGGATCCCCGCCCAGCCCGACATTGCCGTCGACCAGCAAAACGGTCTGCCACAGGCCCATTCCCGGCAACGGCTCGAACACATCGCCCAACAGAGCCGGCGCACCGCCGCGACCCGCGAGCTGGATCGCGGTCGCCGACCGGTCGATGCCGAGCGCGGGAATGCCTCGCTGGATCAGCCTCGCAACCAACCGGCCCGGACCACAGCCCAATTCGATCGTCGGCCCGGTGCACATCTGCGTAACGGCTTCGTCGAAGACTTCGTCGAAGGCGTCACCAGATCCATCACCGGGACATCGCACACCCAACCATTTGTGCGCCGGCAGTGGCCGCAGTTCGCCATCGTCATGACGGATCCAACATCGCTCGCCGCCGAGTGCCCGATCGTAGAGTTGCCCCAGCATTTCACGTCCCTCGCGTCCTGGCCGATCGGGCGGCGCGCCGGCGCTCGGTCCCGTGCGGGACGTTGCGGCGGCATACCGGCAAACCCCAACAAGCTGACGGCAAGCGCGTGCGCCAGCACTGCTCCGATACCCCGATCGTGGCTCGGCTAATCCATTTCTCTTTCAAGGCCCTGCCTGCGGCTACGTTGCAGCGTCCGGCGTGGTTCATCCACAGGCGGCGAGAGGGCGGACCGGCATGCTCGCCGGACAACCGATGGCATCCGAATCATGGCCACCAGCAGGGCTTTTCGCGATCCGGTGGTCCTATCGGGAATCAGCCGAACAAGAATGCGTCGAGCAACTCGTTCACCCGCGCGGGATCTTCCAGCGCGGCGAGGTGGGCGACCCCGTCGAGCACGGTGAAGGACGCGCCGCCGATGGAGTCGGCCATCGCGCGGGTCTCGGCCACTCCGAAGGTGGCGTCTTCCGCGCCGGCGACCACCAGCACCGGGGCCGTCACGCGACCCAGCAGGGCGTGCTGGTCCGGCCGCGCCGACACCACGCTGCGCACCGCCCAGCGGACCGAATCCGCGTTCACCGAAGTCACGTTGGTCCGTACGGTGTCCACCACGTCCGGGCGGGTGCGCAGCGTCGTAGGGCCCAAGAAGGCCCTGACGGCCGAGCGGGTCAGCGGCGGCCGGATCCCGCCCAGCGCCTTCGCCAACCACACCATGGCCGCGTACCGCATCTTCTGCGCGACACCGGCTTTCGAGGCCGTGCAGTTCATCAAGACCGCGCGGTTGATCCGGTCGGGGTACAGGGCGGCGAAGGTGCCGCCGATCATCCCGCCCCACGAGTTGCCGACGAAGTGCGCCCGGTCGATGCCGAGCCCGTCCAGCAGGTCGACGACGCAGCGCGCGCAGTCGGTGAAACTGAACATCGCGCGCAGCGGGTCGCTGCCCCCGTGGCCGGGCGGGTCGATGAGCACCAGACGGTGGGTGTCGCTGAAGCGCGCGGCCTGGCCGGCCCACAAATCACCCGTCATCAACAGGCTGGGCCACATCAGGACGGCCGGTCCGGTCCCCGCACTCACCTGAACACTGATCGCACCGAGACCCGTATCGATCAATTGCGAAGCCGGCCGCGGATTGTTGGCGGTCACGCTGCCTCCTGATGTCGTAGCGCGTACGGCAGACCACACATCGCCGTCCCTTGATTTTCCGCGTCGGTGATACTTGTCCGGTGACGAACAACGATGTTCATCCCGACCTGCGACGATTTGCCCGCTTCGCCCCTCGACGGCTCGTCGGCCCCCGGACCCTGCCGCTGATGCGGGTGGGGATGGCGTGGCGGGGACGCCTGGGCAAGCGCATCACCGATGTCGAGGCGATCACGTTCGACTCCGGGGCCGGCGTCCGGCTGTTCCGGCCCACCGGGGTCACCGAGGCCACGCCCGCGCTGCTGTGGATTCACGGCGGCGGATACATCATCGGCACCGCCCAACAGGACGACCGGCTCTGCAGCGGGTTCAGCAGGCGGTTAGGCATCACCGTCGCGTCGGTGGAATATCGCCTGGCACCCGAACATCCCTATCCCACCCCCCTGGAAGACTGTTATGCGGCGCTGATCTGGCTGGCCGGGTTGCCGTCGGTGGACCGCTACCGCATCGCCATCGGTGGCGCCAGCGCCGGCGGTGGGCTCGCGGCGGCCCTTGCGCTGCTGGCCCGCGACCGCGCCGAGGTGAGCCCGGCGTTTCAGCTGCTGACCTATCCCATGCTCGACGACCGCAGTTCGGCCATGGCGCCCAGTGCGAACTACCGGCTGTGGGACAACCGCAGCAACAGGTTCGGCTGGGCGGCATACCTGGGCAACGCCGACCCGCAGGTCGCCGTCCCCGGCCGCCGCGACGACCTCACCGGATTGCCGCCGGCCTGGATCGGTGTGGGCACGCATGACCTGTTCCACGACGAAGACCTGGCCTACGCCGAACGCCTTCGCGCGGCGGGGGTGCCGTGCCAGGTGGAAACCATCCCGGGCGCATTCCACGGCTTCGATCTGGTCTTGCCGAAAGCCCAAGTGTCCCGGCGGTTTTTCGACAGCCAATGCGACAGTCTTCGGGCGGCGCTGGCCCCCGCTTGATACGGCTCACATGGCGAAGTACACCAACTCACCGCCGATGACGGTGGCCGCCACCAGCCCGGCGTCCAGGGCGGCCAGCGCCGTAGCCGGCGGCTCGTTCAGCACGCACAGGTCGCCCGCCTGCCCGACTTGCACGGTCCGCGGCCGGCCGGGCTGATCGGGCCGGCCCAGAAACATCGTCAAAGCCTCTCGCGCCGAGACACATTCGCGTTCTCCCAGCACGGCTCCCTGGGGGGTGGTGCGGTGCACCGCGGCGCGCATCGCCGTCCAAGGGTCGCCGTGGCCGAACGGCATGTCGGTGGACAGCCCGACCGGCACCGCCGCGTTACGCAGAGATGCGACGCGCCACAGCTGCTCGTGCTCGGCGGCGGGAACGTCGGCGAGATACTGATCGCCGCGCTCGGCGACGAAGTTGGGCTGTGTCACCACCGTGACCCCGAGTTCGACGAGGTCGGCCAGGTTCTCATCCGGCACCACGGCGGCGTGTTCAATGCGGTCCTGGGCATGACCGCCGGCCGCGCGCAGCGCCGCGATGGTCACCACCAGCTGCGCCGCGGTCACGCAGTGCACGGCGACCGGTTGCCCGCTGTCATGCTGGCGCGCAATCCATTCCGTAAGCGCGTCGAGGTCCAGGCGATCGTCGTGCAGGATCTTCTTGCCCGGCGACAGGAAACTCAGCCGCGGCCGGAACTCGCCACGCTGGTGCGCCGTCGTCAGCGACGCCATGTCGTCGGCCTCGAGATCGGGGGTCGCGTCGGTGACGCCGGTGACACCGGTCGCGGTGATCCGGCGGCTCAGTTCGGCCAGGTCGGTTTCGCGCCGCTGCAGCGCCAACGACCAGCCCCGGTCGGCGCTGCGCAGCCGCCCATCGGGATGCTCGGCGAGGCCGATGCGGCCCAGCGCCTCGGAATTGAGGATCCACAGCGCACCGCTGCGATGCTGGATGCGCACCGGAACGTGGCGAACGATGGCGTCGAGGGTGCCCCGGTCGAGTTCTCCGGCGACCGAATCGTGGTATCCCACAGCGCGAATCCAGCCGTCGGGCCCCGGGGTGGCGTTGGCGAGCAATTGGGTGAGCTCCGATGTGGTGCTGACCCCGGGCGGCCCGACGAAGAACGAATCCAGCGCCGAGGCTGCCGAGCGCACGTGTACATGGTGGTCGTGCAGACCGGGCAGGACGGTGCCGCCGCCCGCGTACAACACACCCTCCCCCGCGCGGGGCACGAGGCCCTCCCCCGGCGGCGCCATCTCCTCGATCAGCGCGCCCACCCGGATGTCTGTCGCGGTCCCGTCCAACAGGGTTGCCCGTTGAATCAGCATGACAGCACGCGTCTTTGGCTCACCAGGCGACGCACCGACGCGTTGTCGGCGCCCGGCCCGGATGCCGGACGCGTTGCCGGCGGGGCAGAGGGTGCTGACACCGGAGCCGGCGAGGCAGACGCCTGCACCGGCAGCGCCGCATACGTCGCGGCGACCCCGGCCATGGATACGCCGATCAACTCGCCGCCGCCGCGGCCCAGTGATTCGGCCACCTCGAGCGCTGCCTGGAGGCCGGCCAACGGGTCGGCGATGGCGTCGCCGCAGAACACCGGTCCGTCGGCGCTGGTGCCGACCAGGCCGCCGGCCACTGCGGTGTCGTCGCCGAATCCGGGTCTGCGGCCGTCATATCCGTTGATTTGCAACCAGATTCGTCCCGCGCGCGGCGGGATGTCACCGGGTCCGAGCCCCCGGCGTGCCAGCGCCGCGGGACGGGAACCCTCGATCACGACATCGCTGACCGCGAGCAGTTCACGCAGCTCGTCGGCTTGACTATCGAAATCGACTTCGTAACAGAGCTTTTGGCCGTTGATCCAGTCGAAAAAGGCCCGGTTACCGCCCCGGGTACCGTCCGGGCGGCGCGGGCTTTCGACCTTGACGACAGTCGCGCCGGCTCGGGCCAGCAGGTGCCCGCACAGCGGCCCCGCCCACATCGAGGACAGGTCGGCCACCAGCAGACCCCGCGGCGCGCGCGGCGCCAACCGCGATCCGGCAAGCCGCACCCGCGGCGGCGCGGGTGCGGCCTCGCCCAGGCCCGCGACCGGAATGTCGAGCAACCCCGCCCGCTCGGCGATCTCGGTCACTAAACGGGTGGCGGCCCAGCGCTGCAGGACCGGCCACGGATCGGCGGGCACGTCATCGACTTGTAGCAGCGCCGGGACGGCGTCGAGGTCGTCGGCGCGCGAGAGAGTGAGGGCGCAAAAGCCATCCCGGGCGGCGAGCAGGCGGGTGGCGCCACCCGGCGACGCCCGGCCGCCGCGGGTCAGCCCCAGCAGTGCGGCCCGCCCGGTCAGCAGGCTCACCGCGTCGACGACGATACCCAGTCGGTCACCGACGGCCGTCGCGACCTGACGTGCGCGGGTCAGCACGCTGGCGCGGGAGAAGTCGGCGGGGCCGGCGGCCAGGCCGGTCAAGTAGGCCAGCCCGCTGCTTCCCCACTCTTTGACCTGCTGGGATTCCCCAACTGACGAAGCCGAACTCACGCCCCCATTGTGCGCGTGGCTCGCAGCGGCGACCGGCGAACCCCACTCAGAAGTGCAGCGCGTGAAAGCGCCAGTCCAGCACCGGACGGTCCGGCTCGGTCTCGCCCACGGCATACACCAGTGACCGCAGCCCCAGCACGCCGCCGTGCTCGCTCGGCTCGGCGGATTCGATGTGCAGCTCGCTGTACAGTGTGTCGCCCTCATGCACGGGTCCGGTGTGGTCGCAGGACTGCCAACTCAGGACCGTGACCAGGTCGGGCAGCAACCTGCTCGCCTGCGCGAGTGCCAGCCCGATGGTATGTCCGCCGTAGACCAGCCGTCGCCCGCCGACCCGCGAATCATGATGTGTGGCAGCAATATTCAGGGTCAGCCGGGCGAGTTCGGTGGCGCTACTGACCACGTCGGCCGTGCTGTGCAACACCGCACCGGCCAGGCGGGCATCGAAGTGCGGGCCGGGCACCTTGTCGCGGAACACGTCACCGTCCCACTGCGCGGTCGGATCGTGGGCGGGGCCGGGAACGTCGGCCCCGATTGCGGACAGATCGTCGTGCGGACCGTCGTCCGGCTGCCAGTCGGGGCTGGCGGGCAGCATGCCACACCGGTAGAAGTCGAGTACCAGCTGATCGGCCTGGTCGATCGTGATCATCCGCAGCGCTGCCAGCCCCGTCGGCGCCCGGCCCGGCTTGGGTGAATTCGCCCGCAGTCCAACGACTTCGGTGCGGGTGTAGAGGGAATCGCCGATGACCGGAAACCGGTGAAACACCAGGTTGCGATAGAACAGGTTGGCCTTGACCCGCTGCGTCACCAGCGTCGACTGTCCGATCGCCACGTCGCACACCAGCCCCGGATGGGCCAGCGGCGCCGGCAGGCCCGTCACCGCCCCGCACAGATCGGCGTCCAGCGCCAGACGCAGCCGGTCGCCCACGATCGCCTGGTGAACGCCCGCCAACCCCGACGACAACGTCATCGAGGGCGCCCAGTCGAACACCTGGCCCACCGAGAGGTCGTCGAAGTACGGTCCCCCCTCGCGAATACCCGCATACCCGTCATCAGTCACAACGACCCATGCTGGCAGGCTGTGGAATCGAGGGTCAACCTCGTGGCGATCGCGAGCGCGGCGAGGCCGGGCGAAGCGGGTCGCCACCATCGGGACTCGTGGCGATCGCGAGCGCGGCGAGGCCGGGCGAAGCGGGTCGCCACCATCGGGACTGGAGAGTGATCAGAGGTGAACGACGAAGAAGAGATGCTGGTCGCCACGGTACGGGCCTTCATCGACCGCGACGTCAAACCGAGCATTCGCGAGGTCGAGCACGCCAACACCTATCCCGAGGCGTGGATCGAACAGATGAAGCGGATCGGCATCTACGGTCTGGCCGTTCCCGACGAGTACGGCGGGTCGCCGGTGTCCATGCCGTGCTACGTGCGAGTCACCGAGGAGCTGGCGCGCGGCTGGATGAGCCTGGCGGGTGCGATGGGCGGGCACACCGTCGTCGCCAAACTGCTCACGCTGTTCGGCACCGAGGATCAGAAGCGCAGCTACCTGCCGCGGATGGCCAGCGGAGAGGTGCGCGCCACCATGGCGCTGACGGAGCCGGGCGGCGGCTCGGATCTGCAGAACATGACGACCACGGCGCTGCCCGATGCGGACGGGCTGGTGATCAACGGGGCCAAGACCTGGATCAGCAACGCGCGTCGTTCCGGACTGATCGCGCTGCTGTGCAAGACCGACCCGGATGCCAGGCCGCGCCACAAGGGCATCTCGATTGTGCTCGTCGAGCACGGCCCGGGTCTGACGGTGTCGCGCGACCTGCCGAAGCTAGGTTACAAGGGCGTCGAATCCTGCGAGCTGTCGTTCGACAACTTCCGGGCACCCCGGACGGCTGTGCTGGGACACGTTGTGGGCGAGGGCTTTTCACAGATGATGAAGGGACTCGAGACGGGACGCATCCAGGTGGCCTCCCGTGCCCTCGGTGTGGCCACCGCGGCGCTCGAGGACGCACTGGCCTACGCCCAGCAGCGCGAGAGCTTCGGCCAGCCGATCTGGCAGCACCAGTCGATCGGTAACTACCTGGCCGACATGGCGACCAAACTCACCGCGGCCCGCCAGCTCACGCGGTATGCCGCCGAGCGGTACGACAGCGGCGAACGCTGCGACATGGAAGCGGGGATGGCGAAATTGTTCGCCTCCGAGGTCGCCATGGAGATCGCGCTGAACGCGGTGCGAATCCACGGCGGCTACGGCTACTCCACCGAATACGACGTCGAACGCTATTTCCGTGACGCGCCGCTGATGATCGTCGGTGAAGGCACCAACGAGATCCAGCGAAATGTGATCGCCCGGCAACTGGTGACGCGCGGCGGGATCTGATCGGGACCGCCAATCTTTCGGCCCGAGAACGGAGTTTGGGAGTATATTAACCTGACTTCTCCGGCGGGCAAACCGGTATGGAAGTAAAGCTGTTCGCCAGCCGAGGGAATTAAGGGAAAGGCAGCTGCCATGAGTTATCCTCCCGTGCCGCTCGGAGGTTCGCCAGGATGGCCTGGGCAGCAACCGGAATGGCAAGGCCAACAACCGGAATGGCAGGGCCAGCAGCCCGCCGGGTGGCAAGCTCAGCACCCACCGGGATGGCAGGGCCAGCCGCCACCCCCGGGCTGGCCGGCGCCGCAGCCGGGAATGCAGGAGCCCGACAACTATCTCGTCTGGGCGATCCTGTGCACGGTGCTGTGCTGCCTGCCGTTCGGAATCGTGTCGATCGTCTACTCCAACAAGGTGTCCGGGCTGTGGGCCCAGGGGCGCTACGCCGAGGCGTACGAGGCGTCCAACAATGCCAAGAAGTGGGTCATCATCGGTGCGGTGGTGGGCGCCGCCGCGGCGGTGATCGGCGTCGTGCTGTGGTTCGCCATGTTCGCGGCGATCGTCTCTTCCATCCCGTCAACAACCACCACCACCTATTCGGGCTTCTGACCTCGAGCCTCGTCGACCAGCCCCCAGGCCAACGCGGTATCCGCAGCGACGGTGCGACCTGACAATACGAGATACGCTGTGCGCCAACGACCTATCCGCCGCGTGACGCTGATGGTGCCACCGGCTCCGGGGAGCAATCCCAATGCCAGTTCGGGCAGCCCGAACGTCGCATCCTTGTGGGCGGTGACCCATCCGCAAAACGCCGCCATCTCCAGTCCGCTGCCCATCACCCGCCCGTGCACCTCGGCCCGGCACGCCCGGCCGAGCCTGGCTGCCAGCGCGTCGAGCGACAGAGCTGGGCTGTAGCGGGTACGGGCCAGGTGCGCGCTCACCGGGTCGGCGAAAGTGCCGAACTCGGCCAGGTCCCCACCGCTGCAGAACGACGGGCCGTTACCGCTCAACACTATGCCGGTGACCGAGTGATCCAGTTGCGCCACCGCCAGGGCCTCCAACAGCGCCGCGCGCGCGTCGGTGGAGAACGCATTGTGCCGCTGCGGCCGGTTGAACGCGATCCGCACGACGTCGCCGTCACGGGTCGCCCGAACCGGGTCGGGGATTTCGGGCATGCGGATCGGGCCGCGCTCGCGCAACCATCGTGCGAACTCCGGACCGGCCTGCAGAGTCGAGTACGCCAACGACTCCGTCATCACCGCGGCCAACGTCGGGCCCTGGGGATCCACCGCGCGCAACACGTCGTCACAGACCCCGCTGGCGTGCGGCCAGCGCTCGCAGCGGGCCGTCAGCTCCTCCACCGTCGTCCGCACCGAATCAACGGTGATGACGCGCCGGTCGGCGCAGCAATCCTCTGTCACCGTGAAAGTTGCTGCATCAAGCCAGAATTCGGCCCCGGCGATGTCGGAGGCCGAGCCGACGGCGACGATCACCCCGGGCGGCGACGCGGGGCCGTCGTGCGGCGCCCTCGACAGGTCGACCACCCGGAGCATCGGTCACACCGAGTACTTCTCGATCAGCCCATTCTTGTAGAGCTTGCCCGTGTCGGTGCGCGGCAGCTGTGCTTCGAAGGCGATCGAGCGCGGGCATTTGTAGTGCGCCAACCGGTCTCGCAGCCACGCCGTCAACTCCTCGGCGAATTCGTCGGTGGAGTCGGTGGCATCGACGGTCTGCACGGCCGCCACCACACGCTGGCCCATCTCGTCGTCCGGCACCCCGAACACCGCCGCGTCCAGCACCTTCGGGTGGGTGACCAGAAGGTTCTCGGCTTCCTGCGGGTAGATGTTCACCCCTCCGGAAATGATCATGTGGTGACGCCGGTCGGTCAGGTACAGGTAACCCTCGTCGTCGAGATAGCCGATGTCCCCGACGGTCGCCCAGCCGTGCTTGTCGCGCGATGAGGCGGTTTTCGTTGGGTCGTTGAGGTATTCGAAGGAATAGCCACCCTCGAAGTAGATCTCGCCGGCCTGCCCGGGGGGCAACTCGTTGCCGTTCTCGTCGAGGATGTGCACGGCGCCGCCCATGGGTTTGCCCACCGAACCCGGATGCGCCAGCCAGTCCTCGGCGGTGATCAGCGTCGAGCCGTGCGCTTCCGAGGACGCGTAGTACTCGTCGATGATCGGGCCCCACCAGTCGATCATCTGCTTCTTGATCTCCACGGGGCACGGCGCCGCCGCGTGCATCACCCGCTTCAGACTGGACAGGTCGTACGAATGACGCACCCGGTCAGGCAGTTTCAGCATGCGGGTGAACATGGCCGGGACGAATTGGCCGTGCGTGACCCGGTGACGCTGGATGGCGTCCAGGCAGCCCTCGGCGTCGAACTTCTCCATCACCACCGTGGTGATGCCGCCGGCCTGCGCGCTCATCGACCACACCGACGGCGCCGTGTGGTACAGCGGCGCCGGGCTGAGGTAAATCGACTCGGGCGTCATCCAGAAGCCGACGAGTGCGGACATCATGCCGGGCGCCTCGGCCGGCGGCACGTGCGGCAATTCGCGTTTGATGCCCTTGGGCCGCCCGGTGGTGCCCGATGAGTATTGCAGCAGGTCGCCCTCGATCTCGTCATCGATCGGTGTATCGGGTTGTCCGGCAACGCATTCCGGGTAACGATCCCAACCGGCCAGGTCGCCGTCCGCGATCAGCAGCAACTCGGGTAGCCCGCCCGGCAAATGCTCGGCCAGGCCGGCGAGGGTGTCGCGCAGCACCGCCGAGCCGATCATGGCTTTGGCGCTGCTGTTGTCGATGATGTAGGCGGCCTCTGCGGCGGTCAGGTGGGTGTTGATCGGCACGTAGTACAAACCGCTGCGGCGAGCCGCCCACATCACCGCGTGGATGTGCTCGTTGTTCTCCATCAGGATTGCGACCGTTTCGCCCTCGCGCAGACCCGCCTCGCGGAACCGGTGCGCTAGTCGATTGGCGCGCGCTTCGAGGTCGTCGAAGGTGACGACCGTTCCGGACGGGTACAGGATGACAGCAGGTTTGTCGGCGCCGATATAGGGGCGAATCTGCATGCGCAGACTGTACCGCCGCCAAACTTGACGGGTGTTAAGTGGTCGACCGCGCGGGCTCGAAGCCCATCTCCAGCAAACGTGTGGTGCGCGAGTGCCGACTTATCGATCGGCCCCCGCGCGGGTCTCAGCTCGCCTCGGAAAGCCGCTGCTTGAGCGCCTCGAACTCGTCGCGGACACCGGTGGGCAGCTTGTCGCCGATGAACTCGAACCACTCCTCGATCAGGGGCAGTTCCTCGCGCCATTCGGCCGGGTTGACCGCCAGCGCCTTGGCCACGTCAGCGCCGTCGACGTCCAGGCCGTCCAGGTCCAGGTCGTCGGCTGTCGGCACGATGCCGATCGGGGTGTCCTGGCCACCGGCCTGGTGCTCGATGCGGTCCACGATCCACTTGAGCACCCGGCTGTTCTCGCCGAAGCCCGGCCAGAGGAACTCGCCCTTGTCGCCGCGGCGGAACCAGTTGACGAAGAACACCTTGGGCATCTTGGACTCGTCGGAGTTCTTACCGAGGTCGAGCCAGTGCTGGAAGTAGTCGGCGACGTGGTAGCCCAGGAACGGCAGCATCGCCATCGGGTCGCGGCGCACGGTGCCCACCTTGCCCTCGGCGGCGGCGGTCTGCTCGCTGCCCATGGTGGCGCCCATGAACACCCCGTGCTGCCAGTCGCGGGCCTCGGTCACCAGCGGCACCGTCGTCTTACGGCGGGCACCGAACAGGATCCCCGAGATCGGCACACCCTGCGGGTCGTCCCACTCCGGCGCCAGGATGGGGCACTGCGACATCGGGGTGCAGTACCGCGAGTTCGGGTGCGCCGCTTTGGTGTCCGTCTCGCGCAGGATCCAGTCGTTGCCCTTCCAGTCGATCAAGTGGTCGGGCTCGCCCTCCAGGCCCTCCCACCACACGTCGTTGTCGTCGGTGAGTGCCACGTTGGTGAAGACGGTGTTGCCCGCCTCGATGGTGCGCATCGCGTTCGGGTTGGACTTCCAGTTGGTGCCCGGCGCCACCCCGAAGAATCCGAACTCGGGATTGACCGCGTACAGGCGGCCGTCCTTGCCGAACCGCATCCACGCGATGTCGTCGCCGAGGGTCTCGGCGCGCCAGCCCGGGATGGTCGGCTGCAGCATCGCGAGGTTGGTCTTGCCGCACGCGGACGGGAACGCCGCGGCGAAGTAGTACGCCTTGTTCTCCGGGGAGATCAGCTTGAGGATCAGCATGTGCTCGGCGAGCCAGCCCTCGTCGTGGGCCATCGCCGAGGCGATCCGCAGCGAGTAGCACTTCTTGCCCAGCAGCGCGTTGCCGCCGTAGCCCGAGCCGTAGCTCATGATTTCGCGGGTCTCGGGGAAGTGCGTGATGTATTTGGTGTCGTTACAGGGCCACGGCACATCTTTCTGGCCCGGCTCCAGCGGGGCGCCCACGGAGTGCAGCGCCTTTACGAAGAACCCGTCATCGCCCATCTTTTCCAGGGCGGCCTTGCCCATCCGGGTCATGGTGCGCATGGAGACGACGACGTACTCGGAGTCGGTGATCTCCACACCCAGCTTCGGGTCGTCGGCGCCTAGCGGGCCCATGCAGAACGGCACCACGTACATGGTGCGGCCGCGCATGCAGCCGCGGTACAGGTCGTTCAGGATGCCGCGCATCTCGGCCGGGTCCATCCAGTTGTTGGTGGGGCCGGCGTCGATCTCGCGCTCGGAGCAGATGAAGGTCCGCGACTCGACGCGCGCCACGTCGGAGGGGTCGGACAGCGCCAGGTAGGAGTTGGGGTGCTTCTTCTCGTTCAGCTTCGTGAACGTGCCGGCCTCGACCAGATGGGCGGCCAGCCGGTTGAACTCCTCGTCGGAGCCGTCAGCGAAGACCACCCGGTCGGGCTGGGTGAGTTCGGCGACCTCCTGCACCCATGACAGCAGGCCCTGGTGGTTCGTGGGTGCTGTGTCCAAACCGGGAATGGTCGCTGACGTCATCGAACTCTCCTGGATTCTTCTGCGTATCGGGCTGCTGTTGCTCGCTATGCTCTCGACCACACAATTAAGGAATTGGTGGCGTTAACTACAGGTTATCGTGAGGATCTTGTCGGGTGAGTCTCGGGCAGGTATAAGCCTTCTCACAACAACGATTCAGAAGATCCAGGCGAATCACCATCTTCGCTCCTCGAAGCGGGTTTTTCGGTTTCGTCAACGCCGGTGCCTTCGGAGTGACTTTCGTCTTGTCGTACACCCGGTTCTCCCAGTTCTGCACGGACGGCCGCCAGGGCCGCCGTCACCGCGGGCATCTCCCGATCGCGCGTGGCCGCGGCCCGCGCGGCGGCCAGGGCGTGCTCGCGCAATTCGGTGTCGATGACGCCCACCGAGGCGGACACCTGGACGTTGTCGGCCTCGTCCTGAGCCAGCAGCGCCTTGCTCAACACCGACTCGGCGACCAGCACCCTGGTGGCGACCAGCTCCTCGACCACCGACTGCAGCGAGGCCGTGACGTCGCCCGCCCAGCGGTCGAGCAGCGCACGGTCGTGCAGCAGCGCACGGATGTTGATCACCATGAAAGTAAGCCCGACCGACATCGCCACGCATGCCAGCGCCGCGGCGACGGCCAGCGCCGGGTTCAGGCGTGAGGCCAGGCCGCTCATCAGCCGGCTCAGCGTCAGCGCCACCCCGAGGCCGAAGCCGATGCCCAGCACGACCGTCAGCCAGGTTTCCTGGCGGCGCGATTTCAGCGGAGGAGGCGAGAACTCGACCTCCGGCAGCCGCTCGCGCGGCGGCAGCTTTATGGGCACGCTCAGCAACTGCGCCACCTCGACCAGTCGGGCGTCCGTGGCCTCGCTGACTTCGGCCACCACCGCATCCAGCTGATCGCGGGCGAGCGCCTCGAAGCCGGACATACCGCGCCGCGACAACCCCGCCGCGTGTTCCTGCAGGTCGGTGCGCACCGCCGCACACCGGTTACGCGCGGAATGCGACAGGGTGACCCGCGCCTGCTGGACCTGGCCGCGCATTGTGATGGTCCGCTCGCTTTTCGCCTGACGTTGCTGCTGCAGGGCGGTGCTGCGCTCTTCGCGCAGCGCCTCGACCCGGGCCCGCCGGCCGGACCCCTCGACCTCGCGGTCATACCGGCTTGCGATCGTCTGCAGACGGGATTCCCACGCCCGCAACCTGTTTCGGCGCGCGAGATCGGGGTCATCGAGCAGCCCCGCGACGGCTTCGACCAGGTCGTCGACGTCCGGGTCACCCAGGTCGGGCTGGGCCGCCGCACCCACCCACGGCGCCCGGCCGTAGCGAGGCGCGTGGGCACCCAGCGAGTCGCGGTTGGCGGCGACGATGTCTCGCCAGTTGAGGTGCACGTCGATCTTGGACACCACGCCGACGACGGCGTCGGTGTGTTCGGTCGCGGCGTCCAGCAGCGCGCAGTCCGACGGCGTCAGGTTCGCCGCCGCGGACACCACGAACACCACGGCCGTCGGCACCTCGCCGGGCCCCAGGTCGGTCGACTCGACGAATTTACGTTGCGGCAGCCGCTCACGCAGGGCGTCGGCCACCGCGCTGACCCCCGCCATCCACGGACCGGTCACCAGCACCACGTCGCAGCGCTGGATCGCCGGCGGATCCAGGCCGGGGCCGGCCGTCGTCACCAGAGCGTCCACCTCCGCGACGGGGTCGTGGCCGGCTTCGCCGCTCACCAGGAATCCCCCGGCAGCGACCCGCAGGCCTGGGACCACAGCCGCAGCGACCCCCGGGCGATGTCGGCGCCGCAGGCGCGGTGCAGCGGGCTGGCCGACGCGCGGCTGTAGCGCTGCCACCGCACCGCCCGAGGCAGGTGTGCGGACGGGTCGCGATGCGCGTCGAGGGCCTTCTGGTCGCCCGCCTCCAGGCCGACCGCCTCAGCCAGGTCCACGGCGGCCGCCATCCGGGCGAGCACGGTCTCGTCACAGGATAGGAACCCGCTGATGCGCTCACCGAGCCTGCCGCCCTCGGCGGCCAGCGCCTCGAGTTCCGCGACGGCGTCCAGCACCCGCCGATAGCGCGCCTCGGCGCCCAGCGCGCCGATTCTGGCCAGGACCGCGTCGATGCCACTCATCCGGTACAGCAGGGTGAGCACCTGGGCCGGGGTCCTGCCCTGCCGGAAGGCGGCTACCGCCAGCGCGGTGCCGAACAGGTCAAGGGTGGTTAGCAGGCGCCGCCGCGCCTCGGCCGGCACCGGGGCTTCGGCCGCCAGGAATCCGGCGAACGAACCGTCGAAACACGCGGTGCCACCGGGGTGAGCGGCAAGCGTGGACAGCGCCGTCCACTGCGTGCTGTCCAGGTCGTCGAGCGCGGCGAGCGCGAGCAAGCCGTTCATCGGTTCCATGGGCACGCCGATCAGCGCCGAGAGCTCCGTGCATCTCGCGCGGGCGGCGGCGACGGGGCCGTCGCCGCCACGGCCGGACAGCGAGCCCGCCAAGTCGGCCTTGTTCAGCACCGCCAGCACCGGACGCCCGGCCCCCAAGACCTGGGCGATCGCCTGGGTGTCCTCAGGCTTAACCACCTCGGTGATCACGTAGACCACCGCGTCGACGTCGCGGTCGCTCAGCGGCCCCTCGACCGCGATGCCTGCCCCACGTCCCGCTCCGGCCAGGGCGCGGCGCACGGTGGAGCAGCCGACGCCACGACGGCCTCGCACGACCACGCGCAGGGGTGCGGCGCATCGCTGCGCGATCGCCGTCACGCGCGGGTCGGCGTGGCCGGCAGCGAACCCGGCCAGCTCGTCGACGAAAGTTCGGTGTCCTTGTGCTCTCATATCCCGCCTGTTCGGTCTGGATGACCCCATGCCCGACCGGCGCAGCCGCTACCGGATGCAGCGCCGGGGCCGAGCGGTCCCACCGAATGGTGGCACCCGCGTCACGAAGAAGCGAGCCACCGTTAATCAGTTACCAGTTGGAGGCAACTGTTGGGTATCAATCCGGACCAGGGGCGGCTACATCCCAGATTTATAGGCCACCATGGACAAATGCATGCGCAGCGCGGGGTGGCGATGTCTGCCGCCACGTCGACCGGGGATTCGGACCGCCCCGCCCTGCGCTATCTCCCCGCAACGGCGTTCCGATCACGACGCTCGACGCTGTCGGATGCGCAGCGCCAGACTTGGGAGCGACGCTGGCCCGAACTCGGCCTGTCCGTGGGCGCACCCACTGAACCCGGCAGCCCCGAGCCCCCGCTCGATACCACCGCATGGTTCGGCCGGCGGGCCCCGGTGGTACTCGAGATCGGCTGCGGCAGTGGCATATCCACGCTGGCGATGGCGAAGGATGAGCCCGGTATCGATGTGGTCGCGGTGGAGATCTACCGCCGCGGGCTGGCGCAACTGCTGTCCGCCATCGACCGCGACCAGGTGCGCAACATCCGGCTGATCCGCGGCAACGCCCTCGATGTCCTGCAACGCCTCATCGCTCCCGGTTCGCTGACCGGGGTGCGCGTCTTCTTTCCCGATCCGTGGCCGAAAGCCCGGCACCACAAACGCCGGTTCCTGCAGCCCGGCACGATTGGCTTGATAGCCGACCGGCTACTCCCTGGTGGTGTCCTGCACGTTGCGACGGACCACGCCGGCTACGCCGAACACATCGCCGAGGTCGGCGCGGGTGAATCCCGTCTGCATCCGGTGGGTCCCGACAGCGCGCTGCCGATCTCGATCGTGCGCCCGACCACCAAGTACGAGACGAAGGCTCAAGAAGCGGGCAGCGCCGTCACCGAATTCATTTGGCTTAGACAATGAGTAGGCGATGAGTATGAGCCTGACCGAAGAGACCGCGGCGGGCGCGCAACCCGTCGCGCCGCCGGCGGTGCTGACCGGCGACGAGCTGGGCGGCTTCGCTCCCCCGGGTGGACGCGTGCTGCTGGTGTGGGACGCCCCCAACCTCGACATGGGCCTGGGCTCCATCCTGGGCCGCCGCCCGACGGCCCTGGAGCGCCCGCGGTTCGACGCCCTGGGACGCTGGCTGTTGTCGCGCACCGCCGAGGTCAGCGCCGGCCGCCCCGGTGTCGTGGTGGAACCCGAGGCCACCGTCTTCACCAACATCGCGCCGGGCAGCGCCGACGTCGTCCGGCCCTGGGTGGACGCGCTCCGAAACGTCGGATTCGCGGTGTTCGCGAAGCCGAAGATCGACGAGGACAGCGACGTCGACCGGGACATGCTGGCCCACATCGAACTGCGGCGCACCGAAGGACTGGCGGCGCTGGTGGTGGCCTCGGCCGACGGCCAGGCGTTTCGTCACCCGCTGGAAGACATCGCACGGACCGGGGTCAGCGTCCAGGTGATCGGATTTCGCGAACATGCGAGTTGGGCGCTAGCGTCGGATACCTTGGACTTCGTTGATCTGGAGGATATCGCTGGTGTCTTCCGGGAACCGTTGCCGCGGATCGGCCTAGATTCGCTGCCTGACCAGGGTGCGTGGCTGCAGCCGTTCCGGCCGCTCTCCGCGCTGCTGACCGCGCGTGTGTGACACTGGAAAACCGATGCGCGGGTCGGAAACGATCCAGTAAGGAGCTTGCGTGTTCGCCTGGTGGGGTCGAACTGTGTACCGATATCGGTACATCGTGATCGGGGTCACGGTGGCTCTGTGTCTGCTGGGCGGCGTCTTCGGAGTCAGCCTGGGCAAGCATGTTACACAGAGCGGCTTCTACGACGACGGCAGCCAATCCGTTAAGGCCTCGGTGCTGGGCGACCAGACCTACGGCCGCGACCGCACCAGCCACGTCGTGGCCACCTTCACCGCTCCCAACGGGAAAACCGCCGACGATCCGGCGTGGCGCGACAAACTCGTCGCCGAACTCAACAAGTTCAAGACCGACCACCCCGACCAGGTCGTCGGCTGGGCCGGCTGGCTGGCCGCACCGGACAGCACCAACCC
The DNA here is from genome assembly GCF_059812385.1 of Mycobacterium sp. NGS58. Lineage (NCBI taxonomy): Bacteria > Bacillati > Actinomycetota > Actinomycetes > Mycobacteriales > Mycobacteriaceae > Mycobacterium > Mycobacterium sp. NGS58. Next base: position 47,196 of record NZ_JCALCO010000022.1, on the reverse strand, counting down.
GGTCATCAAGGGAATGGTCAGCGAGGACAGGAAGCACACCTTCGTCAGCATTCCGCTGAAGGGCAATGACGACGACAGCATCCTCAACAACTACAAAGCCATCCAGCCAGACCTGCAGAAGCTCAACGGAGGCACGGTGCAGCTGGCCGGCCTCGAGCCGATTGCCGACGCCCTGACTGGCACCATCGCCACCGACCAGCGACGCATGGAGGTCCTGGCGGTGCCGATGGTGGCGGTGGTGCTGTTCCTGGTGTTCGGCGGCGCGGTCGCGGCCGGCCTGCCGGCCATCGTGGGCGGGCTGAGCATCGCCGGCGCGCTGGGCATCCTGCGACTGGTTGCCGTGTTCGGGCCGGTGCACTATTTCGCCCAGCCGGTGGTGTCGCTGATCGGGCTGGGTATCGCCATCGACTATGGGCTGTTCGTGGTGAGCCGGTTCCGGGAGGAGATAGCCGAGGGCTACGACACCGAGGCCGCGGTGCGAAGAACGGTGATGACCGCCGGGCGCACCGTCACCTTCTCCGCGGTGCTGATCATCGCGTCGAGCGCCAGCCTGCTGGTGCTGCCGCAGGGCTTCGTGCATTCGCTCACCTACGCGATCTTCGCCGCCGTGGGGCTTGCCGCGTTGCTGTCGATCACGTTCCTTCCGGCGTGCCTGGCCATCCTAGGCCGTCACGTCGACGCGCTGGGTGTGCGGACCGCGTTTCGGGTGCCGTTCCTGCGGAATTGGAAGTATTCGCGCGCCTACCTGAACTGGCTGGCCGACCGGCTGCAGAAGACGAAGACCCGCGAAGAGGTCGAGGCCGGATTCTGGGGCAAGCTCGTCAACTGGGTGATGAAGAGGCCGCTGGCCTTCGCCATCCCGATCGCCGTCGGCATGATTTTGCTGGTCATCCCGCTGGGCAACCTGTCGTTCGGCGGCATGAGCGAGAAGTACCTACCACCGGACAACCCGGTGCGCCTGGCCCAGGAGCACTTCGATAAGCAGTTCCCCGGCTACCGGACCGAACAGCTGACGGTGGTGATCCAGAGCAGCAACGGCAGCAAGGTGACCGACCAGCAGGTTGCCGACATCCGCAACAGGATTTCTTCGATCGGCGGCTTCACCGACACGACCTGGCAGGAACGGCCGTGTCCGGCCATTGCCGGCAACCCCTGCGTCGCGGGACCGAACGGCACCACGGTGCCCAAGGACGACTCGGTCCGGGTGATCCAGAATGGCTTGGTCAACAAGGGTGATGCCGCGAAGAAGCTCGCCGAGCTGCGGTCGGTGAATCCGCCGAAGGGGCTGAACCTCTACGTTGGGGGCACGCCGGCGCTGGAGCAGGACAGCATCCACAGCCTGTTCGACAAGGCTCCGCTGATGCTGGTGCTGCTGCTGGGCGCCACCCTGCTGCTCATGTTCCTGGCGTTCGGGTCGGTGGTGCTGCCGGTCAAGGCGGTGCTCATGAGCGCGCTCACGCTGGGCTCGACGATGGGGATCCTGACCTGGATCTTCGTCGACGGGCACTTGTCGGGTGTCTTGAATTTCACCCCGACCCCGCTGATGGTGGTGGTGATCGCGCTGGTCGTCGCCGTCGGTTTCGGCCTGGCCACCGACTACGAGGTGTTCCTGGTCTCGCGCATGGTCGAAGCGCGCGAACGCGGCATGTCGACGGCCGAAGCCATCCGGATCGGCACCGCGACCACCGGACGCCTGATCACTGCCGCCGCGCTGGTGCTCGCCGTGGTCGCCAGTTCGTTCGTCTTCTCCGACCTGGTGCTGATGAAGTACCTGGCCTTCGGTCTGATGGCGGCGCTGCTGCTGGACGCGACCGTCGTCCGGATGTTCCTGGTGCCGTCGGTGATGAAGCTGCTCGGCGACGACTGCTGGTGGGCGCCGCGCTGGGCTCGGCGTTTGCAGAACAAGATCGGGCTCGGCGAGATCGACCTGCCCGACGAGCGCAAGCGGCCCACGCTCAACGGCCGGCCCGCTCGGCCGCCCGTCGCGGCCAGCCTGGTCGCGGCTGCACCGCGGCCACCGCACGATCCCACCCATCCCGGCGCTCTTGAGCCGCCGCGGCCGGCGCGCCCGGGTCCGGCCGAGCCGCGCCCCGCGCGGGAACCGTCCCCGACCGGTGCGACGACGCGCACGAGCGAAGGCGCGGGCGGCACCCGCATCCCGGCCCGGCCCAGCCAGCCGACCGAAGCCAAGACCGCGCGCTTCTCCGCGCAGGGGGCGCCCGGGCATGACCGCCCGGCCGAGATGCGCTCCGCCACCAACTCCGCACCACAGGCCGCCCAGCGACCCCCGGCGCCGGGTGCGGCCGCACCGCCGTCCGGCGATCCGACGCGGGCCATCCCGGTGCCCGGCCACCGGTCCGACGACACCGGCGACGCCGCCGAACCCACCACGGCCCTGCCGAAGATGCGTGCGGAGGGCGACGACCCCAACGCGGCCACCGATCAGGCGAACGCGCGCGGGCAGGGCGAGAACGGCGACCCGGCGCGGCAACGCCGGCGCTCCGGCGGTGGGCTGTCCGCGCAGGATCTGCTGCGCCGCGAGGGACGGCTGTAACCAGGCGCCCAGCCGCCCCGCATCAACCTCGAAAAGGCGTGAGCCTCAGCCGGATTCGCCCTCGGGTTTGTCCGGCTCGGCCTGCAGGATCGCGTTCTTCTCATCCGCGTCCTCCGTCTGCTTCTCGGCCTCGGCGGACGGATCGGGCGCCAACAGGACCTGGAGCGCGTTGTTCAGGAACGCCACCGTCGGTACCGCCAGCAGGGCGCCGACGATCCCGGCGAGCACCCCGCCGGTCGAGATGGCGAGCACCACCGCGAGCGGGTGAATCGAGACCGCGCGGCCCATCACCAGCGGCTGCAGCAAATGGGCCTCGATCTGGTTGACCGCGATCAGCAGGCCCAGCGTGATCAGGGCGTAGACAAATCCCTTGGCAAGCAGCGCGACCACCACCGCCACCAGGCCTGAGATCAAGGCACCGACCAGTGGGATGAACGCGCCCAGGAACACCAGCGATGCCAGCGGCAGCGCGAGCGGCACGCCCATGATCGCCAGGCCCGTGCCGACCCCGGCCGCGTCGGTCAGCGCCACCAGGAACGTCGCCCGCACGTACCCGATCAGTGACCCGTATCCCGCGGTACCGGCTTCGTGGACCCGGCCGCGGACGTCCGAGGGGATGATCTGCACGACGTACTGCCAGATGTTGCGCCCGCCGTAGAGAAAGAAGATCAGCGTGAACAGCACCAGCACCGCCGCCGTGACCAGCTCCGTGACGGTGGCCGCGGTGGAGAGCGCGCCGCTGGTGAGCTTCGCCTGATTGTTGTGCAACGCCTCGATGGCGGCGTTGCCCACGTTGTCGATCTGTTCGTTGCGCAGATGCGCCGGCCCGTGGATCAGCCAGCGGCGCGTCGACTCGATGCTGTTCGTCACCTGTTCGGTCAAGCCGGGCAGGCCGTCGATGAACTGCAGGACGACGAACGCCAGGATGCCGCCCAGGATGGCGAAGCCGCCCAGCAACACCAGGGCCACCGCGCCGCCGCGGGGCAGGCCCCGCTTGTCCAGCCAGTCGACCACGGGCACCAGCAGCGCGCTCAGCAGCAGCGCCACCAGCACGGGAACGACGATGACTTCAAGTTTCTTCACCACCCACAACAGCGCGAGCACGGCGATCAGGATGACGAGCAAGCGCCACGCCCAGGCTGCGGTCTTGCGGACAAGGGGTTCGACCGAAGCATCGTCGACGTTTGCTGACATCTGGCCAGCCTATCCGCCGCGGCGCGCGGTCAAACGTGACTCAACCTGTCCCAAGGGCCTGCGCGCACCGTTCGGGGGCGGCTGCCGTCGGCACGATCCGGTTACGACGTCGACACGGTAAGCGATCCACAGCGATCGCGGCGCCACCTGCACCGTTACCCTAAATCACGTGCCGCACGACGCACCCGCCCGCAATCTCGACCTCCCGCGCGAAGAGACCCCGCGCGGGAAGTACTGGTGGGTGCGCTGGGTGATCCTGGGCGCGGTAGCCGTCGTGCTTGCCGTCGAGGTTTCGCTGGGTTGGGATCAGCTGGCCAAGGCCTGGATGAGCCTGTATGAGGCGAATTGGTGGTGGTTGCTCGCATCGGCGGTGGCGGCGGCCGCGTCGATGCACAGCTTTGCTCAGATCCAGCGCACGTTGCTCAAGTCGGCGGGCGTACACGTCAAGCAATTGCGCTCCGAGGCCGCCTTCTATGCCGCCAATTCGCTCAGCACCACGCTGCCCGGCGGACCCGTGCTGTCGGCGACGTTCCTGTTCCGCCAGCAGCGGCTATGGGGCGCCTCGACCGTGGTGGCGTCGTGGCAGTTGGTGATGTCGGGCGTGCTGCAGGCGGTCGGGTTGGCTTTGCTCGGCCTGGGCGGCGCCTTCCTCCTGGGCGCCAAGAACAACCCGTTCTCGTTGTTGTTCACCCTCGGCGGGTTCGTCGCGTTGCTGCTGCTGGCCCAGGCCGTCGCGTCACGGCCGGAGCTGATCGACGGCATCGGCACCCGCGTGTTGGCGTGGATCAACTCGGTCCGCGGCAGGCCCGCCGACACCGGCCTGGATAAGTGGCGCGAGACGCTGATGCAGCTGGAATCGGTGAGCCTGGGCCGCCGCGACCTGGGGGTGGCGTTCGGCTGGTCGATGTTCAACTGGATCGCGGACGTCGCCTGCCTCGGCTTCGCCGCGTACGCCGCCGGGGACCACGCGTCGGTGGCCGGGTTGACGGTGGCCTACGCGGCCGCCCGCGCGGTCGGCACTATCCCGCTGATGCCCGGCGGCCTCCTGATCGTCGAGGCGGTGCTGGTGCCCGGCCTGGTGTCCAGCGGGATGTCGCTGCCAAACGCGATCTCGGCGATGCTGATCTACCGACTGATCAGCTGGTTGCTCATCTCCGCGATCGGCTGGGTGGTGTTCTTCTTCGTGTTCCGCACTGAGAACGTCGCCGACTCCGATGAGGACCCGATCACGGGTCCACTACCGGTCGTGCCGCTCCACGGCGACCGCCCGGCCGACCCGACCGAGACCGCCCTGCAGGGGCCGTTGCCGCCCGACCGGAACCCCGAAGCCGACGGACCGCTCTAGCCGACGGTGTTTCCGCGCGACGGACCCGGCAGCGGGTTGGTCGCGGGCGGGGCGGGCTGCGGTGCCGCGACCGGGGCGCCGCCACCGGTGGTCCCGCCCAATGGCGATGCGGCCGCGGGGTTACCGGGCAGCGCGGGCAGCCCGCCGGCCGCGCCCTGCGCCTGCTGCATCAGACCCATCGCCTGCGGGATCGAGATCGGCAGCTTGCACTGCGTCGACAGGGTGGTCAGCGGCTGCGCGATCGACGTCATGTCACCGGCCACCTTGGGGTTGGCCTCGAAGTAGGACTTCAACCCGTTCACCGACTGCGGCCCGGCCTGCTGCTGCAGCATCGAGGTCATCGTCTGGTTGGTTTCCGGGTGCGAATCAAGGTAGTCACCCATCGACTTGGAGACCGACCCGATCGTCCGGGCGACCTCACTGGCCGCGCACGGGTCGTTGGCGCCGGTCGCCGGGGCGCCGGCGAGCACCGCCAAGGCTGCGCCGGGCACGGTGGCGGCGATCAGCCCCGCGAAGATTTTGCGACCGCGGCCAGCGGTGGCTCTCGTCATCGATAACTCCTTAGGAGTTTGCGGCGGACGCCGCAATCGGCGCCCCGCAAACGGCTGCAAATAGAAGGCCCCTGTGCGCGGGCATCCCTGAATCTCGGCGGCCACCCGCCGGGCCATCCGACATCCTGCCACCGGCGATATCACCGCTGCCAGTTCGAACGAACCCGAACCCGGAATATGTGACCGAAATCCCGCTTGGTCACCGGTTCACAACGTCTTCGCAGCGTCTTGGCAACAACGCCGTCGCCGCAGCTCAGGAACTAGATAAGCCAGATATTCCACAGCCCGCTGCGGTATCGTCGCGAGCACGCGCTACGCGAGAACCGGGGAGCGACAACATCCAGCAGTTAATGATCCGCCTCAGCCGCAGCCTGCGTAAGTACCGCTGGTTGGTCTTCACAGGCTGGTTGCTGGCATTGGTTCCGGCGGTGTACCTGGCGTTGGCGCAGTCGGGAAATCTGACCGGCGGTGGTTTCGACGTGGCCGGATCGCAATCGTTGGCGGTCCACGACCAGCTCGAGGAGCTGTACCACGACCAGGGTGGATCGTCGCTGGCGCTGGTGGCCGCGCCCCGGCCCGATGCCAGCTACCAGGACATGAACGACGCCGTCGCGCAGCTGCGACAGATCGCCAGCGGCATTCCCGGCACCGCCGAAATCCCCAACCCCACGCAGCGCCCGCCGCAACCCGACCGCCCCTACGTGCTGTCGGTGCGGCTGGATTCGCGTAACACGAGCGACATCGCCAAGCAGCTCCGGACCAAGGTCGGCATCAAGGGCGATCAGCCCGGCGAGACCGCGAACGGCCGCGTGCGGCTCTACGTGATCGGGCAGGGCGCGCTGTCCGCCGCCGCCGCGGCCAACACCAAACACGACATCGCGGCCGCCGAAAAGTGGAACCTGCCCGTCATTCTCATCGTGCTGCTCGCGGTGTTCGGGTCGCTGGCCGCCGCGGCCATCCCCCTTGCCTTGGGGATCTGCACGGTCGTGGTCACCATGGGCCTGGTTTATCTGCTGTCCGCCTACACCACCATGTCCGTGTTCGTGACCTCGACGGTGTCGATGTTCGGGATCGCGCTCGCGGTCGACTACTCACTATTCATCTTGATGCGGTTCCGGGAGGAGCTGCGGACCGGGCGCCAGCCCCGCGAAGCCGTCGACGCCGCCATGGCCACCTCCGGCCTGGCCGTGGTGCTGTCCGGCATGACGGTTGTCGCCTCGCTGACCGGGATCTACGTGATCAACACCCCCGCCCTCAAGTCGATGGCCACCGGCGCCATCCTGGCCGTCGCGGTGGCAATGCTGACCTCGACGACCCTGACGCCTGCCGCGCTCGCGACGTTCGGGCGGGCGGCGGCCAAACGGTCCGGCTTCCTGCACTGGTCGCGACGGCCCGAGAGCACGCAGTCGCGGTTCTGGAACCGCTGGATCGGCTGGGTGATGCGCCGGCCGTGGATGTCCGCGCTGGCCGCGTCGCTGGTGCTGCTCGTGATGGCCGCGCCGGCGTCGTCAATGGTCTTGGGCAACAGCCTGCTGCGCCAGTTCGACTCGGCGCACGAAATCCGCGCCGGCGTCGGCGCCGCGGCCCAGGCCCTCGGTCCCGGTGCGTTGGGGCCGATCCGCGTGCTGATCAACTTCCCCGACGGCGGCGCGGCCTCCCCCGAACACAGCCACACCGTCGGCGCGATCCGGCAGCGGATGTCGCAGGCCCCCAACATCGTCTCGGTGTCGCCGCCGCAGTTCGCCGAGGACAACGGCAGCGCTTTGCTGTCCGCGGTGTTGTCGGTGGATCCCGAGGACATGAAGGCCCGCGAGACCGTCGGCTGGATGCGCGCGCAGCTGCCCAAGGTCCCCGAAGCGGGCACCGCGCGCGTCGACGTCGGCGGCCCGACCGCTCTGATCAAGGACTTCGACGACCGGGTATCCGCGACCGAGCCGCTGGTGCTGGGCTTCGTCGCGCTGATCGCGTTCGTGATGCTATTGCTCTCCATTCACTCGGTGTTCCTGGCGCTCAAGGGCGTCCTGATGACGCTGCTGTCGGTCGCCGCCGCCTATGGCAGCCTCGTGATGGTGTTCCAGTGGGGGTGGCTGAAAGACCTCGGCTTCGCGCAGATCAGCTCGATCGACAGCACAGTTCCCCCGCTGGTGCTCGCGATGACCTTCGGGTTGTCGATGGACTACGAGATCTTCCTGCTCACCCGCATCCGGGAGCGCTTCCTGCATTCCGGAAACACCCGCGATGCGGTGGCCTACGGCGTCAGCACCAGCGCCCGCACCATCACCAGCGCGGCGCTGATCATGATCGCGGTGTTCGTCGGCTTCGCATTCGCCGGCATGCCGCTGGTGGCCGAGATCGGCGTGGCGTGCGCGGTGGCGATCGCGGTTGATGCCACCGTGGTGCGGCTGGTGATGGTGCCGGCGCTGATGGCGATGTTCGCCCAGTGGAACTGGTGGCTGCCGCCGTGGCTGTCCCGCGTGCTGCCGTCGGTCGACTTCGACCGGCCGCTGCCCGAGGTCGATCTCGGCGACGTCGTCGTCATCCCCGACGACATTTCGGCGCTGGTGGCCCCCAGTGCCGACCTGCGCATGGTGGTCAAGTCGGCCGCCAAGCTGAAACATTTGGCGCCCGACGCGATCTGCGTGGCCGACCCGCTGGCCTTCACCGGCTGTGCCCGCACCGCGCAGACGGCGCTGGGCCCGGACGAGGATCAGTCGCGCGGCCTGGGGCCCGGGCAGATCCCCCACCAGGTCGCCCTCGGCGAGAAGGCCAGCGTCGGCGTCGGGGCCGACAAGAAGCCCGGCAGCAACGGCCACACCAACGGCTCCCCGGCGGCCAAGAAGCTCGTCACCGGCCTGACCTCGCGCAACGGCATCGCCAAGGCCATCGCCGGGGTCGACCGGCCCGTGCACCCGGTGACGTTGTGGCGGGGACGCCTGTCGGTCGCGATCGACGCGCTGGAAAGCGACACCGCCACGGCGGTCGACGACGGACCGAGATACGAGCGGCGCAGCCCGGTGGAGACCACCAACGTGCAGCTGCCCACCGGCGACCGGCTGCTGGTCCCCACCGGCGCGGAGACGCTGCGGCTCAAGGGCTACCTGATCATGTGCCGTAACACCCGGCGCGATTACGCCGACTTTGCAGACATGGTCGATACGTTGGAGCCCGAGACCGCCGCGGTGGTGCTGGCCGGAATGGACAGGTACTACTGTTGTAAATCATCCAGGCGGCAGTGGATTGCCACCCAGCTGGTCCGTCGCCTCGCAGATCCCGACCCCTGCGACTACCCCGAAGACCAGGGATCGGACGCCGAGGCCGACTCGGACTGGGAGGGAATCAGGCAACGCTGCATGTCTGTGGCCGTAGCGATGCTGGAGGAGGCGAGGTGACGTTGGCACCCGACCGACGCTCCGCGCCGCCGCCCCAGCGGCCGGCCCCCGAACGGCGTCAACCCGGCAATGGGCCATCCGGGCCCCTGCAGGACACCGACCAGCCGGTGGAGTTCTGGCCGACCGCGGCCATCCGTTCCGCCCTGCAGGGCGGTGACATCGCCACCTGGAAGCGCATCGCCGGCGCACTCAAGCGCGACCCGTACGGGCGGACCGCCCGCCAGGTCGAGGAGGTCCTCGAGGGCACCCGGCCGTACGGCATCGCCAAGGCGCTATGGGAAGTGCTCGAGCGTGCCCGCACCCACCTGGAGGCCAACGAACGCGCCGAGGTGGCGCGTCACGTCGGGCTCCTGATCGAGCGGTCGGGTCTGGCGCCGCAGGAGTTCGCGTCCCGCATCGGCGTCACGGCCGAGGAGCTGGCCGGCTACCTCGACGGCAGCACCAGCCCGACGGCCGCGCTGATGATCCGGATCCGCCGGTTGTCGGATCGATTCGTCAAGGTGAAGTCCGCTCGGTCAGCCGAAGCGAACTGATGCGCTATCTGACCGGCAGCACATCGGCGACCAGCCAGTCGCTGCCCCGCTTGGTCAGCGTCACCCGCAGCGCCGGCGCCGCCTGACTGGGCGGCTGTCCCGGGGTGTTCTGAGTGACCCGCAGCACCACCGCCACACTGGCCGCCGCCGGGCCCAGGGCCTCGACCCCGGCCGACACCGTGGTGGCTTGCGCGGTGACATTGTGCTGGGCCAGCTCGGCGCTGGACTTGGTGTACTGCTCCTTGAACGCGGCCGCGTGCTCCGGGACGATCATCGCCGTGGCCCGGTCGATGGAGCCGGTAGGGGCGGTGGGGCTGAACGACGCCATCGCCTCCGCCATGCCGGTGGCGATCTGAACGACTCGGTGGGAGTCGTTGGTGAAGTCGTTGTCCGCCTCGGTCCAATGCGTGTAGCCGGTCGCGACGGCCGCTCCCAGCGCCGCCGTGCACAGCAGGACGACCGCCAACCGCAGCCCCGGTGCGTCGTCGTCGGTGCCCAGGCTGACCGAATCGCGGCGCAGCAGCCAGAAATTGATCGCCACCCCTTCGACGATCAGCAGGATCAGCACCGAGCACGCCGACACCCACCACAGCGGCCAGTCGAGCACCAGCCCGATGGCCAGCAGGGCCGCGATCGCGGCCAGCGGCGCCAGGATGTCGAAGGCGGCCAGCCGCCAGATGTTCCTCATCGGATCCTCACCTGATCGACGCCAACCTGGAGATCATCTGCTTGCCCTCCACGTCGGAGACGTCCAGCCGCAGACTCCAGTGCACGGTTTGCGGCTTGGCTCCGGCGTTTTCGCTGACCGACGTGGCGATCAATATCACCGAGTCGGTTCGACTCGCGAACGGCGGCAGCTTGGTGGTGACTACCGGACGGGAGACGCCGGGCTGGGTGTCCAGGTCGTGGTGCACGGTTTCGATCGCCACCGCGTCGATCCGTCCGGCGCTCTTCGACTGCAGCTTTTCCACCACAGCCTTGTACGGCTGCACGGCCGCATCGAAGTCGGTGTTCAGTTCGCCGACCGTCCCGTCATGCAGCCGCTGCAGGCTGGCGTCGACATTGCCGCTGTTCATGTTGATCAAGACATTCGCCCAGTCCGCGGCGGTTTGCATGGCGCGGCTCAGATAGCCGCGTTCGGCAACCTGGTCGCGGTGATCGGACCAGATGATGGCGGCGAGCACGACCGCGGCCACCGACAGCACACCGAGAACTGCCGACGCGATGCCGTAATGGGAAAACATCTCGGCGCCTTCGGATTCCTCCCCGTCGAGGTCGGCGGTGTCGTCGCTCGTGTCATCGTCGGGGTCGACGTCAACGGAATCTTCTTCGGTTCGCTCGCCGTCGGACATGGCCCGATCGTCGCATCCGGGAAAGATGGAAGGATGGCGGGGTGACGAATACGGCCATCCGCTCGGGCATCGACCTGAGCTTTGTCGACGACAGCATCCGCCCTCAAGACGACCTGTTCGGTCATGTCAACGGTCGCTGGCTGGCCGAATACGAGATACCGGCGGACCGGGCGACCGACGGCGCCTTCCGCCAGCTGTATGACCGCGCCGAAGAACAGGTGCGCGATCTGATCGTGGAGGCCAGCCAGCAGGGCTCGGGCGCCGCGGACGACGACGCGCAGCGCATCGGCGACCTGTATGCCAGCTTCCTCGACGAGGACACCGTGCAGTCGCGCGGCGTGCGGCCACTGCGCGACGAGATGTCCGTGATCGACGACGCCGTCGACGCCGACGCGCTGGCCCGAGCCATCGGCGCGCTGCAGCGCACGGGCGCGGGCGGCGGCGTCGGGGTGTACGTGGACACCGACGCCAAGAACTCGGCCCGCTACCTGGTGCACTTCACCCAGTCCGGCCTCGGGCTGCCCGACGAGTCCTACTACCGCGAAGAGCGGCACCTGCAGGTGCTGGAGGCGTATCCCGCACACATCGCGCGGATGTTCGCCCTGGTGTTCGGCGGGGACCCCGACGACCACATCCGGGACGCCGAACGGGTCGTCGCACTGGAGGGCAAGCTTGCCGAGGCCCATTGGGATGTGGTCAAACGCCGCGACGCCGACCTCAGCTACAACCTGCGCACGTTCGCCGAACTGCGTGACGAGTCCGTGGGCTTCGATTGGGCGGGGTGGGCCACCGCACTGGGCGCGAGCCCCGAGTCGCTCGCGGAAGTGATTGTGCGCCAACCCGACTACCTACGCACCTTCGCCGAGCTGTGGCGCAACGAGGACCTTGAGGTGTGGAAGAGCTGGGCGCGGTGGCGGCTGATCCGGGCGCGGGCCTCCTGGCTGACCGACGAGCTGGTGTCCGCGGACTTCGACTTCTACGGCCGGCTGCTGACCGGCGCCGAGCAGATCCGGGAGCGGTGGAAGCGCGCGGTGTCGCTGGTGGAAAACCTGATGGGCGACGCCGTCGGAAAGCTTTACGTGCAGCGGCATTTCCCGCCCGGGGCGAAGGCCCGCATCGACGAACTGGTCGCCAACCTGCGGGCGGCGTACCGGATAAGCATCAGCGACCTGGACTGGATGACGCCGCAGACCCGGGAGCGGGCGCTGGGCAAGCTGGGGAAGTTCACCGCCAAGGTCGGCTACCCGGCGAAGTGGCGCGACTACTCCGCACTGGTGATTCATCGCGACGACCTGTACGGCAACTACCTGCGCGGGTATGCCGTCAACCACGATCGTGAGCTGGCCAAGCTCGGCGGCCCGGTGGATAAGGACGAGTGGTTCATGACGCCGCAGACGGTCAACGCGTACTACAACCCGGGGATGAACGAAATCGTCTTCCCGGCCGCCATTTTGCAGCCGCCGTTCTTCGACCCCGAGGCCGACGACGCGGCCAACTACGGTGGCATCGGCGCGGTGATCGGGCACGAGATCGGGCACGGCTTCGACGACCAGGGCGCAAAGTACGACGGTGACGGCAACCTGGTCGACTGGTGGACGGATGCCGACCGGACCGAATTCGGAACGCGCACAAAGGCTCTCATCGAGCAGTACGACGCCTACACGCCGCGGGGCCTGGACAGCGACCACCACGTCAACGGTGCTTTCACCGTCGGTGAGAACATCGGCGACCTGGGTGGCTTGTCGATCGCGCTGCTGGCCTACCAGTTGTCACTGAACGGCCAGCCCGCCCCGGTGATCGACGGCCTCACCGGCGTACAGCGCGTGTTCTACGGCTGGGCCCAGGTATGGCGCACCAAATCCCGTGAAGCGGAGGCGATCCGGCGCCTCGCGGTGGATCCGCATTCGCCGCCGGAGTTCCGCTGCAACGGCGTGCTGCGCAACATGGACGCCTTCTACGACGCCTTCGAGGGCGCCGACGCCGGTGCGCTGTTCTTGGAGCCGGACAGCCGGGTCAAGATCTGGAACTGACGCTCATGGCCTCGATCCGTGCGGGCACGTGCTTGTGCCACGGCGTGCCGGCGTAGGGGTCGCGCCACTCGGTCGACGTGAGCACGTTCGGGGCGACACCGGGAGTGACGGTGCGTCCCTCGGCGTCGAGGTAATCGAGCCCAAACCCGTTGGGGAGGGCGGCATGACCGGCCATCATCGTCTCCGTGATCTCGACGGTGGCCTCGGCGCTACCGGACGCGGTGCTGATGCGCGCCCGGCATCCCTCGACCAGCCCGAGGGTCTGGGCGTCCTCGACGCTGATCCGCAGTGCGCCGTCGGCGTCACGTTTGCGCCAGGTCGGGTCGCGGAAGATGTCGTTCGCGGTGTAGGCGCGCCGCTCGCCCACCGACAACACGATCGGGAACTCCGGCGTGGTGAGCCGGGGTGGAGTGCGAGATAGCGCCTTCAATTCGTCGAGCATGGACGGAATTTCCAACGCAATCTTGTGGTCGGCGTGGCTGATCAGCGTGAAGTCGTCCTCATAGTTGTGCACGGTGAAAGTCACCCCCGACGGCGTGTCCAGGATCGCGTCGAACAGGGCGTTGCCGTCGGCGTGCCCGGCGCGCCGCACCGCCTCCGGATAGGTCAGCGCGGTTTTCTGGGCGAGGCCCCACAGGGCGGCCGCGCCGCGCAGCCCATCGGGCAGAGTCGGTCCGAGCGTTTCGTACAGTACATACGGAAGCAGCTGTGCCACAGTGGGATTGGCCGCGGCGGCGCCGAGGAACGCTTCGGTGTATGCCTGCCGGCCGTTTCGCGCGGCCTCGTGCAGTGGCCGCAGATCCGAGTCGTCCACCACACCGAGCGCACGCACCAGCCGCGCCCAGATCTCGGGTTCGGCCAGGGTTCCCGGCAGGGGTTCCAGCAGAGGGCGGCGCAGCTGGAACGTGTTGTGCGGGAATTCGAGGTTGAAGAAGGTGGCTTCCGGTTTCTCGAATTGGGACGCCGCGGGCAGCACGTAATGTGCGAGCCTGGCGGTCTCGGTCATCGCGACATCGATGACCACCATCAGTTCCAGGGCTTGAAAGGCCTCCCGGCAAGCGACCGAGTTGGCCAGCGAGTGCGCGGGATTGCTGCTTTCCACGATCATGGCCCGGAACCGGTCCGGGTGGTCGGTCAGGATTTCCTCGGGCACCACATTGCTGGGCACCAGCCCGGAGATGATCGGGGCACCGGTGACGGGTGTGCGCCCGGAGAACTGGCCGAACAGCGGAGCAAACGACGAATGCAGGTGCTGGCCGCCCTTTTTCCCGAAGTTACCGGTGAGGATCCAGAGCAATTTGTTCAGGTAGGAACACAGCGTGCTGTTGGGCGCCTGCTGTACACCGAGGTCTTCGAACACCGCGACGCCGGCGGCCGTGCCGATGCGCCGCGCCGCCGCGCGCAGCAATTCCTGGTCGACCCCGCAGCGTTCGGCGTAGTCGCCCACCGGAACCTCGCGCAGGGCGGCGCGGACGGAATCCGCGCCGCGCACATGATCACCGAGAAATGTTTCGTTGCATAGGTTTTCCTGGACGAGGAGGGCGGCCAGCGCCGCTAGGCACCACGCATCGGTGCCGGGTCGCACCCGCAGGTGGAAGTCGGACATCTTGGCGGTGTCGGTGACCACCGGATCGATGACGATCATCGAGCGGGCCGGATCTTTGGCGATCTCATTGAGTACCACCCGGGCCCGCGGAAAGCTCTGCGACATCCACGGGTTCTTCCCGACGAACACCGCGACTTCGGCATGCTCGAATTCACCCCTGGTATGACCGCCGTAGAGGTGCCCGTCGATCCAGGCCTCACCGGTTTTCTCCTGCGCCAGCGCGTTTGAGCGGTAGCGCGAGCCCAATGCCTTCAAGAAGGCGCCGCTGTACGCCCCGCCCAGGTGATTGCCCTGCCCGCCGCCGCCGTAGTAGAAGATCTTGTCGCCGCCGTAGTTGTCGCGAATGCCCTTGAATCCCTCGGCGATCTCCACGATCGCGGTGTCCCAATCGATCTCCTCGTAGCTGCCGTCGGCGCGGCGGCGCAGTGGGGAGGTCAGCCGGGCGCCGCTGTTCTGGTACTGGTCCAGTCGCAACGCCTTGTTGCAGGTATAGCCCTGCGAGGCCGGGTGCGCTTTGTCGCCGCGGATGCGCGCCAGCCGACGGTCTTCGACTTGGACGACGATGCCGCAGTTGCATTCGCACAGGATGCACGCGCTGGATTGCCATTCACCGGTCATCGCACAGTTCCTTTTCCGGGCGCCTGGGGCGACGCCGCCACCAGCAGATCGCGCAGCTGGCGGTGGACGACGTCGAGGGGTGTCAGGTCACGCCGCACCCGCGCGAGCACGATCGCACCCTCGAGCGACGCGGTCGCGAGGACCGCAAGTTCGCGCGCCCGCTCCGGCGCAATGCCGTCCGCGATGAACCGCGCGGCGATCAGATCCGACCATCGGTCGAAAACCGCCGCGGCGCGTTCGATCACCATGCGTTCGGTCTCTTGCTGCTCCCCCGCTTCGACGGACACCGCCACGATGGGACAGCCGGCGCGGAAGTCGCTCTCCAATAGCTGCCGGCGGTACTTGTCGATCAGCGTGTCCAGCAGCTGCCGGCCGTCGTCGGCGCCGGCGATGACGGCGGCGACATGCTCGCCGGCGTAGTCGACGGCCTCGCACAGCAGCTGCGTGCGGCCGCCCGGGAAGTAGTGATAGGCCGATCCGCGGGGCGCGCCACTGTGCTCGAGCACATCGGAGATCGCGGTGGCGTGCGCGCCCCGCTCGCGGATCAGCAGTGCGGCGGAGACGACCATCCGCTCGCGTGGACCACGCATCGCAGCTCCTCAGGCATCCGGGTTATGTATGATGCTATACATAACCGCCCGGCGAGCGAAAGCCCCTCTCCGCTGTTGGCGTGATTCACCGAACGGCTTCGCTGACGCGCAGACGCGAAATCGCCCATCTCCGAATGGAAATGGGCGATTCTGCGTTGGCGCTGCGGGCTAGTTCATCCAGTCGGCGGATCCGTCGTTCTTCTTGTAGTTGCCACCGCTGGAGTTCTTCACCACGATCGGGTCACCCGGACCGAAGTTGTCGAAGAACCACTTCGCGTTGCTGGGACTGATGTTGATGCAGCCGTGGCTGACGTCGCGCTTGCCCTGGTCGTCGACCGACCACGGCGCGCTGTGCACGTAGTCGCCGACGTTGTCGAAGCGGACCGCGTCCTCCACCGTCACCTTGTAGCCGTAGGTCGAGCTGACCGGCACCCCGTAGGTCGAGGAGTCCATCACCACCGACGACTTCTTGTCCTGCACGTAGTAGGTGCCGTTGGGGGTCTGGTGGTTGCCGGACGTCATGCCCATCGACATCGGAAAGGTCTTCTCCACCGTGCCGTTGCGGGAGACGATCAGCTGATGGGTGGCGTCGTCGGCCGTGGCGATCAGCGTGTCACCGGTCTGAAAGGTCGAGACGGTGCCGCCGGCGTCGACGGTCACCGCGGTGTGCGCGGGCCAGAAGTTGATCGGTCGCCAGCGCAGTTGCGTTGGGGTCATCCAGTAGAACTTGCCCGGCACCGCGGGCACCGACGAGACGTGCACGGCGCCGATGGCCGCGTCGGCGTTCTCGACCGTTCCGGGGAAGTTGATGATGATCGGCTGGCCCACACCCACGGTCGACCCGTTGGCGGGGACAATTTTGGGCGGCCCGAACGGCGCCGTGCCGGTGAACGGCGTGGCGTTCTGCCCATCGGCCGCGGCCGCCGCGGGCTGCGCGTTGGGCGGAAGCCAGGGCGCCGGCGGCGCCAGCGGGTTGGGCGGCGGCGGGGCGGCGAGCGGGTCGGGCGGAGGCGGCGCCAGGGGATCGGGCGGTGGGGGCGGCCCGGGGGGAGCGGCGACCGCGCCCGGATCAGCGGGAGCCGGGTCCGGATCCGCCGATGCGGGGGCCGCGCTCAACACCAGCGCCAAGCCCACGACGGACGCCAACCCGGTTGTGCTCAGAGCGGCGAAGAGGCCCTTCCTTGTGCCGGCCCTCGTCCAGCCTGACATACGCATACCTCCACTCGTGTTCTCGACACAGTGTGGCATAGGGGCCACGCCAGCTACCATCATCGGCGGTTGGCGGTGCCCCGGGAAGCGTGCTGATTACGCGCTTGACCTGGGCGGCTATGAATCGGGTGAGCTTGTCGGAGCTACGTCCAGCATCCGCCGGTTGGCCGCGATGCCGATCAGCGCGACGGCCATCAGGGCCGCCGAGGCGGCCAGCATCATCGTGACGCTGCGCTCGTAGAGGAGCCCGCCGACCAGCGAGCCGGCCATGATGCCGACCTGGAACGCGGTCACGTAGAACCCCGATGCCCCGTCGGGGTCGTCGGCCCCGTTGCGCATCGCGGCCGATTGCATCATCGGCGAGACCGCGGTGGCCATCGCCCCCCACAGCACGATGGCGGCGGTTCCGATCAGCGCGGTGGCCACGCCGGCCCGACCGCCGAACGCGAGCCCGGTCAGCACCACGAAGGCCACCGTCAACCCGGTGATGCACAGAATGACGGCGCTCTTGGGCCGGTGGTCAAGCGGACGCGCCACCAGCGGTAACGACAGCAGGCCGGCCAGCCCGTAGGCGGCCAGCACGAAGGCGAGGTTCGGCCCCCGCACGCCGAGGACGTTGCGGATGATCTCGACGATGAAGGTGTAGGACACGAAGTGGCCGGTGACCGCGATCATCGCCAGCACGCTCACCAGGATCAGCCGGGGGTTGCGGTGGTGTCGTGACCTCGGGCCGACGTGGGCGAGCTGATCCTCGGTGAGCACCATCTCCGGCAGCACCAGCCGGGCGGCGAACGTGACGGCGGCGGCCGCCACGGTGACACACACAACGGCCACGCGCCAGCCCCACATCAGACTCAGGGCCGCGGTCAACGGGCTCCCCACCACCAGGGCGAGGCTGGTGCCGACGTAGATCGACATGGTGGCGCGCCCCGCGTGGCTCGGTGGCACGAGCCGGGTCGCGATCGGAGCGATGACCGCCCACAGCAGGCCGTGGGTGATCGCGCAGAGCACCCGGCCGGTGGCCAGCACCGCGAAATTGGGCGCCAGGGCCGAGATCACCTGCGACGCCGTCAGGCAGGTCAGGCTGAGCATGAGCGCGCGCCGTCGCGGCCAGTGCGCGGTCCAGCGCACCAGCGGGAACGTCGTCAGGGCCGCCACGAAGGCGTACCAGGTCAGCAGGGTTCCCACCGCGAACAAACTGACGTGCAGGTCGCGAGCGATGGCCGGCAGCGCACCAACCGGGAGAATCTCGGCGGTGACGTAGGTGAAGGCCGCGGCCGCCAGCACAGCCAGCTGTGCCGCGATCCGTGGGGTCCACGTTCGCGCGGCAGCGTTGATTTCGGCAGTCATGGCGTCTATACCGGCCGGACTACCCACTTCCTGGGTTGTCGCGCCTAATGCGATCACACTGCCTTACCGTACGGACCGCAACTACGCCTCCCCCTGCATCACGGCCGTGGCGAAGGTCTCAACTGCATTACCGATCGACAAACCACGTCACGAACGAACCAGCCGCGCGATGGCGGCGGAGGCCTCGTCGAGCTTGGCTTGCGCGTCGTCGCCGCCCTCGGCGACGGCTCGGGTGACACAGTGGTTCAGGTGCTCGTCGAGCAGGTTCAGGGCGACCGAACGCAGGGCGCTGTTGACGGCGCTGACCTGGGTGAGGACGTCGATGCAGTACTTGTCCTCCTCGATCATTCGGGCGATGCCGCGCACCTGGCCCTCGATGCGGCGCAGCCGCTTGGCGTAGTTGTCCTTCTGCTGCGAGTACCCGTGGTCGTTCGTCATCTGTCACCCCTGCTGAATTGCGTACCCTGCGGCGGCATCACGCCGAACTCCAGGTTATACCCCATTGGGGTATAACCCCGGAAACGGCCATCGCGACTGGCCAGCGCATACTTGAACGATGCCCACCACCGATTCGGCGGCCAGCGCCGACATCAAGCCGCGTAGTCGTGACGTCACCGACGGCCTGGAGAAGGCCGCCGCCCGGGGCATGCTGCGGGCCGTAGGGATGGGAGACGAAGACTTCGCCAAGCCGCAGATCGGGGTGGCCTCGTCCTGGAACGAGATCACCCCGTGCAACCTCTCCCTGGACCGGCTCGCCAAGGCGGTCAAGGAGGGCGTGTTCTCGGCCGGCGGATACCCGCTGGAGTTCGGCACCATCTCGGTGTCCGACGGCATCTCGATGGGCCACGAGGGGATGCACTTTTCGCTGGTCTCCCGCGAGGTGATCGCCGACAGCGTCGAAACGGTGATGCAGGCCGAACGCCTGGACGGCTCGGTGCTGCTGGCCGGTTGCGACAAATCGCTGCCCGGGATGCTGATGGCGGCCGCGCGGCTCGACCTGGCCTCGGTGTTCCTCTACGCGGGGTCCATCCTGCCCGGGGTGGCCAAACTGTCCGACGGCACCGAGCGCGAGGTCACCATCATCGACGCGTTCGAGGCGGTCGGCGCCTGCGCCCGGGGCCTGATGCCCCGCGAGGACGTCGACGCCATCGAACGCGCGATCTGTCCCGGTGAGGGCGCATGTGGGGGCATGTACACCGCCAACACGATGGCCAGCGCGGCCGAGGCGCTCGGGATGTCGTTGCCCGGCAGCGCGGCGCCACCGGCGCCCGACCGCCGCCGCGACGGATTCGCGCGGCGCAGCGGGGCGGCGGTCGTCGAGCTGCTGCGGCGGGGCATCACCGCCCGCGACATCCTCACCAGGGAGGCCTTCGAAAACGCGATCGCGGTGGTGATGGCCTTCGGCGGGTCGACCAACGCGGTGCTGCACCTGCTGGCGATCGCCCACGAAGCCGGCGTCGCGCTCTCGCTCGACGATTTCAGCCGGATCGGGTCGAAGGTTCCGCACCTGGCCGACGTGAAGCCGTTCGGCCGCCACGTCATGTCCCATGTCGACCACATCGGCGGCGTCCCGGTGGTGATGAAGGCGCTGTTGGACGCCGGGCTGCTGCGCGGAGACTGCCTGACGGTGACCGGTGCGACGGTGGCCGAGAACCTGGCCGAGATCGCGCCGCCCGACCCGGACGGGAAGGTGCTGCGCGCCCTGAGCAATCCCATCCACCCGACCGGCGGCATCACGATCCTGCGGGGCTCGCTGGCGCCCGAGGGCGCGGTGGTGAAGTCGGCCGGTTTCGATTCCGACGTGTTCGAGGGCACCGCAAGGGTTTTCGATGGCGAGCGGGCCGCGCTGGACGCGTTGGAGGACGGCACCATCACCAAGGGTGACGCCGTCGTGATCCGCTATGAGGGCCCCAAGGGCGGCCCCGGCATGCGCGAAATGCTGGCGATCACCGGGGCCATCAAGGGTGCCGGTCTGGGCAAAGACGTGTTGCTGCTCACCGACGGCCGGTTCTCCGGCGGGACCACCGGCCTGTGCGTCGGTCACATCGCGCCCGAAGCGGTCGACGCCGGACCGATCGCCTTCCTGCAAGACGGTGACCGCATCCGCCTGGACGTCGCCAACCATGTGCTCGACGTGCTGACGGATCCCACCGAATTCGAGGCCCGGCGAACGGATTTCACCCCGCCGGAGCCGCGCTACAAGACCGGCGTGCTGGCCAAGTACGTGAAGCTGGTCAGCTCGGCCGCGATCGGCGCGGTCTGCGGTTGATCGCCGTCCCGGGCCGTGGGATTCGGCCCGGGCCGAGCGAACCGCCCTGCGCTCTAACCGAGTTCGTGATTACGCGTGCGTGCCCGTCGCGCGGGTGCGCATGCCGAAGTAGGTCGCGTTGAAGCCCAGGAACGCCAACAGCGCACCCGCAACGACATTCGACCAGGTCATGCCGGCGGTCATCGTGACACCCGGCAGGATCCACGTCGAGACGATGACCCACACGCCCAGCACCGGCAACGTCCAGGTCATGCCGTGCGCGCGATCCAGCGTCGTGGCGAACCCGTAGGCCAAGAACGCCGCCGCGATCCCCACGATCAGGTCGGACGTGGCCAGCGATGCCGTGGCGTTGAATCCAACGATCCATGGCGACGCGGCCACGTACAAGCCCGTCAGCAGGGCCAGGCCGAACGTGACATGCGCGCTCATCGACTCGGCGACGCGCTCATAGCGCGCGCGTAGAGCCAACAAATCGGGATGGTGATCGATTGATGAATGGACTGTACTCATTTTGTGACCTTTCTGTTATGCAGCAAGCCTTTTGAGCCGGACTGCACCCATCCATCTGCCGTCAAGATTACGCCCGCGCGCCATTGGCCAGCAACGAAAACGGGTGCGCAGCCGGGGCTGCTCTGTGTGGCCGTATCCCCAAGGCGCGTAGCGTCTTAGGCATGGATATCGCGGACCGGCTGCGCCTCGATGTACTCGTCGGACAGGCCGGCATGGGCGGCGGACTGGCCGGCGCACCGTTGGCGGGCGCGGTCGCCCGCGCGGGCGGACTGGGCACGCTGGGCATCGACACACCCCGCCGGCTGAGAACATCGATTGAACAGATGCGCGCCGCGGCGCCGGGCCGCGCGGTCGCGGTAAACCTGTTGGTGCCCTTCGTTCATCGTCGTCATGTCGCGGTTTGTGTCGATGCCCGGGTGGACGCCATCGTGCTGGCGTTCGGCCAGAAGCGGGGGCTCGTCGCGCACCTGCGCGATGCCGGGATCTTCGTCTTCGTGATGGTGGGCACCGAAGCGCAGGCGCGCGCCGCGATCACCTGGGGCGCCGATGGTTTGATCGCTCAGGGCCGCGAGGCCGGCGGCCATCTCGTGGGCACCATGGCTGCGCTGGACTTTCTGCCGCGCGCCCTCGCCGTGGCCGCCAACCGCCCAGTGTTCGTGGCCGGCGGCATCGCCACCGGCGCCGACACCCGCGCCGCGCTGGACGCCGGCGCAAGCGGTGTCATCGCGGGCACTCGATTCCTCTTGACGTACGAGGCCAACGCGAACCGCGAGTACCAGCGCCGAATCCTGCGGGCCGACATGACGATCGAGACCAACCTGTTCGCCCTGAGCTGGCCGTTGCGCCACCGCGTCGTGCCCAACGCGGCAACCCGGCGGTGGTGTGACCAGAACGGGAAGGCCAAGGCGCTGCCCGCGGCGCTGAACGCGGCCAGCCGCCCGCTGTCGGCGCTGGGCTATTTCGATGCGGGGCCGCTGATGCGTCTGCAGTCACCGGCCTTCCCGTTCTTCACGCCGCTGGCGCCGGTGGCCGGCGTGCCCGATTCCTGGTTGGACAGCGCGGCCTTGTATGCCGGCGAAACCGCTTTGCGGATAGGCGAACTCATCTCCGCCGAGCAGGCGGTCGCCGACCTCGCCCGCGCTGACGCCTAGCGCACCAGCGCGAGGGCGAAGCCGTCCCAGTGCTTGGCGCCCACCGTCTGGATCACCGCGGTGTCCAGCCGTGGATCCTCGCCCATCGCCTCGAGCGTCTGGCGCACAGCTTGCGCTTGAGCGTTGGATTCCGGATCGAGGATCTGCCCCTGCCGAATCACGTTGTCCACCACGATGACCGTGCCGGGGCGGGCCAATCGCACCGACCAGTCCAGGTAGGCGGGGTAGTTCTCCTTATCGGCGTCGATGAAGATCAGATCGAAGGGACCGGTCACCGTCGGCAGCGTGTCCAGCGCGGCCCCGACGATCACCTCCACCCGATCGGCGAGGCCGGCCCGCTCCAGGTTGGCCCGCGCCACTTCGGCGTGCTTGGGCTCGTATTCCAGCGTCACCACTCGTCCCTGCGGGCCGGCGCCCCGCGCCAGCCAGATGGTGGAAAAACCGCCGAGCGTGCCGAGCTCGAGGATGCTGCGCGCACCCGTGGCGCCGGCGAGCAGGCTCAAGAATTTCCCTTGCTGGACCGATACGGCAATCGGCGGCAATCCGGCCGCGCGGCTGGCCTCCAGGGCCGCGCTCAAGCTGGGATCGCCGTGCACCACCGTGCTGTCCAAGAATTCGTCGACGTCTTTGGGGGTTGGCTTCTCGGTCATGACGCTCACGCTAGTGGCGCCCGGCCGTGTTGGCATCGGGGGCCGGGCCGGTATCGGATCGACCGCGGCCATTTACCGTATACCCATGGGGGGTATATAGTGGGGGTGCGGTCGACCCGCACCGCACGAGTCATCACAACGAGAAAAGGGTGAGTTAAATGGCAACGTACGAGGCCGGTACCGAATTGACCTGCGGCCACGAAGGCTGCGGCTGTCGCGTCCGCATCGAGGTCCCCTGCCACTGCTCGGGCTCGGGTGAGCCCTACCGCTGCACGTGCGGCGACGCGCTGACCCCGGTCAAATAGCCCGCCGGACCGGTCGTGCGTTCGGGTGTGTGCCCGTGTGACTTATCGCCCGAACGTACGACCGGTCAGCTCGACCGCGGCTTCCAGCCGCATCGCGTTCGCCGACGTGCCCACCGCCGCCGTGTAGGCACCCGGGCGGATCCGCCAACTTCCAGCGCTGCCGTCGTAGCGGGCGAGCAGTCGCGGGTCCGCCTCGATGGTCACCCGCTGTATTGCACCAGGCTCGAGCTCCACCCGAGCGAATCCCAGCAGGCGTAAGCACGGTTCACCCGCGGCGACCGTCAGGTACAGCTGGGCTACGTCCGCCCCCGCGCGGTCGCCGACGTTGGCGACGCGCAAGCTCGCACGGACCGTTTCTCCGCCGCTGACTACCAGATCTTGGTAGTCAAACCTGGTGTAGGACAATCCATGACCGAACGCGAACATCGGTTCATGCCCGCGCGCGGCATACCATCGGTAGCCGACGTCGGCTCCTTCGACGTAGTCGATCCGGGTGGGTGTCCCCCACGGCTCGTCTGCGCCGGGCAGCCGCGGGCGTGGCGTTTGGGCCAGATCGACCGGAAAGGTGATCGGCAGCCGGCCCGAGGGATTCACCCGCCCGGTGAGGATCTCGGCGATGGCCCGGGCACCCGCCTGGCCCGGAAACCACGCTTGCACAATGGCTCTCACCGAGTCCCGCCAGGGCATCGTCACCGGATTGCCCGTCTGCAGCACCACGACGGTGTTGGGGTTGGCCGCCGACACCGCGGTGATCAGCTCGTCTTGGCCCCACGGCAGCGAGAGGTCGGCGATGTCGAAGCCTTCGCCCTCCGCGCGGACCGCGAAGACGATCACGATGTCGGCCCTGCGCGCCGCGCGCACGGACTCGGCCGGACTGATGCCGGGATCGAACTCAATCTGCGCTTGTGGCAATAGTTCTCGCAGCTCCTCCAGCGGACCCGGCGCCAGCAGATACAGATTGCGGAGCCCGGCCTCCAGGCCGGTGCCACCGATCGGGACCACACCCGCATACCCGCCAGCCGGAACGACGGTGCTGGAACCGTATCCGGCCGGCACGCCCACGTGCGCATACCCCCCGATGACGGCGATGCGCGCGCTCGACCCCGGCGCCAGCGGCAAGACGCCCCGGTTGGTCAGTAGCACCGTTCCCTGCCGCGCGATGTTCAGCGCAATCTCGTTGTGCGCGGCCAGGTCCGGTGCCGGTGCCGCATCGGCGTCGTCGACGCCGACGGCGAACATGGACCGCAGGATCCGGCGAACCATATCTGACAGGCGATCCTTGGTCAGCAGGCCGGCGGCATACGCGTCACGCAACGGCGCACCGAAGGACTCGGACTGCCATAACAAAGCGTCGATCTGGGCCCCACACTCCTGATCGAGGCCGGCCAGAGCGCACTGCCAGCTTGGCGTGGCACCCCAGTCCGACATCACCCATCCGCGGTAACACCAGGCGCCCTTCAGCACGTCGTTGATCAATACGGCGTTCGCAGCGGCATAATCACCGTTGATCTTGTTGTAGGCGCTCATCACGGCGCCGGGTTGCGAGCGCTCGATCGCCAATTCAAAGGCCAGCAAATCGGATTCGCGGTGGGCATCGGGATCGATGACCGCGTCCAGGAAGTGCCGATTTGTTTCGTTGCAGTTCAACGAGTAGTGCTTGACCGTCGAGATCACGCCATGGCGCTGTATGCCGCCGATCGATTCGGCGGCCATCGTGGCGGTCAACAGCGGATCCTCGGAATGGTATTCGAAATTGCGGCCGTTGCGCGGGTCGCGGGCCAGGTTCATCGCGCCGGCGAGCTGCACGTTGAACCCACGACTGCGCGCTTCGCGGCCGATCACCTCGCCCGCGGCCCGGGCCAGCGACGGATTGAAGCTGGCGGCCAGGGCCAGTCCGGCGGGCAATGCAGTGGCCGTGTCGCCCGGGCGGAAACCCGGGTTGGTGACGCCGAGGCCGGCGTCGCTCATCAGCAAGGCCGGCACACCCAAACGGGGAATCCCCGGCACGTATCCCGCACTCATCGGCACGTCCCCGGGGATGCGCTCGTCGCGGACCGGCCACATCTCGCTGGCACCGATCACGGACACCAGCAGGACGAATCGCTCGTCGTCGGTCATCCGGGCTTCTACCTCGCGGGCCCGCGCGTCGGGATCGGCGAGGCTCACCGCACGCCCTCCTTGGCGTAGACCACGCGCAGCACGTGCCCCAGTTCCGGCCCCATCACCAGCTCCGTCAACTCGCAGATCGTCGCAACGAACGCCGGGCCGTGCGGCGGCTCGGCCTGGCACAAATGATGCGCCACTTCGTGCAGCATCACCAGCTCGCGCAGCGCCCAGTCGGCCGTGTCGCGATCGGGAACCGCGATAATGCCTGTGCCGTCGCGGTTTTCGTAGTGCGCGGCGGTGGCGGCGCGCCGTTGACGCACCCGCAGCGGCGCGACGGCCGGCCACCGTTGACGCACCGCGGGGAGGGCCAGCACGTCGTCCACATAGCGTTGCGCGGAGGCCACCGAACCGAATCGGCCCTCCGGCGGCAGCGTCAACTGCGTGCCGAAGAAATCCACCACCGGTGAACCGTGCTGGGCGGCACGGTCGAACAGGGTGCGGACGAACTCCTCAGCCGCATAGACCCTGGACCGTTGAGAATCCCGCCGAGGCGCGTTCCCCGCCGTCACCCGCTCAGCGCACTCCGCGCCCCGGGGAGTTCGGGACTGTTGCCGAGCCGCGCTCGCTTGCCGGCCCGGTCCCCGGCACGCCGCGCCGCCGAGGAATACCCGGCCGACGCCCGGGCGGCCTGCCAGGTGCCGCGCGCCTTCGACGCACCCCGGTAGTAGTCCACCAGCTCGACCTCCTTGTCCCGCAACGCTATAGCGGTACCCGACGACCGGCTGCGGTCTCTGGTGGCCTCCCGCCGGGCCTGGTCGCGGGCCTCGGTCAGCCGCTGGCCGACGCGTGCCCCGAACGCCAGCTGGAAATTGAGCCGGGCGGTGATCGTCGGCGTGGGACGATGCGCACCCGAGGCGAGGTAGGCATCCGACGCGCGGACCATCTGGACGACCAGGCTGGCGTACAGGGCGTGGCTGGCGTCGATGTCCTCGACGAACCCGTAGGCATACACGAACGTCGAATTCGAGGCCACGTCGCAGCGCACATCGTTGGCCGCGGCGATCAGCACGAACAGCTGCACATAGGTGCGTAACCCCTTGGTGCCGGCGGCTCCGATGGTGATGGTGCGTTGCGTCGGCGTCTGCGCCGCCGATCGCTGGGCCGAATGGGAGCGCGCCACTGCGAGGTCGATGGACGCGGCCGTCGCGAGCCGCTGCGCGGCGGACATGAACGCGTCGGCTTCGTGGGTGTTGTCGGTGCCCTCTGCCTGACGCAGCAGCGCGGCGATGCGCGCCAGCATCTTGTCGTCAGTCACGGCGCCTCTCCTCCCCTTCGCTTGGCTCTGTCGCCAAAGTACGGGAGCCGGCCGACACGTCCCGCCTCACAGCCGGGCGGTGATCCAGGAGACCACGTCATCGAGCACCTGCCGGCGCTCGGGCTCGTTGAAAACCTCGTGGTAAAGCCCCGGGTAGACCTTCAACTCGACGTCGGTGGACCCGACGCACTCGACGAGGCGACGGCTGCCCGCGACGGAGATCAGCCGGTCCTGTTCGCCGTGCACCACCAACAGCGGCGCCGTCAGCGCCGGTGCCCGCTGCGGCATGGTCTCGCCGACCTGGAGCAGCGCGCGGCCGATGCCGGCGGGTACCTTGCCGTGATACACCAGCGGGTCTTCTTTGTAGGCGGCCACCACC
The DNA here is from genome assembly GCF_059812385.1 of Mycobacterium sp. NGS58. NCBI lineage: Bacteria > Bacillati > Actinomycetota > Actinomycetes > Mycobacteriales > Mycobacteriaceae > Mycobacterium > Mycobacterium sp. NGS58. The sequence continues at coordinate 20,190 of NZ_JCALCO010000022.1, read as the reverse complement.
GCGGGGTCCCGGGAGATCGCATCGACGTCGAGTTCCTGCGCCGGCAGCCCGGGCACGACGGCCCCGAGCACCTTGGCGGCCACCGCCAGCAGCGGCGAGACCTGGTCCTGGGCCGCGACCGCGGGCCCCGACAGCACCATCAGGTCGTAGTTGTCCGGGCGTTCGACCCCGTAGGCGAAGACGATTCCGCCGCCCATGCTGTGCCCCAGCACGATGCACTTGAGGCCGTGGTGTTCCCGGGTGGCGATGCCGACCAGGGTGTCGAAGTCGGAGGTGTACTCATGGATGTCGCGCACCAGCACCCGCTTACCGCCGGAGCGGCCGTGTCCGCGATGGTCCAGCGCGTAGGTGACCAGGCCGGCCTCGCCGAAGCGCTTTGCCACGTGGTCGTAGCGACGGGCGTACTCGCCGAGACCGTGTGAGAGCACCAGGACGGCTCGCGGGGCCGTGTCCGGCATCCAGACGTCGTAGACGATGCGCACGCCGCCGAACCCGTCGAAACTGCGTTCGGTGCGGTTCACTCGCGGGTCCTAGTCATCAAGGGCAGCGTAATGGCTGCTGTTGTGGGCCGGGAGCCCCGACACTGCGTAGGCTCTTGCGGATGAGCCTTCTCGCGCAGAACTCTGAAGGTGACCCGGTAACCGGCGAGGATTTCTCGGCGCGCGCCGAACCCTTTCGCCGCGAACTGCTGGCCCATTGCTATCGAATGACCGGGTCCGTGCACGATGCCGAGGACCTGGTGCAAGAGACCCTGATACGGGCCTGGAAGGCCTATGACCGTTTCGAAGGTAAGTCCTCGATGCGGACATGGTTGCATCGCATCGCCACCAACACCTGCCTGACCGCGTTGGAGGGACGCCAGCGCAGGCCGCTGCCGGTGGGTCTGGGCGGTCCCAGCTCGGACCCGACCGCCGAGCTGGTGGAGCGACGCGAAGTGTCATGGCTGGAACCGCTGCCGGACCTGACCGAGCATCCGGCCGACCCTTCGGTCGTGGTCGGGTCACGCGAGTCCGTGCGGTTGGCGTTTGTTGCTGCGCTGCAACATCTTCCGCCACGCCAACGGGCGGTACTGCTCCTGCGCGACGTGCTGCAGTGGCGCTCCGCCGAGGTGGCCGACGCGGTCGGGACCACCACTACCGCCGTCAACAGCCTGCTGCAGCGCGCCCGGTCTCAGCTCGAAGCCGTCGGGCCCAGCGCCGAAGACGAACTGGTGCAGCCGGATTCGGCCGAGGCCCAGGATCTGCTGGCACGCTACATCGCCGCATTCGAAACCTATGACATCGACCGCCTGGTCGACCTGTTCACCGCGGAGGCGATCTGGGAGATGCCGCCGTACACCGGCTGGTATCAGGGCGCGCAGGCCATCGTCACCCTTATTCATCAGCAGTGCCCGGCGGAGGGCAGCGGGGACATGCGCATGCTCCCGCTGATCGCCAACGGCCAGCCTGCCGCGGCCATGTACATGCGCGCAGGCGAGGCGCATGTTCCATTTCAGTTGCATGTGCTCGATGTACGGGATGGCAAGGTAACCCATGTGGTGGCCTTCCTCGACGACACGTTATTCACGAAATTCGGCCTGCCCGGTTCGCTGCCCGCGGACCAGCGGTGAGAAGGACGCGGTCATGACGAACAGCACCCGGGTGACTCCCGCCCCTGGCAAGCCGGCGCTGTTACTGAGCGCCTTCGACCTGGCCGACGTGGGCTACTGCGTCGAGGAGTTCCTGGTCGCCGGCACGGCCTGCCGCTACACCCCGGTAGGCGAGCTGGGACCCGATGGCCGCTGGGACGTAACTCCCTCGGGATCGGCCGATTTCACCACCCGCATCGTGGTGTTGACACCGGCCGACCCCGCCCGGTTCAACGGGACGGCGCTCGTTGAATGGCTCAACGTAAGCGGTGGCATCGACGCCGCCGCGGTGTGGATGATGAGCCACCGCGAGATCCTGCGCAGCGGTTATGCCTACGTCGCGGTCTCGGCGCAACGGGTGGGAGTCGAGGGCGGCGAAAGCCTGCTCGGTACGGATATGTCGCTGAAAAGCCAAGACCCGCACCGGTATGCGGTCCTGCACCACCCGGGTGACGCATTTTCCTACGACATCTTCTCCCAGGTCGGCGGGCTCATCAAGAGCGGCGAACACGAGCGGATTCTGCGTGGCTTGCCCGCACAACGTGTCATCGCGCTGGGCGAATCGCAGTCCGCAATGTTCCTCACGACCTACGTCAATGCCGTGGATCCGCTGGCCCGCATCTACGACGGCTTTCTGGTGCACTCCCGCTTCGGCCCGGCCGCCCCACTGGATGGCAGCTCGATCTTCGAAGATTCCTCTGCGACGCAGGCGGTTACGTTCCGCCCTGAACTGCGGGTCCCGCTGCTGACGGTCATCACCGAGACCGACGTCTTCGGCGGTCCGCGCGAGGGCTACTACTTCGCCAGGCAGCCGGACAACGAGCGGCTGCGGGTCTGGGAGATCGCCGGTGCCGCGCACGCCGACAACTACACGATCCAGGTGGCGTTCATCGACAGCGGCTCGGCACCGCTCGACGCTATCGTGGCCGGCTACACGCCCACCAGCATGTTGATGGGCCAGCAGTTGGCGCACAACATCAACTTCGGCCCGCAGCACCACTATGTGGTGCAGTCGGCGCTCGCGGCGCTGAACACCTGGGTTGCCACCGGCGAACCGGCGCCGAGTGCGGATCCGCTCGATGTCCGCGAAAGCGCCGGGCCGCGGCCGGTTCCGGACGGCAACGGACTCGCCCGTGGGGGCATCAGAACCCCATGGGTGGACGTGCCGATCGCCAGGACGTCGGGCCTGGGCGGCGACGAGAGCATCATGTCGGCCATCTTCGGCTCCGGAGAGCTGTTCGACGCCAACATGATTCAGCGGCTCTATCCGGGCGGCGGCACGCAGTACCTGGAACGCTTCACTGCGGCCCTCGACGCGGCGATCGCCTCCGGGTTCATCCTGCCGGCCGATCGCGCCGAGATCTTGGAGCTCGCCGCCGCGACGTATCCCGACGGACGGGCCTAGGTCCGTCCGTCGGGCTCCTCACTCGCGCGGTTTCGGCGCTCGCCGTCGCCGGGTTTAGGTCCGGTTGCCCGGCTCCTGGCGTTCCGGCGCTCGCCGTCGCCGGGCTAGAACAGGCGGCTGTCCGGCGGCGGGCCGGGCACCGGACGCACCAGGCCCGTTCCGGTGATCAACGGCAGATCCAGCGCGGACAGTAGCCCGGGCGGGGCCGCACACACCGCGGGGATGGCGTTGACCATTCGCGACGAGCCGGCGATGCGCGCCCCCAGGTCGTGGTCCGCGCCCTCGGCCATCTCGAATTCGCAGCGCATGCTCGGCGAGCCCTCGATCTCCACCCGATACAGTCCCTGTCCGGACGCCGGCCCGTAGCCCAGGTCCTTCGGCGCAATGGAGATCCGCGGCTGCGGCCAATCCGGGGCGATGTCATCACGCATGCGCGTCACGTGGTCGAGCACGAAAGTCGGCTTCCCGTCCACGTAACCGGTCAGCGTCGAACGCATCGCGGCGATTGTTCCGGCGGCGATGTGACCCGTGGGGGTGTCGAAAGACTCGGAGGCAGGGATGCGCTCGTTGCTCTCCTCGATGTTGTCGATCTTGACGCCCAGCCCGGCGGCGAGCTGGTGTAGCACCGGCCCCCAGCCGAAGGTGAAGATCCCCGGCTGGGCCGCGAACGCCGGATAGTCCGGCTGCTGGCCGAATCCGAGGATCTCGTAGACGGCGGAGGGGTCCGGATAGGTCGCGTAATTGAACATCTCGGTCACCCGCACCGACTCGATCACCCGGGAGACGCCGGTAAGAAGCAGCGGCAGCACGTCGTTGGCGAACCCGGAGTCGATGCCCGTGGTGAAGAACGACGCACCCCCGTCGATCGCGGCCTGGCGCAGGGGATCGGTGAACGCGGCGTCGACGGCGTCGGGAAATACCAGCGGCACCACCGAGCAGGACACCACGTTCTTCCCGGCCCGCAGTATCGACACCATGTCCTCGACGGCCTCCAGCGGTCGCAGGTTCGCGCCGGCCGCGTACACCACCACGTCGGCGTCACCGGCCAGCATGGCCGCCGGATCCTGGGTGGCCACCACGCCGACCGGCGCGATGCCACACAGCTCCCCCGCATCGCGCCCGGCTTTCGCATCGCTGTGCACGACGACATCGACCAGTTGCAGCTCCGGATGGTCGATCACCCCACGCAGGGCGACCACGCCCATCGAACCCGGCCCCCAAACTCCCACCTTGAACACCACATTCTCCTAATATTAGGACGTATAGCTTGGCATTTTGGACGGATCGTAAGGAGGTGGCGGTGGGAACGTCAATGGCCGAATTCCGCAGCGACACGGGCACCAAATCGCCGCCCACCGCCCGGGTAATGAACATCCTTGCCGCGCTGGCGGATTCGTCACAGGGCCTGACCTCGGCCGAGCTGGCGAAGAGCTGCGCGATCAGCACCTCGACCTGCGCCTTGGTACTGGCCGAACTGGAACGGCGTGCCTGGGTGGCCCGCCGCGGCGATCGCCGCTACGTGCTGGGCAGCGGATTGTTCGGACTGGTGCATGGGCTGCGCGAGCAGTTTCCGTTGCTCGACCGCGGGCGTGACGCGCTGCGCTTCCTGCACCGCACGCTGGGGGCGGGCTGCTCGATGTCGAGGATCGGCGCCAGGCATCTGACCACCGTCGACGCGGTCGGCCACGGCACCGACGGCGAGCATGCCGTGGGGCAGCGCTTCCCCATCGACCCGCCGTTCGGTCTGGTCGCCATGGCCTGGCGCGACGACGACTTCGTCGAGGCGTGGCTGCATCGCGTGATGCCCAGGCTCACCCGCACCGAAATCGTCGAGCACCGACGGGTACTCGCCGATATCCGCGCCCGCGGCTACGGCGCGTGGCGGTTCGACGACACGCACCGGTCGCTGCACACTCGGCTTGCCGATGTGCTCGCCTCGCTGGAGCCGACAGCGCAGGTCACCCGCCAGCTCACCACGCTGATGACGATGGTCACCTTGCGTTCGGTCACCGACGTGCTCGAGACCGAGTTGGCCACAACGGAATTCGTCGTGCTGCCGATATTCGCCCATGACGGGCAGCCGGAGTACCAGATCGAGATCCACCTGGGCCACGCCGCCGGGTTGACCTTGCCGGAACTCGATAAGGCGCTGCGGCACGCCCAAGGGCTGCTCACCGCGGCGGTGGCCTGACGCGGCAAGCGATTAGGCTGGCGCCATGTCCGCGACCATCGAGATAAGGGGTGCGGAAAGCCGGGCCGTGACCAGCACGCCGTGGCTGACATCCCGGCACTCATTCTCCTTCGGCGGCCACTATGACCCGGAAAACACCCACTTCGGGCTGCTACTGGTGAACAACGACGACATCGTCTCGCCGGGAACGGGATTCGATACCCATTCGCACCGCGACATGGAGATCGTGACCTGGGTGCTGAACGGCGAACTGTCGCATCGCGACTCCGCGGGCAATCGAGGTGTGATCTATCCCGGCCTGGCGCAACGGATGTCGGCCGGCCACGGAATCCTGCACTCGGAGCGAAACGACTCCCCCACTGAGCCGGTTCATTTCGTGCAGATGTGGGTGGCCCCCGATGAGACCGGCGTCGAACCGAGCTACCAACAGCATGAAATCGACGAGAAGCTGTTGGCGGGCGATCTTGTGACGATCGCCTCAGGCATGCCCGCGCACGACGCCGCGATCACCCTGCACAACCGCAACGCCGCGCTACACGTGACGCGGTTGGCGGCCGGTGCGGCGGTGGACCTTCCGCGGGCTCCCTACCTGCACCTTTTCGCGGCCAGGGGCCGGGTCAACGTGGAGGGAATCGGCGCGGTGACCGAGGGCGACGCCGTGCGATTCACCGACGCCGACGGCCGGCGCGTGTCGGCGAGCGGGCCGTCGGAACTGCTGATCTGGGAGATGCACGCAAAGCTCGGTGACTGAGGCCATAGAGGGCCGGCTCCCCAGCCCATAGAGTGGGCTCGACAGACAGGAGTCGGCATGCCTCAATCGCACCCGCAGCACGCGGCGCCCAACCCCAACCGGAACATCAAGGCGATCCGCACCGTGCGGTTCTGGGCGGCGCCCCTGGTGATCACCGTGGCGTTGATGTCGGCGCTCTGCGCGCTCTACCTCGGTGGCATCTTGAACCCGACGACCAACCTGCGTCATTTCCCCATCGCGGTGGTCAACGAGGACGCGGGGCCCGGCGGCGCACAGATCGTCGACCGCCTGGTCAATGGGTTGGACAAGAACAGGTTCGACGTTCGCGTGCTCTCCCGCGCCGAGGCCAAGCACCAAATGGACACCGGCCGGGTCTACGGCCAGGTGCTGATTCCACCCAGCTTCTCGTCGAAGTTGCGGGACTTCGCGACCAGCGCGGTGCTACCCGCCCGGGCGGACCGGCCGTCGATCACGGTGTCCACCAATCCGAGGGCCGGCACGCTCGGCGCGAGCATCGCCGGTCAGACCCTCAACACCGCGATGGGGATGGCCAACGGCATAGCCGGGCAACGGGTTATGGCGGAGGTGGCCGCGCAGACCGGCGGCGCACCACTGGCCGGTGCGGCCCAGGTGGGCCTGAGCGCCCCCATCGACATCCAGTCGAACGTGTACAACCCGCTGCCGAACGGCACCGGCAACGGCCTGTCCGCCTTCTACTACGCGCTCCTGCTGCTGCTGGCCGGATTCACCGGCAGCATCGTGGTCAGCACGCTGGTGGACGCGCTGCTCGGTTATGTGCCTGCCGAATTCGGCCCGGTGTACCGGTTCGCCGAGCAGGTCAGAATTTCCAGGTTCCAGACCCTGTTGCTGAAGTGGGCCATGATGGTGCTGCTCGGGCTGCTCACCTCGGCGGTGTATTTGGCGATAGCCGACGGGCTCGGCATGCCCATCGACCACAGTTGGCAACTCTGGGCGTTCGGAGTCTTCGCGATCGCCGCGGTTGGCATCACGTCCAGTTCCCTGCTCTCGGTTCTGGGCACGGCCGGAATGCTGGTCAGCATGCTCATCTTCGTGATCCTGGGTTTGCCGTCGGCCGGCGCCACGGTACCCCTGGAGGCGACACCGTCCTTCTTCCGCTGGCTGGCCGAATTCGAACCGATGCACCAGGTCTTCCTCGGGGCCCGCTCGCTGCTCTACTTCGGCGGCCATGGCGATGCGGGCCTGACCCAGGCGCTGACCATGACGACGATCGGCCTCGTCATCGGGCTGCTGCTCGGCGGTATCGTCACACATCTCTACGACCGCAAGGGCTTTCACCGCATTCCGGGCGCGGTCGAGCTCGCGATCGCCCAGGAGCACCAGGCGCAGCACCAGGCCCGCCGCGGTAAGCACGCGAATGCGGCCGCGCCGGCCACAACCGAGCCGTCGGCCACAACCGAGCCGGCCGAATCCGGCGTTGGCGAACCCGCCGCCACCTCGCCCGAAAGTTCAAGCGAGCAAGCGTAATTCGCGTGTAGCCGCACCGTCATCGCACCGTTACCTTTGTTGACAGTGTGACTTCTGAGGCAGATGATGTTCATGTTGCATCCAGCTTCAGGCGGAAAGGGCTACCGTGCTGACCCGACGCGCCAGCTTCCGCCGGCTCGCGGGGTGCTGCGCCTCCGTCGTCGCCTGCTTCACCTTGGCCATCACCTCGGGACAGCCCATGGCCCGGGCCGCCGACGGCCGTGACCTGCTCGCGAATGCCATCGGCAGCACGCGTGGTTCGTACCTGGTCTACAACTTCGGCCCCGGCCATCCCGCGCCGATGCTCAACGCCGGCGGCAGCTGGTACGAGATGAACAACGGCGGCCACCTGATGATCATCAAGAACGCCGCGGGACGCCTGTCGCCACATCTGCTGGTCGACACGCACCAGGGCGATCAGGCCCGGTGTGAGAACAACCCCGGCGCCCGCACCGGTGAGGGCCTCTGGCAGGCCTCGGAGCTCTACGCGCCGCTGCAGGCCTGGCAGCGCATGGGCCAGCCGACCATCGCGATCAACGCCAACTTCTTCGACGTCCGCGGACAAAAGGGCGGATCGTGGCGCCAGACCGGCTGCAGTTCACCGTTGGGCGCCTTCGTCGACAACACCCAGGGCCAGGGACGCGCCAACCAGGCGGTCACCGGCACCGTCGCCTACCCGGGCAAGCAGGGCCTTTCGGGCGGCGGCGAAAGCTGGAGCGCACTGTCAACCATGATCCTGCCGTCCGGCGGTGCGCCATATGTGGTGTGGCCCAGAACAAAAAGCGACTATGACGCCGCCACTCCGGTGGTCGCCGACCTGCTGAACAAGAACGAGCGATTCGTCGCGGTCTCGGGCATCGGGCTGTTGGCGCCCGGCAACACCGGCCAGCTGCACGACGGCGGGCCCAGCGCGGCACGAACGGCTATCGCATACTCCAGGCAGAAGGACGAGATGTACATCTTCGAGGGTGGCAACTACACCCCGGACAACATGCAGGATCTGTTCCGCGGACTCGGCAGCGATAACGCCGTGCTGCTCGACGGTGGTGGCTCGTCGGCGATCGTGCTGCGTCGCGACACCGGCGGCATGTGGGCCGGGGCGGGATCACCGCGCGGATCGTGCGACACCAGGCAGGTGCTCTGCGATTCACACGAGCGCGCGCTACCCAGCTGGCTGGCGTTCAATTAGCGACGGCCGCGGCGCTTTTCGTCGCGGCCGGCCCCAACCAAAAGATCAGCAGGCTCGTCGCTATCACCGCCGCGGTGACCACGAACACCGGGGCGATCACGTATCTCGAAATCGTCGCGCCGAAGAAGGCGCCTGCGCACATGGTGGCGACGACGCCGATGCGCAGCCTGTGGCGTTCGCCGGTGCCGCCGGCCAGGCGGCTGTCCAGTCCGAGGCTGACGATCGTCGACGTCAGCACCGTGGTAGACAACTCCTGAATGCCGAACTGGCGCGCGCTCGAGTGTTGTAAGCCGAACGTCACCGCCAGGATGCCGATCATGATCAACTTGGAATTCCCTTGATAGCGCAGCACTCCCGCGCCCGCCAGGATCGCCAGCGTCACCAGCAGCACGATCTCGATTGCCAGTATCGTCGTGATCCACGTTCGCGTGCGGCTGCCGAAATAGCGCGCCAGTCGGCCGCTGACGATCGTCGTGCAGACGAAGGTCGGCAGCGCCACCACCACCGCGGTCAGGTCGATGGTGCTGCTCGGGGCCAGCCAGAATCCGAGGAAGATCACGTTGCCGGTCATGTTGGCGACGAACACGTGGCCCAGCGCCAGGATACTGATCGAGTCCGCCAATCCGGTGGCGAAGGTCAACAGCAGCAACGCTGCTACGGTCCATCGTTCGGATACCGGAGACGTGACAGCCATGCGGTGCAGTATATTTCGGCTCCGCCGGCCGCCACCGTCAAACTTTCGGCGTCAGATCCAGTGACGTGATCGTGGTCATCCTGGTCACCAGCCAACGGTTGCTGGACCGCTTCAAGAACAGCCGGTAGGACAGGTACTTCAGCGACGGGACGTTCTTGGTCAGCGGGCTGGTGGAGGTCGTATTGGTGTAGACGATGACGGCAGCGTTGGGGTCGTCGAGCGTTTCGACGGCCGCGCCGGTGACCTCGGTGCTGTTGGTGATCTTGGCCTGCTTGTTGGGCGCCACGATCGCGTCGACGAACTTGCGGTACTGCGCTTCGAAATCGCCGCTGAGGTAGCGGGATGCGCGGTCGGCGAGCGTGTCCATGTTTTCCGGCGTGTACGTCCACAGCGTGGTGATCGCGTTGGCCGCGGTCCGCGCGACGTTCAATTTCGTTGTGGCGACGGCTCGGTCGGCCAGATATGGCTGCACCATGGCGCCGGCGAACGCGGCGGATCCGACGAATAGCAGGGCGGCAATCATGGCGACGATGGCCCAGGCCCTGCCGGCTCGCCGCTTCTTCCGCGCGCCGTCGGCCGGCGCCGAGTCGGCCGCCTGCTCCGCGGCGCCGCCGGAGGGCTCGTCCGTGGCGTCGCCGCCGTCAGGCCCGGCTGCCGTGTCTTCGGATTCCGTTGCCGCGTCTGACTTTTCGTCGCTTGACGCCGGCCCGTTGCCCTCCGCCGCCTCGGTGGCCGCGTCCTCGGGGGCGGCTGCGCTCTCCTCGGCGGTCACATCACCTGCTGCAGGCTGCTGATCTTCCACTGGTTCCCTTCCTGCGTCGCGGTTGCCGCCCAACGATTGGCGTTCTGCATTACCTGTTTTTCATCCGGCGACTTGGTGGTGATCGCCGTTGCCACCATGACATTGACGCTGCCGTCGTCGTTCCATCGCTCCAGGCCGGCGTCCAGGACGGTGCCGGTGGCCGGTTCGGCCCGGGCGACCTGGAGGAGGATCTCGTTGGCGTTCTTCTGGTATTGCTTGGCGAAGTCGCCGGTTGCCTGCGCCAAGATCCGGTTCACGTAGTCGTTGGCGTGGAACGGATCGATGGAGGTGAACTGCGTCATGAAGCCGCTCACGTAGTTCAGCACCTCGCGGTCCTTCGACGCGGTCCGCGCCCGGGATGCATGCGAGGCGAGCATCAGCACGCAAGCGGTGATCGCCGCCACCATCAGTACCGCGGCGACCGTGCTCGCCAACGGCATCAGCCAAGGCCGGGGCGCCCCTGCTTCGACCGGGCGCGCGACGAGCAGGGGTCGCTCGCCGGGAGCAAACCGGCGGCGGGGGCTCATTTGCCGCTCCCGGGCTGTTTCGGCTTGGTCAGCACGTTGAGATCGTCCACGCGCCAGCTGTCACCGCCGGCCTTGGCGAAGTTCACCCGCACCGTGGCGCTGATGTAGCGCTGTTCGGGCCCGGTGCCGCGCCGGCCCTGCATGAAAAGCAGCATGGTCGCCCGATCCGGGCTCGCCGATTCGATCGAGCTGTTGGTAACCCAGTACTCGTTGATGACCGGGTGGCCCTTCTGGACCAAATCCTGCTGGGCCGCCAGCTGGGGCCGATATTTGTCGGTCGCCAGCGACAGTGCCCGGGCGAAGTCGTCGTGCAGCGTCTTGGGGTCATACGTCAGCATCTGGGCGACCATCTTGGGCCCCTGCGTCGCGAGCTGGGCGCGGGTCTGGTCGGTCGCCCGGTCCGCGGAGTACACCACAAAGAAGCTCACCGCGGCCCCGGCCAGGCAAAGCATCAGCGCGCTCGACACGGCGGCCGCGCTCCAGCGCCGGATCTGCGGCGGCACCGTGCCCGGTTCCAGGCGGCGCACTTCGGTGCGCGCCAAGATGTCGGCGAATGTACGGCGGCGTGAATCCCACAGGGGCCAAAGCCATCCCACGATCGATGCGGTATCGAGCAGGTGGGCGACGTCGCGGAGCAGCAGCGTCCACGGTCCCGCAGCGGCGCCGGTGCGTCGCGTCACCGCGATACCCACCAACCCGCGGCCCAGGCTCCAGCCGGTGATCACCGGCAGCAAGAGCCGGTTGAGGAGAACCAGCAGGATCGCTATGCCGAGGACGGAGATGGCCAGCCACCACCACACCCCGCCAGTCGGCACGGTGAACGACACCAACACCAGGGTCGTCACCACCGCTATGCCGGGCAGCACGTCGACGGCGAACGCGCTGACGCGAGAACGCCAGGGAGCCAGGGTGTCTGGCGATGACTCCTGGTTTGCCGTGGGCGCAGTCTGTTCGACCACCACCGTCACTTCGTCACCTGGTCGAGCTTGGAGATCTTGTACTGCCCTTCGGCGAACGCCATTTTCACGCGCAACCGGTAGCCGGCTTCGCTCTGGTTCTGGTCGCTGGCCACCTTGACGCGCAGTGCGACAAGGATATCGATCGAACCGTCGGGGTTGTTGCGTTCGACGGCTGCCCGCACGTCCGACACCTGAACGTGGACGTTGGCGGCCTGATACGCCTGCACGAGCATGCTGGTGTACAGCAACGCCTGCGATCGGAAGGCGTCCGTGCCGCAGTCGATGATCTTCTGCTCACTCGCGGTCATCGCGTTGGTGTCCGGCGCCTGGGTCGCCGACACGCACTCCACCGCGGCCTTCAGCGCCGCGTCGTCGTTGCGGGTGGTCCGCTGGGTCTGGTGGTGGTAGTGCAGCGCCAGGTAGCCGCCCGCCCCGACGGCGCCGGCGCACAGCACCAACACCGCGGCGATGGCGGCCAGCCACCCGCGGCCCACCCGGGATGGACCGCGGGGTGCGGCCACGGCGGGCTCGCCGGATTCCGCGTCATCCCCGGCAGGGCCGTCGGTTTCAGACCGGTCGGCGTCGACGTCGGCATCACCGTCGGTGGATTCCACGGGATTCCCGGAGGCGTCCTGCGGATCGGTGTGCCCGGATCCGGTCTCGGGTGCCGTCGAATCCTCGTCCTTGTCCTGCGTGGTCAACGAATCGTCCGCGTCGATGGGGTTCAGCCGGCTGGTGCCAGCATCTCCTTCCATCCATCGTCTCCTGTTCTGGTCGAGTTCTCGACGGAGTATTTCACTCCGTCTGGCCCTACCAGTTCACCGCTTTGGGGACTGTAGATCGCCGAGGGAGGCCCGCTGGGTTTGTAGACACAGGGGTTGGGCTGCTGGCCATTGCACTGCACGGTACCCGACCCCGGCCGGGACAACGGATCGCTGGTCGGCGGCGGTGTGCCCGCGACCCGGTCCGAGGGTGCCGGGTTCAACCCGTTGTTGATCGACGGCGCGGGGATCACCATCCCTGGCCGGACCGATTGATCACAGCGCGCGGCCGGTGCGGGGCAGGTCAGAATCTGGTTGGGGTCGCCATACCAGGGGTTGGTACCCGCGGGCACATACGGCTTGGGGTCACGGCATTCCCGCGGAGTCGCGGCTCGCTTGCCCGGAATGTCCGTACAGGGGATGTTGCGCGACCCGCGCACGCTGTTGGCCGGGGTCTCCATCGGGATCTTGCAGTACGTGCCCGTGGGCAACGGCTGGATGCTGGTATCGGCCGGGGACCGCCACTCTGGGGCGGGGATGAAGCCGGTCAGGCAGGGCGGCGGCTGGTTGATCGACAGCGCCAGGTCGAGCGCGGCCATGTTGGGGAACGGCGCGGCCACCGTCTGGGCGATCGATGCGCCCTGCGGGAGGAACACCAGGACCTGCTCGACGCCGGTGTGGTAGCGCTTGAGCAGGTCGAACACCACCTCGAGGTTGGCCAGCGTCTGCGGCAGCGAATCCCGCACGTCGTTGAAGACCGAGTTGACCTGATCGGCCGTCGGCGCCGCCTGGCGCAGCAGGCTTTTCAGATGTTGATCTTCCTGCGCGGACTGGGCGCCCAACCGGTTCAGGTTGCGTGCCCAGCGCTCAATGGCATCACCCGATTTGACCTGGCTGTCCAGCACCGGGCCGGAGTTCTGGATGATGTTGTTGACGTCGGTCATCTGGTTCTTGAAGTCGCCGACGATTGCCTGCGTGGCATCGACCAACCGCTGCAGGTTGGGGCCCAGCCCGCCGACGGATTGCGCCGTCTCGTCGAGCAGCTGGCCGATCTTCTCCTTCGGCAGCACGGAGAGCCCACGGTTCGCCGTATCCAGGGCCGGCCCGATCTCGGCCGGCACGGTGCCCTTCGTGATCGTCTGGCCCTCGGACAGGTACTTGCCGGGGTTACCGGGCGAGGTCAGGTCCAGATACTGCTCACCGACGGCGGAGACCGAGTGCACGTTGGCCGTCGCATCGATCGGGATCTTGTAGTGGCTGTCGATGCTCATCGTCGCCAGGGCGCCGTGCTCGGTCGGTTCGACGTCGGTGACCTTCCCGATGGTGATGCCGCGATAGGTGACGTTGGCCGTGGGATACAACCCGCCGGATGCGGGCAGGTCGGCTTTCAGCGTGTACCGGCCGATGCCGACCAGGCTCGGGATCTGCAGGTAGTAGATCCCGAGGACGAGCAGCGAGATGATGGTCAGGATCCCGAAGGCGATCAGCTGGCGTCGGATGAAGGGAGTCAGCAATTCCTGTCCCCCCTTTCCACCAGCGGTCCGCCCGGCGCGTCATTCGGGTTCGGCGTGTAGCGCACGTCGGGGATCATCGTCTCCGGATCGCGTCCGAACGACTGCTCGAGTGCCCGCAGGGCTCCCGACAATCCGGTTCCCGTGAGGAACGCGTTGTCGACGGCGCTGTACGTCAGGTCGAGCGTCAGCGAGATGTTGATGTAGTCGCCGCGGAAGATCTTCGGGACCGTGTCGATGTCGAACGGCTGGGTGAGGATCAACTTCAGCGCGCCGATCAGGTACGGCGAGGCCTTACCGAGCTCCTTCAGCGGGCACTGCAGCGCCTGCAAGTCGGTGTGCAGCGGCCCGCGCGCCTCCGAAAGGTATTGGTCGGCGGCCTGGCTGAGCCGTCCCACCGAATCGACGGCGTTGATCAGCAGGTTCTTCGTGTCGGCGAAATGCTTGATCAGCGGCGGGATGTCGGTGAGCACCCGATCCAGGACGTCGGCCCGGCCACCCACGTAGGTCAGCAGCCGGTTGGTCGAGTCGATCGCGTGCGTGATGTCGTCGCGCTGCTGGTTGAGCTGGCTGGTGAAGGTGTCCAGCTTGCCGAGCAGGGCCCGGATCGCCTCGCCGCGTCCGTTGAAGACGTTGTAGATCTCGTTCTGCAGCACCTCCAGGTTGGGGATGCCGCCGCCGCGCAGGATGAGCGACAAACTGGCCAGCGTCTGCTCGGTGGTGGGATACGAGGTCGAGTTCTTCAGCGGAATGGTGTCGCCGTTCTTGAGCAGTTCGGGCGACGGGTTTGGCGGCGCGGCGAGCTCGACGTGCTGCGAACCCAGCAGTGAGGTCTGGCCGATCCTGGCGGTCGCGTTCTTGGGCAGCTTGACCTTCTTGTCCAGACCCAGCGTCAGGGTGGCGATCCAGTTCTTCAACTGGATTGCCTTGATGGAGCCCACGAAGACGTCTGCGACCATCACCTTGCTGTTGCCGTTGATCGCCAGGGTGTCGGGCACCTGTACGTAAACGGTCATGGCTCCGGAGCCACTGCCGGGGCCGCCCGGGATCGGGACCTGCGAGATACCTTTCCAGCCACACGAGCTCAGCACCATCGCGGCGACCAGCAGGATCAGCCCTTGCCAGCTCCGATGGCGGAGCACGCGAACCGCACCTCTCACAGGCCGGCGGTCCGGCTTGCCCCTGGCGCGTAACGCGTCCATCGCGCGGCTCACTGGCCACCTCCAAAGTCAGCGGGTGACGCGGGCCCGCCCGCGTTCGGTGCGGGCGCGGACACCGGCGCGGGTGTCGGGGCGACGGGGCCCGGGATCACGCCCGGCCCCGGCGGTGGCGGCGGGATGGGAACCTGCGGCGGATTCTGGCCGATGACGGGCGCTATCGGATTTTCGTCGTACGCGTTCGGCGGCCCCGGCGGCGTCTGCAACGTCGACTGGACCGGCGCGATGTTCGGTCCGCCCATCAGCTCGTTCAGCGAGTCCGGAGTCATCAGACCCGCGGTGATCGGCCCGACCTGCTGACCCTGCATGCCCGGGGCGACGATCCAGCCCGGTTGGGTGTTGCGGTGTGACGTCGGGGTGTCCGGCACCCAGATGCCCGGGACGGTGGTGTCCTTGTATCCGTTCGGCGGATGCAGCCGATCCTCCGAATAGGCGACTTCCTTGGGCAGCGTCTCGGCCGTGCTGAACAGGTTCAAACCGAACGGCGGGTAGTTGAACTTGATCGCGTCGAGAATCGGCGCGAGGTACTGCGCGCACAGCTCGGCGGACTCTTGGTAACCCAGCCGGCTGCCGGCCTGGATCGCACTACAGATGAACTGCATCGGGTTCGCGAAGTTGGTGATCGACGGGATGGCGACCACCGAACCGTGCGACGGGTGATAGATCTGGTTGATATTCGACGCGGCCGTCGGCAGGACGTGCAGCGCGGTCTCCAGCCCATTCAGTGGATCGGGTTGCAGCAGCGCGTTCGTCGCGGTTTCCAGGTTGTTGATGTCTTGGACCAGCACCCCGCGGTTCTGGTCCAGCCAGGGCCGCACGGTGGTGAGCAGGCTGTCGAACTGCTGGATGGCGTTCGCCAGGTCGGTGTCGGAATGCGCGAGGTGCGTGGTGAAGTCGGCCAGGTTCTGGTTGAGCGCGACGAACTGCTGGTCGTCGTTGTGCAGCGCGTTGACGAACAGCGCCAGGCTGCGCACCACCGCGAAGAAGTCTCCGCGACCCTCGTTCAACGCCGTCAGCGCCTGCGACAGGTTGCTCAGCGTGTTGTTGAACTGCTTGCCCTTGCCGGCCAGCCCATCGGCGAACGACTCGATGACCTCACCGAACGGGCCCTTCGGCTGCTCGGGCGTCGGGCCCAGCTTGGAGATGATGTTGGTGATGCTGTTGCGCAGCTGATCCCACTCCACCGGCACCTGGGTGCGCTCCTCGGGGATCACCGCGTTGTCGGCCAGCACCGGACCGCCCTTGTAGGCGGGCTCCAGCTGGATGGCCCGCGACGCCACCAGGGTGGGGTTGAGAATCACCGCCGAGGCATTGGCGGGAACGCGGTACTGGTTCTCGTAGTGGAACGTCACCTTCATCTTGTTGCCGGCCGGCTCGATCTTGTCGATCGCGCCCACCCGCAGCCCCATGATCTGGACCTTGTCGCCCGGGTACAGCGCGTTCGCCGCCGGGAAATAGGCCACCACCGTGTTGGTGGTCACCTTCTGGTACAGCCGCCAACCGACGTAGCCGACGACGATGGCCAGGATGACCACCACCGATGCGATGATCACCGATGCCCGAGTCAGCTTCGGCAGCCGCACGTTGCGGATATCAAAGATGGTGCTCAATTCTGGCTACCTCCCCCCGCTGCGCCACTGCCTCCGGATCCCCCGGGGTTGATGAACGGTGCCGGGAGCTGGTTGCCCGGCCCGGGCGGCGCCGCCGGTCCCGGCGGGAATCCCGGCGCGAACGTCGACGGCGGCGGCGTCGGTCCCGCGGGTGCGAGGTTCTCGGTGCGCGCACCCGGGGGTGCCTGCGCCGGCAACGGCACCGGCGTACCCGGAACGTCGGGTGGCGGATCGCCCGGCCGGCCCGCGATCGGGATGCCCGGCGTCGGCGGCAGGCCCGCGGGGTTCGGCGGTGAGGTCATCACGTCCACCGGCGCCGGGAAGCCCGGCCCACCGAACGGCCCTGTCATCGCACCCGCACACGGCAATGGGTTCCACGGCCGCGGCAAACCCTCGTCCCCGATGGTGACGTTGCCGCCGGGATTGGCCGGACTGTACGAGCACGGCGAACCCGGCGGGACCGCCGGACCCGGGTGATCCGGCGTGCCCTCCAGCACCGGCGGCGCCGGCGGCGGCGCGCCGTTGGGGAACCGGGTGCCGTTGGGGTCGGGCCACCGGAATTCCGGCAACGCCGCGCTGCGCCAGAAGTTCTCCGGATCGATGCCGCGCTTCTTGAAGGCGGCGTCGACCCACGGCTGCGAAATCTGGTACAGGGCCAGGTTGTGCAGGACCACCTTGAAGAACGGTCCGGACGCGATGGCCTCGTTCAGCGAGGGCAAGAACTTGCCGACCTCGGTGAAACCGTTGGCCAGGTCGTCTTTGCGCTGCACCAGGATGTCGCTGACCGTGCGGAGCTGTTCCAGCACGTGGTTCAGGTTCGGGTTGTCGTTGATCAGCCCCTTGACCTGTTCGGAGAACGCCGCGACGTTGCCGAGCAGGGCATCGATCGCCTGGCCGCGCTCGTTGAACGCGGCCAGCAGCGTCTTGGCGTTGACCAGCAACCGGTCGATCTGATCGCTGCGGTCGCCGAGGATGCTGGCCACCTTGTTGGCTTGGGCGAGCAGGTGCTTGACCTCTTCGTCGCGCTTGCCGATGGTGGCGGAGAACTTCTCCACCCCTTCGAGCGCGGGGCTCAGGTGCGGATACGTCTGGTCGATGGTCTGAGACAGCACGTGCAGCGACTGCTTGACGGTGTCGATGTCCCAACCCTGGGCGGCCTTGGTGACGTCGAAGAACGCGTCGTAGATCTGGTAGGGCGTGGTGCTCTGACCGATCGGCAGCGTCCCCCCGGGCTTCAGCGTCTGGTTGCCGCGCGGCTCGAGTTCGAGAATCTTCTTACCGAGGATGGTGTCGGTCTTGACCGCGATCCGGCTCTCGGTGCCGAAGCGTTCGGTGCCGGCGTTGAACTGGACCGCGATGTGATCGCCGTCGATCTTGAGGGCCTCCACCTTGCCGACGTCCACGCCGGCGATGCGGACCTTGTCGCCCTTGCTGAGGCCGCCGGTGTCGCTGAACTGCCCGTAGTAGTGCGGTTTGGCCATCAACATCGGGACGCTGGTGAAGCTTTGGCCCACGCCGATCACCAGCAGCGTCACGACGATGCCCATCAGACCGATGCGGACCCGGTTGGGTGGTTCCAGTGTTCTCATTGCGGCGTGCACCTACCCGTCGGCTGCTGGAACAGCCGGACCGTGCGGACCGGACCACCGGCCTGCAGACCGTTGATCTTCAGGGTGATGTCGCAGGCGTAGAAGTTCACGAAGTCCCCGTAGGACCCGATTGCGCGCCCGATCATGTTCAACGCCGTCGGCACCTTCTTGAGGTAGTCCTGCAGTTGGTCCTGCTGGTCGATCAGCGGCTGCTGGACCGCGTCCAGGTAGTTGAGCGTGTTGTGCAGCAGACCGCGGTCCTCGGCCAACAGGTCGGCAACCGTGCCCGCGGCGTTACTGATGTGCGCGGTCCCCCCGGCGAGTTGGTCACCGTGGTCCTTGAGACCCGTGATCAACACCTCCAGGTTGTTGATGGTCTGGTCGAACTGCTGCCGGTGCCGAACTGTCGTGTCCAGCACCGTGTTCAGGTTCTTGATGACCTCACCGATGGCCTGGTCACGCTCGCCGAGCTGGTTGGTCAGCTGCGCGGTCTGGTCGAGGATGTCGTTGATGGTGCCGCCCTGGCCCTGGAACACCGTGACCAGCGAGCTCGCGATGGTGTTGACCTTTTGCGGGTCGAGCGCCCGGAACAGCGGCTTGAACCCACCGATCAGGGCGTCGAGGTCGAGCGCCGGCTGGGTGCGTGACAGCGGGATGAACCCGTTTGGCGGCAAAACCTTGTCGGCCCCTTCGCCTTGACCCCGCTTGAGCTCCAGGTAGCGATTACCGATCAGGTCGAGGTAGCGGATCTGGGCGCTCGTCGACTGGTACAGCGGGATCGAGCGATCGACATTGAATTTCACCAGCGCCCGCTTGCCACCGTCGACCAGCTTTACCGTGTCGACCTTCCCGACCTCAACGCCCGAGGCGCGGACGAACTGGCCCGCGCGCAGGCCGCTGACGTTGATGAATTCCGCCGAGTATTTGTTGGTGCGGTCGAAGCGCATCTGACCGAACACCACGATGATCATCACAGTGAAGACCAGCAGCACCACCGAGAAGATGCTGAGCTTGACGAGGGTTCCGGTGATTTTCATGGGTTGATCGTGTTATCCCCTACCTGGCGGCCCCAGACGTACTCGATCGCGTACGGCGATCCGGTGTCCAGGTGGTTGTACGGCGCGAGGCTGTTGCCGGAGTCCATCACCAGCTCCGGAGCGGGCCACAGGTCATGGGTGAGGGGTTGCCAGCAACCCGGCGCACCGCCTGGGCCGCCGCGCGCGTTCACCCGAGGCAGGTTCTCCGGGTAGACGTAGGGGTTGGGCGCACCACCGATCAGGCCGGCCGCGCCGCCAAGCCCCATCGTCAGCGCGGCGACGGCTACCAGCGACAGCGGGTTCGCGACCAGTCCCAGGCCGGACAACGCCTGGGTGTGGGCGACCAGCGAGTAGCCGTTGCCGCCCAGGAACGATGAGGCTTTGGGCTCGATGTCGTGGTAGTTGCGCACGGTGCAGAACAGCTCCGGGCTGTAGGTGTCCAGCAGTTGCGCCGTCGGCACCAAATCCTCGGCACCGCGCGCCAGATAGGGCCCGCCCTTGTTGAACAGATCCGCACCCGTGTTGCCGAACCCGGCCGCCGACAACAACGCCTGATCCAGATCCTTCTGCTGGGCATTGATCGTGCGCGAGGTGATCACCGCATTGTTCAAGAAATCGAACAGATCCGGCGACGCGTTCGCATACGTATCACCCAGCGCCGCCAACTGCTGAATATCCTTGCGCGCCTGGGGCATCTGCGGATTCACATCATCAAGAAGCGTATTGGCGTTGGTGATCGACTGGCCCAGCTTCTCCCCCAGCCCCGACAACGACTGCGCCGCCGCACTCAACGTCAGATTCAGCTTGACCGGAT
>NZ_JCALCO010000021.1:0-111973 GCF_059812385.1 Mycobacterium sp. NGS58 | reverse complement strand
GCGGCGCTGGCCGCACAAGATGGCGTGCGCCAGGCGGTGGTCATCGCTCGCGAGGACATCCCCGGCGACAAGCGCCTGGTCGGTTACATCACCGGAACCGCCGAGCCGGCCGCGCTGCGGACAGCCCTCGCCGAACGGCTCCCGGCGTACATGGTCCCGGCCGCCATAGTGGCAATCGATGCACTGCCGCTCACTCCCAATGGCAAGCTCGACACCCGCGCCCTGCCGGCACCGGAATACCAGGGTGTCGACGGCTACCGCGCCCCGACCAACGCCATCGAGGAGAAGCTGGCCGACATCTACGCGCAGATCCTTCGGCTGGAACGGGTCGGGGTCGACGACTCGTTCTTCGAACTGGGTGGCGACAGCATTCTGTCGATGCAGGTGGTCGCTCGGGCCCGTGCCGCCGGGGTGGCGTGCCGGCCGCGAGACGTCTTCGTGGAGCAAACCGTCGCGAGGCTAGCCAGGGTGGCTACCTTGACCGACGGCTCGGAAAACCTGGTGGATGAGGGCGTTGGGCAGGTAATTGCCACGCCGATCATGCGCTGGCTGCAGAGGCTGGACGGCGCGGTTGATCAGTTCAACCAGACCATGGTGGTGCAGGCGCCGGCGGGGGTCAGCGAGGCCGACGTCGTCGTGCTGTTGCAGGCGTTGTTGGACCGGCATGCCATGCTGCGGGCGCGTCTCGAGGACGATGGCGCCGGCGCTTGGTCGCTGCAGGTGCCCGAGGCGGGTTCGGTGGACGCCGGCGAGCGCCTGCACTCGGTAGACATCCTCTCCGAAGAAGCGCTGATCGGAGCGCGGTCGCGGTTGAACCCGGGCGCCGGGGTGATGCTAAACGCCGTGTGGGATGGCCCCACCGGGCGGTTGGTGGTGATCATTCACCACCTGGCCGTCGACGGCGTGTCCTGGCGGATTCTGTTGGAAGACCTCAACATCGCTTGGGCGCAGCACCATACGGGTCAGCCCGTGGCGTTGCCTGCCGGCGGGACATCATTTGCCCGGTGGGCCTCGCTGCTGGCTGAGAACGCTCATCATCCGGAAGTCGTGGAGCAGACCGCTGCCTGGCGCCAGGTCGCGGAGTCTGCCCCCGCCACGCTGCCGGCGGTGCAGCCTGCGCTGGACACGATTGCCACCGCCGGACTGTTGTCGGTGGAGCTGGATGTCGAGACAACCGGAATGCTGCTCGGTCAGGTGCCGTCGGCGTTTCATGCCGGAGTGCAAGACATCTTGCTGATCGCGTTCGCTTTGGCGGTGGCGGAGTTCCTGGGAACGGGAGCCGCGCCGATCGGCATCGACGTCGAGGGTCACGGACGTCACGAAGAACTGGCCCCCGATGTGGACCTGTCGCGCACCGTGGGATGGTTCACGGCCATCTACCCGGTGTCGCTTGCAGTGGGCGGGCTGTCGTGGGCGCAGGTGGTGGCCGGCGAGGCTGAACTCGGAGCGGTGATAAAAAACGCCAAAGAACAACTCCGCGCCCTCCCCGACCCGCTGAGCTACGGTCTGCTGCGTTACCTGAACAGCGATGTGGACCTGAGCGAGTTCGACCCACCGATCGGTTTCAACTATCTGGGGCGGTTGGGCGGCCCGGCGACCCAGCTATCCGATGATCTGTGGCGGGTCAGCGAGGATGGCTTGTCGTTGACTGCCGCCGCCGCCGCGGTACCCATGTCGTTGGCGCATGCGTTGGAGCTCAACGCCAGCACCGTGGACACCGACGCAGGCCCGCGTCTGCACGCCAATTGGACGTGGGCGCCCTCCGCGCTAAATCGCGACCAGATCAGCCGCCTCGGTCAGTTGTGGTTCGACGCCTTGGCCGGTATCTGCGCCCATGTGAGTCACGGCGGGGGAGGGCTGACCCCCTCCGATGTGCCGTCTGCCCGACTGACCCAGCAGCAGATCGACACATTGCAGGCGGAATCCCGCATCGCTGACGTTTTGCCGTTGACTCCGCTGCAGCGCGGACTGCTGTTCCACGCCAGAGCCGCTCAGGACAGCGACGACGACGTCTATGCGGTGCAGCTCGACGTCGCCGTGACCGGCCCCCTGGACCGCAGCCGGTTGCGCCAGGCGGTGCAGGCGGTAGTCAACCGGCATCCGAACCTGGCGGCCCGCTTCAGTGAACAGTTCGACCAGCCCGTCCAGATCATCCCGGCCGACCCCGTGGTGCCGTGGCGCTACGTCGAGCTGGACGGCGACGCCGACGTCGACGAACACATCCAGCGGGTATGTGAGGCCGAACGCGCCGCGGTCTGCGACCTGGCCGACCAGCCCGCCGTCCGCGCCGCTCTGATCCGCACCGCAGCAGACCAACACCGTTTCGTACTGACCAACCATCACATCGTGCTCGATGGCTGGTCGACACCGATCCTGCTGGGGGAGATCTTCGCCGGCTATCACGGCGAGCGCCTGCCGGCACCGGTCCCTTATGCCAGATTCTGTGCGTGGCTGGCGGATCGGGACCGTGCCGCCGCCCAAGATGCCTGGCGTGAGGTCCTCGACGGTTTCGAGGTGCCCACGCTTGTGGGTCCGCCGGATCGGTTGGGATTGGGACCGCGAGGCGCAGCTTCGTTTGCGGTGCCTGAGGAGACCACGCGGGCCCTCAACGAGCTCGCGCGCTCACACCAGACGACCGTCGGCACGCTGTTGCACGCCGCGTGGGCGCAGCTGCTGATGTCGATGACCGGCCGGCGCGATGTGGCGTTCGGCACGGTGGTTTCCGGTCGCCCCGCCGAACTGGCCGGTGCGGAGTCGATAGTGGGCCTACTGGTCAACACCGTGCCGGTGCGGGCCAACATCACTGCGGCGAGCACCACCGCGGACCTGCTCGACCAGCTGCAGAGCGCGCGCAACGACACGCTCGACCATCAGCATCTGGGGCTCAGCGACCTTCACCGCATCGCCGGTCACCGACAACTCTTCGACACCGTATTCGTGTACGAGAACTATCCCAAGGGCACCGCGGGGTCATGGGGCGAGCAGCAGTTGACGATCGCCGATTTCCGCGATTACTACCATTATCCGCTGACGGTCCAGGCCGGGCCGGGCCGCGAATTGGACCTGCGCGTTCAATTCCGCACAGACGTGTTCGACGTCGAGGACATCGAGGCGCTGATCGAGCGGCTGCAGGGTTTGCTGGTGGCCATGACCTCCGATCCGACGCGGCCGATAGTGTCGACGGGTCTGCTGGACGACGGCTGGGTCCGCCGAGGCGGATTCGCGCCGTCGTCGAACACGATGGTGGCCGAAGCCGAAAGACACGACAACGGCGACGGTCATCACGCGCCGGAGACCGTGGTCGAGCAGATCCTGGCCGACATCTACACCCAGGTGCTGGGGATAGACCGCGTCGGGGCCGAGGAATCGTTCTTCGACCTGGGTGGAGATTCGCTGTCGGCGACGAAGGTGATCGCTGCCATCAACGCCGCTTTCGACAGCCGCGTCTCGGTGCGAACCCTGTTCGAGGCGCCGTCGGTGCGAGCGCTGAGTCGGCGCTTGGGCGCTCATGCCGGGTCGGTGGACGAAGTTCACGACGGAAGCCAGGCCGGCGACCGCTGACAACGCGTCGACGGCCGCGCGCGCCGGCGAAGGTCGTATCTACAGCCGAGCGGCGTCTACCACATCAGTGGCACTACGCGATACCGAACCTTCTGCCTGTACTCGCGGTATCCATCCAGCTGTTCCTCGAGGAGCCTCTCCTCGTCTCGGATGCGCACGGCGAGCACGATCAGATGCGGTATGACGAACACGAGGCCCCAGTAGGAACCGAGCGCGAGGGGCACGCCGATCATCATGATCACGTTGCCCGTGTACATCGGATGGCGCACGAGCCCATAGAGACCAGTGGAGGTGAGTTTCTGGCCCTCTTCCACTCGCACGGTCGCGGCCGCGTAGCTGTTTTGAACAACCACCAACATCACCACACCCAGCCCGGCGGCTACCAGCGCATCACCGATCAGGCAGACCACCGCGGGAACCGACGACCACCCAAAGCGATGGTCAAGGGCACTGACCACAAGCGTTGCCGTCAGCGACACCCACACGCCGCCCATCACGAACTTCTGTACCGTTCGCGACTCCGCCCCCGGGCCCCCGCGCATCCGTCGCTGCAGCGCAACGGGATTCGTCCGCAACAAGTAAATACTGGGAATCCACGCCGAAATGGCATACACCGCAAGGAACACCCACGCTTGCCAGTAGTTCACCGTGAATGCCGCCAAGAAGAGGATCAAGCCGAACACGCCCGGCTCAATCAGGCCGAATACCAACATCTTAGGAATGGTCTTCAAAAATCTTCCTTACCCTCCGTCCGGTGCACCACGCTAACAGCGCACACACGCGGCGCCGGAAAGCCGCCGCTCCCGGGCGCACCACCGATTGCCAGCGGCCACGACAGCGGCGCAGGGCTGACACTACCGTCGGCCGTCTGAAGGATGTACGCGATTGGATAAAGGGCGAGGGTTCAGCAGAGCTGGAGCGGCCCGTTCGGCCGGCCTCGCGGTGGGCTCCCGGGCTGCCTGACCAACAAATGAGTTGAGCCCAGCGATTTACAGCAACGTCGGCCTGCGCGTGCGCGTTTGCGGTACCGTAGCCCGCTATGGCGGGGGGTTCCCATCGGCCCAGAGCGGGCACCATCTCGCTGGACGACATAACTCGCAGGATCAGCGGACCGGACGACCCCAGTGATTTTCACGCTGATTCCGAGACGGCGTATGCGCCCGGAGAACTCCCTCGGGGCCGGTTCATCGCCGCGATCGTCGCACTCGGCAGCGCCGAGTTGATGGCCTCGATAGAGCTCACGATCGGGATAGTGGCGCTTCCCAAGATCCAGAATGAGCTGAACTTGTCGAGCGCCGGGCGAAACTGGGTTGTCTTCGCCACCCTGTTGGCCTGCAACGGATTGATATTGATCGGCGGTCGTCTCGGTGACACGATCGGCCGCAAGCGCGCCTTCCTCATCGGCACGGTGCTCTCCACCGTCGCATCGGTGATGTCCGCGGTCGCGTGGGACGAGGGCAGCCTCGTTGTGGCGCGGATGTTGAAGGGTGTCGCTATCGCGATACTCGCACCGACGTGCTTGGCGCTGGTCGCCACGACGTTCCCTAAAGGCCGGTTACGCAACGGAGCGATGGCCGTGTTCACGGCGATGGGGAGCGTCGGCTCGGTGCTGGGCCTGGTGGTGGGCGGGATAATCACCGAAGTGTCATGGCGGCTGGCGGTTTTCGTGACCGCACCGATCGGGCTGCTGGCGCTGTATTTGGCCCACATCGCGCTTCGGGAAACCCAGAAGGAGCGGATGAAGCTCGATGCGACCGGGGCTGTGCTGGCCACGCTGGGCGTCACCGCGGTGGTCCTCGGCTTCTCGATGCAGTCGGGGAAGGGAGTGCTGTCGGCCGCCACCATCGGGGCGGGTGCGGTGGCTCTGGCGGCTTTCGTCGCGTTCGCCGTGGTCGAGCGCAGGGCGGAGAACCCCGTCCTGCCGTTCAGCTTGTTCACCGACCGCAATCGGCTTGCCACGTTCGCGGCCTTGTTTCTCACCGGTGGGGTGATCATGACGCTCATGCTCGTGGTCACCGTGTACGTGCAGGACATCATGGGCTATAACACGCTCCAGTCCGGTCTGGCCTTCATCCCGTTCGTCATAGCGGCGGCCGTCGGGCTGGGCGCGGCGTCGCGGCTGGTGGTGTCGTTCCCGCCGCGGGTGGTGGTGATCGGCGGCAGCATCCTGATGTTCGGCGGCGCGCTGTACGCGTCGAATCTGCACCGCGGTGTCCCATACTTTCCTGACCTGGCGCTACCGATCATCGTCGCGGGCGTCGGTACCGCCCTGATCGTGGTGCCGCTC
Organism: Mycobacterium sp. NGS58; assembly: GCF_059812385.1. Classification (NCBI taxonomy): domain Bacteria; kingdom Bacillati; phylum Actinomycetota; class Actinomycetes; order Mycobacteriales; family Mycobacteriaceae; genus Mycobacterium; species Mycobacterium sp. NGS58. The sequence continues at coordinate 106,125 of NZ_JCALCO010000021.1, read as the reverse complement.
TCGCTGTCGGTGATCGCCAGCGTCGGCCCCGACCGCATCGGCCCCACCTCGGCCATCGCGGTGGTGCTGCAGGGACTGGGCGGGCCGGTGGTGCTGTCCGTCATCCAGGCCGCCATCACCTCGCACACGCTGGCCCTGGGCGGCATCAGCGGCCCGGCGAAGTCCATGAATGCCGCCCAGCTGCATGCGCTCGACCGCGGCTATACCTATGGTTTGCTGTGGCTCGCCGGGACGGTCGTCCTGCTGGGGGTGGTGGCGCTGTTCATCGGCTACAACCCGCAGGAAGTGGCGCGGGCGCAGGAAGCCAAAATGGCCGCTGAACTGTAGCTGGCGTCGCGCCTTCCGCGCCGCGACGAACGCGGGCCGGCGGCGGGTGGACCACCGCCCGCCCAATTTGCCCTTTTCGAACATCCACTGCGACGCCCCCGGTAATCTCAGGCACGTGTTTGAGACGTCCATTCCGGATGTGTTGCGTGAGCGTGCGAGTTTGCAGCCCAACGATCCAGCGTTCACGTTCATGGATTACGAGCAGGATTGGTCCGGAGTTCCCGAAACCCTGACCTGGTCTCAGCTGTACCGCCGAACTTCGAACGTTGCGCACGAGCTCGGCCGCAGCGCATCCAGCGGTGACCGCGCGGTGATCCTGGCACCACAGGGGCTCGAGTACATCGCCGCATTTCTCGGCGCATTGCAGGCCGGGCTCATCGCAGTGCCGTTGTCGGCCCCCACGGGCGGCGTCCACGACGAACGCATCGACTCGGTCCTGCAGGACACGTCGCCGTCGGTCATCCTCACCACATCCTCGGTGGTCGGCAATGTCGCCGAGTATGTCGACGCGCGCAGCGACGGTTCCAGTCCGTCGGTCATCGAGATCGACGCCCTCGACTTGGATTCCAGAGCGCCGTCCGACGGCGGCGGCAGCCGGTCTGACACCGCCTACCTGCAATACACGTCCGGATCGACGCGCCGGCCCGCCGGCGTCATGATCTCGTACGAAAACGTACTGGCCAACTTCCAACAGTGGGTGCAGGCCTACTTCGCCGATTCCGGCATGGACATGACTGTCGTGTCGTGGCTGCCGTTCTACCACGACATGGGGCTGATGGCCGGAATCTGTAAACCGGTCCTCGGCGGAGTCCACGCAGTGCTCATGAGCCCGGTGGCTTTCCTGGCGCGCCCCGCCCGTTGGATGCAGCTGATGGCGACCCATCGGCGCGCCGTCACGGCGGGACCGAACTTCGCTTACGAGCTGGCGGTTCGGAAAACGACGGACGAGGACATGGCCGGGCTTGATCTCGGCGACGTGCTGGCGTTCATCAGTGGTAGCGAACGGATACACGCGGCGACGCTGCGGCGATTCTCCGAGCGGTTCGCCAAGTTCAATCTGGACCACACGGTGCTTCGCCCCTCGTACGGACTGGCCGAGGCGGTCTTGTATGTGGCGACCAGCGCGTCGGGTCAGCCCCCGCAGATCGCCCGCTTCGATTCCGATGCGTTGTCCGCCGGACGCGCGGAGCGTTGTGCCGGCGGGGGGACCCCTCTGGTCGGCTATGAGCTGCCGCCGTCGCCGCTAGTGCGGATCGTCGATCCCGAGACCACCATCGAGTGTCCGGAGGGGACGACCGGTGAGATCTGGGTGCACGGCCACAACGTCGCGTCGGGTTATTGGGGCAAAGCCGAGGAAACGCAGGAAACGTTCCGCGCGAAACTCGTTAGTCCGTCCGCCGGTACACCCGAGGAGCCGTGGCTCCGGACCGGCGATCTGGGGTTCCTCTCGGATGGCGAGCTGTTCGTCATGGGGCGGATCAAGGACCTCCTGATCGTCTACGGGCGTAACCACTCTCCCGACGACATCGAGGCGACGATCCAGGAGATCACGCCTGGTCGCTGCGTGGCGATCGCGGTTCCCGACAAGGAGACCGAAAAGCTGGTCGCGATAATCGAATTCAAGCGGAATGGCGATTCCGCGGAGGTCGCGGCGGAGAAGCTGTTGGCCGTCAAACGCGAAGTCGCCTCGGCGATATCGAATTCGCATGGGTTGGGCGTGGCCGACCTCGTTGTGGTAGCTCCCGGTTCGATTCCGATCACCACCAGCGGCAAGGTCAGGCGAGCGGCCTGTGTCGAGCAGTACCGGCAGAATCAGTTCGCCCGTTTGGACGCTTAGGCGGCAACCCGAACCGACGTCGACCGCGTTTGCGCGAGCGCGTGGGATGCTCAGACCATGACAACAGCCCGTGTCCCGGGACTGCCGCCCGGTGAGGCCAAAGCCGCCGCCGACGAAGCCGCCGTGCCCGACTACATGGCCGAACTCAGCATCTTCCAGGTGCTCCTCAACCATCCGCCGCTGGCGCGCGCAATCAATGACCTGCTCGCCACCATGCTGTGGCACGGAGCGCTCGACCCGCGGTTGCGTGAATTGGTAATCATGCGAATCGGCTGGCTCACCGCGTGCGACTACGAGTGGACGCAGCACTGGCGCGTTGCGTCGAGGCTGGGTGTGGCCCCCGACGACCTGCTCGGCGTGCGTGACTGGCAAGCGCACACCGAGTTCGGCCCTACCGAGCGCGCTGTGCTGGCCGCGACCGACGACGTGGTGCGCGACGGTGCGGTGAGCGCCGAGAGCTGGGCGGCCTGCGAACGTGAATTAGACTGCGACACAACAGTTCTCATTGAGCTCGTCACCGCCATCGGCGCGTGGCGGATGGTCTCGTCGATCCTGCACAGCCTCCAGGTCCCGCTCGAAGAGGGCGTGTCCAGTTGGCCGCCGGACGGCCTGCCGCCGGCACGCGCCGTAGCCGATTGACATTTCAATCCGTAGCTCTTTAGCGTCGGGCGATGAGAACCAGGGTCGCCGAGATGCTCGGAGTCGAATTCCCGATCTGTGCCTTCAGCCACTGTCGCGACGTGGTGGCGGCGGTGACCAACGCCGGCGGCTTCGGGGTCCTCGGTGCCACCGCGCACAGCCCCCGGCGCCTGGAGACCGAGCTGGCCTGGATCGACGAGCAGACGGGGGGCAAGCCCTACGGAGTCGACCTGCTGCTCCCCCCCAAATACGTTGGCGCCGAACAGGGCGGCCTCGACACGAAACAGGCCCGCACCCTGCTGCCCGACGAGCATCGCGCGTTCGTCGAGGACCTCCTGGCCCGCTACGGCGTCACCGCGCCCGCCGAGGAGTCGCCCGGCTCAAGGGGAGCGCTGAGCATCTCGCCCAAGATGTACGAGCCGCTGCTCGACGTCGCTTTCTCCAGCAACATCCGGCTGATCGCCAGCGCACTCGGGCCGCCCCCGGCGGACGTCGTCCAGCGGGCGCATGACCAGGACGTGCTGGTGGCCGCGCTGGCCGGCACCACCCGGCACGCGCAACGGCATGCGGCCGCGGGCGTCGACCTGATCGTCGCGCAGGGCACCGAGGCGGGCGGTCATACCGGCGAGGTGGCGACGATGGTCTTGGTGCCCGAGGTCGTCGATGCCGTGGCGCCGGTGCCCGTCCTCGCCGCCGGTGGCATCGCCCGTGGTCGGCAGATCGCCGCGGCGCTGGCCCTGGGCGCCGAGGGCGTGTGGTGCGGTTCGGTGTGGCTCACCACCGAAGAAGCCGAGACGGTACCCGTGGTCAAGGAGAAGTTCCTGGCCGCCAGTTCGTCGGACACGGTGCGTTCGCGCTCGATGACGGGCAAGCCGGCACGGATGCTGCGCACGGCCTGGACCGACGAGTGGGAGCGCCCGGAAAACCCGGATCCGCTCGGCATGCCGTTGCAGACCGCGCTGATCACGGAGCCGCAGGTGCGGATCAACCAGGCCGCCGCCCACCAGGGCGCCAAGGCGCGTGAGCTGGCCACTTACTTTGTCGGGCAGGTGGTGGGCTCGCTCGACCGGGTCCGCCCGACGCGCTCTGTGGTCCTCGACATGGTCGACGAGTTCATCGACACCATCGGCCGGCTCGACGGCCTGGTCGAGAAGTGATGCCGGGCGGATCGACAACGGCGCGGCACTGACGTTCTCCTGACGGCTGTCGCGGCAAATGCCCAGGTCAACACGGCCAACCTGGCCGAACGCTGTGTGCACCCCTAATGATTGCGTACAGAATCTCCGACACGCTGTCGAGGGATTTGACCCCGTCATACCCGTCGTGCATGATCGGTCCGGTAAGCACCTCGTTAGGTGAGGCGTCTACACGAATACAGGCCACTGACCCCGAACGTCGAAAGACGCCCCGGGTCAGGACAGCTCCTCCCGGCTTAAGGGTTGAGCCCAGGTGGCTTCCTGGCCCGGAATGTTTTCCAGGCCAGGACACGTCGTGTGGTGTCGAAGCTCTGACGAGAGGGGTGCGGTTCTCCGACGGTCGTCGGGTTCTGCTCCTTTGCTGCGCATAGATTGCATGCGATCCGCGCATGCGTCGTGACCGCGAGGAGGTGAGGGACACATGAGTTCTAGCGATAGTCCGGACCGAAGTCCGAACTGTGTTTTGTCCCGATCCGGTCTCCGGCGCGACCTTCTCGGCTGAGTCGTCGCAACGCTAAGTCGTTATCGGCCAAGCGTTCTCCAGATCACACGGGACGGGACACATCAGTCCAATCAGTCCCCGTTGGATCTCCCCTCTAGGAGGCGAAAATGACCGCAGCTTTCTACGACGAAGTAACGACCGTAGCGCCCGCCCGCACGTTGACCGTGGTGCGCGACACCGACACGTTTCCGGCTCCGGCTCCGGCCCCCGTGGCCGAGGCCCGTCGCCGGGCCGACCAGCCGGCGTTCGGCGCCGGTGGCGACCCGCTGGTGGACGGCGCCGCCCGCCTGCTGAGCGTCCCGCTGCGTCACGTGTACGCCGCGCTGTGGCGGGTTGGCGTCCTCGAAGTGCGGGCCTGAAAGCCGGACTTCGATGGACGTCGAGCAACGCCTGCTCCAAGGGTCGCTTGGGCGCAGAGGTAGCTCTGCGCCGTGGCGACCCCGTGGAGTGCGCCCGGATTTGCGGGTCTTCGTAGAATCGTCTTACTGGCGTCGATCCGGCCATCACCGGGGAGCCTTCGGAAGAACGGCCGTCGGCGGCTCAGTAGAACCGAACGGGTAGGCCCGTCACAGCCGTCATCGAGTGGCCACGCGAAAGCGCGGCAAGCGGGGTGGTACCGCGGCGCTCGCGCAGCCAGCGCGTCGTCGTCCCCGGTTTGCACCGTGGCACAGGAGACAACGCGCATCGTGACCGACACATCCGGCCCCGAAGCTGACCTCGATGCTCAGCTCGTGGACTCCGTCGAGGCGTACCCGAAGCCGGGGGCGCCCGACTTCCCGGCGCTCGAGCTCGGGGTGCTGGACTACTGGGCCCGCGACGACACCTTCCGGGCCAGCATCGCGCGGCGTGACGGCGCACCGGAATACGTGTTCTACGACGGGCCGCCGTTCGCCAATGGGCTGCCGCACTACGGACACCTGCTCACCGGCTACGTCAAAGACATCGTCCCGCGCTACCGCACCATGCGCGGCTACAAGGTGGAGCGCCGCTTCGGCTGGGACACTCACGGCCTGCCGGCCGAACTCGAAGTCGAGCGCCAGTTGGGCATCACCGACAAATCGCAGATCGACGACATGGGCATCGCCGCATTCAACGACGCCTGCCGCGCCTCGGTGCTGCGCTACACCGACGAGTGGCGGGCCTACGTCACCCGCCAAGCGCGCTGGGTCGACTTCGACAACGACTACAAGACGCTCGACCTGCCCTACATGGAGTCGGTGATCTGGGCGTTCAAACAGCTGTGGGACAAGGGCCTGGCCTACGAGGGCTACCGGGTGTTGCCGTACTGCTGGCGCGACGAAACCCCGCTGTCCAACCACGAATTGCGGATGGACGACGACGTGTATCAGAGCCGTCAGGACCCCGCCCTCACGGTCGGATTCAAGGTGGCCGGCGGACCGCTGGACGGGGCCCACCTGCTCGTGTGGACGACGACGCCGTGGACCCTGCCGTCCAACCTCGCCGTCGCCGTCAACCCCGACGTGACCTACGTCGAGGTCGAGGCCGAGGCCAAGCGTTTCGTCCTTGCGCAACCGAGACTGACCGCCTACGCGCGCGAGTTAGGAGACGAACCGCGTATCTTGGCCACCTATCTCGGCGCCGACCTGCTGGGCACCCGCTACCTGCCGCCGTTTCCGTATTTCATGGACACGGCAGACGCATTTCAGGTGCTGCCCGGCGACTTCGTCACCACGGAGGACGGCACCGGCATCGTGCACATGGCGCCTGCCTACGGCGAGGACGACATGGCGACCACCGACAAGGTAGGCATCGTGCCGGTCACTCCCGTCGACTCCAAGGGCCGCTTCGACGGCACCGTGCCGGATTACCAGGGGCAGCACGTCTTTGACGCCAACCCGCACATCATCCGCGACCTCAAGAACGGCAGCGGCCCGGCCGCGGCCAACGGCGCGGTGCTGCTGCGCCACGAGACCTACGAGCACCCCTATCCGCACTGCTGGCGCTGCCGCAACCCGCTGATCTACCGGGCGGTGTCGTCGTGGTTCGTCGCGGTCACCGAATTCCGCGACCGCATGGTCGAACTCAACCAGCAGATCACGTGGTACCCCGAGCACGTCAAGGACGGTCAGTTCGGCAAGTGGCTGCAGGGTGCGCGCGACTGGTCGATCTCACGAAACCGCTACTGGGGCAGCCCGATTCCGGTGTGGAAGTCCGACGACCCCGTATACCCGCGGATCGACGTGTACGGCAGCCTGGACGAACTCGAACGCGACTTCGGGGTGCGGCCGACCAACCTGCACCGGCCCTTCATCGACGAGCTGACCCGGCCGAACCCCGACGACCCGACCGGGGCCAGCACGATGCGGCGGATCCCGGACGTGCTCGACGTGTGGTTCGACTCGGGGTCCATGCCCTACGCGCAGGTGCACTTCCCGTTCGAGAACTCCGAGTGGTTCGACAGCCATTATCCCGGCGATTTCATCGTCGAGTACATCGGGCAGACCCGCGGCTGGTTCTACACGCTGCACGTGCTGGCGACTGCGCTGTTTGACCGCCCCGCGTTCAAAACCTGTGTGGCACATGGCATCGTGCTGGGCTCCGATGGCCAGAAAATGAGCAAGTCGCTGCGCAACTATCCCGACGTCAGCGAGGTGTTCGACCGCGACGGCTCCGACGCCATGCGCTGGTTCCTGATGGCCTCGCCGATTCTGCGCGGGGGCAATCTCATCGTCACCGAGCAGGGCATCCGCGAGGGCGTGCGCCAGGTGCTGTTGCCATTCTGGAACGCCTACAGCTTCCTGGCCCTCTACGCGCCCAAAGTCGGTACGTGGCGCACCGATTCGACACAGGTGCTCGACCGCTACATCCTGGCCAAGCTCGCCGAGCTGCGCGACGACCTGACCAACGAGATGGACACCTGTGATATCTCGCGGGCCTGCGAGCAGCTGCGCCAGTTCACCGAGGCGCTGACGAACTGGTATGTGCGACGGTCGCGTTCGCGGTTCTGGGAGGAGGATGCCGACGCCATCGACACCCTGCACACCGTGCTGGAGGTGACCGCGCGGCTGGCCGCGCCACTGCTTCCCTCGGTGACCGAGGTCGTCTGGCGCAGCCTCACCGGCGAGCGGTCGGTGCACCTGACCGATTGGCCACAAGCCGGCGAGGTGCCCGCCGACCCGGGCCTGGTCGCCGCGATGGACCAGGTGCGCGAGGTCTGCTCGGCCGCATCCTCGTTACGCAAGGCAAAGAAGCTGCGGGTGCGGTTGCCATTGCCGAAACTGACTGTGGCGGTGGACGATCCACGGCGACTGGAGCCGTTCGTCGATCTCATCGCCGACGAGCTCAACGTCAAGAGCGTCGAGCTGACCGATGCGATCGACACCTACGGCCGCTTCGAGCTCACCGTCAACGCGCGGGTGGCCGGGCCGCGGCTGGGCAAGGACGTGCAGGCGGCCATCAGGGCGGTCAAGGCGGGGGAGGGCGTCGTCAATCCGGACGGCACCCTGACCGCCGGACCCGCGGTGCTGCAACCCGAGGAATACAGCTCACGCCTGGTCGCCGCTGACCCGGAATTCACCGCGGCCCTGCCCGACGGGGCGGGCCTGGTGGTACTGGACGGCACGGTGACGCCCGAACTCGAGGCCGAGGGGTGGGCCAAGGACCGGATCCGCGAGCTGCAGGAGCTGCGCAAGTCGTCGGGGCTGGATGTGTCCGACCGGATTTCGGTGGTGATGGCGGTGCCCGGTGAGCGCGCCGACTGGGCGCGCACCCACCGCGACCTCATCGCGGGTGAAATCCTGGCCACCAGTTTCGAATTCGGCGATCCGGCCGACGGCGCCGAGATCGGTGACGGCGTGCGGGTGAGCATTTCGAAGGCCTAGCCGCGCGCAGAAACTAGGACCGCAGTGCCCGGTGGGCATGCGGCCAGAACGGCATGCCCACCGCCACCGTCGCCCCGGTGGCGATCACACCGACCGCGACGTCGACGCTCTTGCGACCATCCGATGCCCAGTAGACGTCCTTGAGGTCCAACAGCAACGCCAGCTCGTCGACGATCATGGCGTTCGCGGCGCCGTACGCCACCGCGGCCGCGGGATGCCGCCGTTGCCTGTCGCTTCCGCGCAGCCCCACACCGGCGACGGTCGCCAGCATGCCGATGCCGATGTTGTAGTGGTGAAAATGCCTGCCGCCCACGGACATACCGCCACCGGAGGGTCCATGGCCGGCGCGAATCCAGTGGGTGAGGCCGCGCAGGCCGGCGAAGGTGAGGGTGAACGACGCCCAGGCCAGCACCGTGGTTTGCTCGGCGGGTTCCAGGCGCTCGTTCCACTGATGGCGCAGCCGCGCCCATCGCGTCGAGGGCGGCGCGCTCCCGGATGGAGCGACCGCGTCGCCGGGCCGGTTCTCCATTATTTGACCGCTCGCCAGCGCAGCCGGCCTGCGCGAACTTCGACCTCGACGCGATCAAACCCCGCCGCACGCAATCGATCCGGCAGGGTTTCCGGTGCCACCGTGTTGCAGGTGTCACGGAAATGCAGGATCCGGAACCGCAGCGAGTTCACGCTGTCGCTGCCCGCGAACACGCCCCCCGGGCGAAGAACCCGGAATGCCTCGGCGAACAACCGGTCCTGCAGCTCGGCGGTGGGGACGTGATGCAGCATGGTGAACGACAGCACCGAGCTGAACTCGTCCGACGGCAACCCGGTGGCGGTCGCGTCGCCGTTGATGATGCGCGCCCGGTCGCCGTAGAGCCGCTGCAGGCGCTCGGCCATCGGCGTGTCGATCTCCACCGAGGTGAGCCGCTGCGTCCTGTCCACCAGCACCCGCAGGATCGCGCCGTAACCGGGCCCGATCTCGAGCGTGTTGTCGCCCAGGTCCACATCGGCGAGCGCCCACGGCAGCAGGCCCTCCTCGACCGCCTTGGCCCAGTGCTTCGAGCTGCAGATCCGGCGGTGCGCCAGGTTCATGGCCATGACGAAAACGTTAGTCCAACTGGCCCTTCGTGTGGGCCCTAGCATCGAGTGAGTGGAGTCGCGGTGGGTGCTGCACCTGGATATGGATGCGTTTTTCGCCTCCGTCGAGCAACTCACCCGCCCGACGCTGCGCGGGCGCCCGGTGCTCGTTGGCGGTGTGGGCGGGCGCGGCGTAGTGGCCGGGGCCAGCTACGAGGCCCGAGTGTTCGGGGCGCGTTCTGCCATGCCCATGCATCAGGCCCGCCGGCTGGTCGGTGTGAGTGCGGTGGTGCTGCCGCCGCGCGGCGTGGTGTACGGGCTGGCCAGCCGGCGCGTCTTCGACACCATCCGCGCCGTGGTGCCGGTGGTCGAGCAGTTGTCGTTCGACGAGGGTTTCGGCGAACCCGCCCAGCTCGTCGGAGCGTCCGCCGCGGACGTGGCGGCGTTCTGCGAGGACCTGCGGCGACGGGTCCGCGAGGAAACCGGCCTGATCGCCTCGGTGGGCGCCGGCTCGGGCAAGCAGATCGCCAAGATCGCGTCCGGACTGGCCAAGCCCGATGGCATTCGGGTGGTGTGCCGCGAGGAAGAACGACTGCTGCTGGGCGGGCTGCCGGTGCGCCGGCTGTGGGGGATCGGGCCGGTCGCCGAGGAGAGGCTGCATCGTCTCGGCATCGAGACCATCGGCGAGCTGGCCGCGCTGACCGAGGCCGAGGCGGCCAACATTCTGGGCGCCACGGTCGGGCCGGCGCTGCACCGGCTGGCGCGTGGCATCGACGACCGCCCGGTCGCCGAGCGCGCCGAGGCCAAGCAGATCAGCTCCGAGTCGACCTTCGCCGTCGACCTGACCAGCCTGGAACAGTTGCGTGAGGCCATCGAGCCGATCGCCGAGCACGCGCACCACCGCCTGCTGCGCGACGGCCGCGGTGCGCGCACGGTCACCGTCAAGCTGAAGAAATCCGACATGAGCACGCTGACCCGGTCCGCGACGCTGCCCTATGCCACCACCGAGGTCGCCGCGCTGGTGGGCACGGCCCGCCGGCTGCTGCTCGATCCACGCGAGATCGGCCCCATTCGCCTTCTCGGGGTGGGCTTTTCGGGTCTGAGCGACGTGCGCCAGGAATCGCTGTTTCCGGACCTGGAACTGCCGGAGCCGCAATCGGATTCGTCGTCCGTGGAGACCGCGACCGAGGCCATGTTCGCTCCGGGGCCCGATGATGCGGGCTGGCGGGTCGGCGACGACGTGGCCCACCGCGAGCTCGGCCACGGCTGGGTGCAGGGCGCGGGCCATGGCGTGGTCACCGCGCGATTCGAAACCCGCAGCTCCGGGCCGGGGCCGGCCCGGACGTTTCCCGCCGACGGCGGCGACCTGGTGCGCGCCAACCCGGTGGATTCACTGGATTGGCCCGATTACACCGGCGGTCTGCAGGCCGAGGCGCCCTCAGCCCCACCGCGCGACGACGTCGGCGACCGGTAGCCGCGCGGCCAGCGCGGCGATCAACAGGACGCGCGCCTGCGACGGTCGCAGCCGCGGCACCATCACCGCCCCGGCGGCCGCCATCTCGTGCCCGGGGCCATAGCTCGCGCCGACCCGCCCGCCCGGCACGCGGCTCGACACCGCGACGACGACCCCGTTGCCGCAGTGCCGGCGCACCGCATCGACCACCGCGGGCCCGGCGTTTCCCGAACCCAGCGCCTCGAGCACCACGGCCCGCGCCCCGGCGGCCACGCAGGCGTCGAGGGCCACCCCGTCACTGCCCAGGTACGCCGCGACGATGTCGACGCGCGGCGCGGTGGCGGCCCGCAGATCGCCGGCGTACGGCCGGGTCTTCGGGCCGGCCAGTGCCACGCCGCCGGTCACGGTGCCGAGCAGCTGACCGGCGAAGCCGCTCAGGTCCTCGGTGGCCACCTTGGTCATGCCCAGCGGTTGCAGCACCCGGCCGGCGAAACACATCACCACGCCCAGGTCGCGGGCGGCCGGGCTGGCCGCCACGGCCAGGGCGTCGCGCACGTTGGCCGGGCCGTCCGCGTCGGGGGCGTCGGCGCTGCGCATCGCGCCGGTCAGGACGACCGGGGCCTGGCCCGCATATGTGAGATCGAGCCACAGCGCGCTTTCCTCCATGGTGTCGGTGCCGTGCAGCACCACCACCCCGTCGGCGCCGCCGTCGACCGCGGCGGTCACCGCGTCGCGCATCCGGTCCCAATCGGCGAGCGTCAGCTCCGAGCTGTCGACCGCCAGCAGGTCGACGACGTCCACGTCGTGCTGTGCGCGGAAGGGCGCCGTCAGATCCGCTCCGGTGTACGAGGGCCGGTGCACCCCGTCGGCACCGGTACCGGTCGATATCGTGCCTCCGGTGGCGATCACGGTGAGGCGGGCCATGCTGGCATCATTGCGCATCGCCGCGTCGCGAACATGGCTAGCCTGCGCGGGACGGTAGGGGATGATGGGGAAGTGCCTGACGAACCAACGAAGTCGACTGAACCGGTGACCTCAGCCGGAGAGGCCGGTGGGTCCGCCCCGGTCGAGGGGGACGCGGTGCCGGAAACCGGCGCGGCACCCATACGTGCTCCGAGGCGGCTGCGGCTGTTGCTGTCGATCGCGGCGATAGTCCTGGTCCTCGACATCGTCACCAAGGTCCTCGCCGTCAAGCTGCTGCCCCCCGGCCAGCCGGTGCCGATCATCGGTGACACCGTGACCTGGACGCTGGTGCGCAATTCGGGCGCCGCCTTCTCGATGGCGACCGGCTATACCTGGGTGCTGACCCTGATCGCGACCGGTGTGGTCGTCGGCATCTTCTGGATGGGGCGGCGGCTGGTGTCGCCCTGGTGGGCGGTGGGCCTGGGCATGATCCTCGGCGGCGCCATGGGCAACCTGGTCGATCGCTTCTTCCGCGCCCCCGGACCGCTTCGCGGACACGTCGTGGACTTCCTGTCGGTCGGCTGGTGGCCGGTGTTCAACGTCGCCGATCCCTCTGTGGTCGGCGGCGCCATCCTGCTGGTGGTGCTGTCGATCTTCGGGTTCGACTTCGATTCTGTTGGTCGGCGCAACGCCGACGGCGACTCTCCGGGTCGGCCCAAGGGCGACGGCGGAGACCGCGCGGGTGAGTGACCGCTCGATGCCCGTCCCGGAGGGACTGGCGGGCATGCGCGTGGATGCCGGGCTGGCACGGTTGCTGGGGTTGTCGCGGAGCGCGGCGGCCGCCTTGGCCGAAGACGGCGGCGTCGAACTCGACGGCGTGCAGGCCGGCAAGTCCGACCGGTTGACCGGCGGCGCCTGGCTGCAGGTGCGCCTGCCCGAGGCGCCCGCGCCGCTGCAGAACACGCCCGTCGACATCGAGGGCATGACGATCCTGTACTCCGACGACGACATCGTGGCGGTCGACAAGCCTGCGGCGGTGGCCGCGCACGCCTCGGTGGGCTGGTCCGGACCCACGGTGCTCGGTGGGCTGGCCGCCGCCGGTTACCGGATCACCACCTCGGGGGTGCCCGAGCGGCAGGGGATTGTGCATCGCCTCGACGTCGGCACGTCCGGGGTGATGGTGGTGGCGCTATCCGAGCGGGCTTACACCGTGCTCAAACGGGCGTTCAAACAGCGCACCGTCGACAAGCGTTATCACGCGCTGGTGCAGGGACATCCGGACCCGTCCAGCGGTACCATCGACGCCCCGATCGGGCGTCATCGCGGCGGCGAGTGGAAGTTCGCGGTCACCAAGGACGGCCGGCACAGCCTCACCCACTACGACACCGTGGAGGCGTTCGTCGCCGCAAGCCTGCTCGACGTGCACCTGGAAACCGGCCGCACGCACCAAATCCGGGTGCATTTCTCTGCCCTGCATCACCCGTGCTGCGGTGACCTCGTTTACGGCGCGGATCCGAAGCTCGCGAAAAAGCTTGGCCTGGAACGGCAATGGCTGCATGCCCGCTCGCTGTCGTTCACCCATCCCGCCGACGGCAGGCGGATCGAGATCGTCAGCCCCTACCCGCCCGACCTGCAACACGCGCTGGACGTGCTGCGCGACGAGGGCTGACTCACCCGGGCTTTCGGGCCTCGACGAGCAGCCGCACGGAGTGGGCGACGAACGGCCCCTCGGATTCGATGCGCTCGTGCAGTTCGGCCAGCCGCTCGCGGTAGCGCTGCACGGTGAAGTCGGGCACGGTCCAGATCACCTTGCGCAGGAAGTACACGACGGCGCCGATGTCGAAGAACTCGGCGCGCATTCGTTCCATCCGGACATCCACGATCTGCAGGCCGGCCGCCTCGGCCTGTGCGCGCACGGCGTCCGGATGAAACTCGGCCCACTTCTGCGGCTGCGGCCCGATGAAGTACTCGACCAGTTCGCCCATGGTGGCCGGGCCGATGTGCTGGGCGAAGTACGTGCCGCCCGGACGGAGCACCCGAAGAATCTCGGTCCACCAGACGGAGATCGGGTGGCGCGTGGTCACCAGGTCGAAGGCGGCATCGGCGAACGGCAGCGGCGGCTCGTCGCGAGTCGCGACGACCACCGCGCCGAGCGGATGCAGGCGCTGGGTGGCCAGCGCGGCGTTCGGCGGCCACGTCTCGACGGCCGCCATGGTGGGCGGGAACGGCGCCGCGCCGGACAACACCTCCCCGCCGCCGGTGTGGATGTCCAGCGCGGCCGACACGGTCGCCAGCCGGTCCCTGAGCCGGCGCTGGTAACCCCAGGACGGCCGTTCCTCGGTGGCCCGGCCGTCCAGCCACGAAAAATCCCAGCCATCGACCGGGGCGGCGTCCGCCTCGGCGATCAGGTCGTCAAATGTGCGCCGCATGCCAGGCATGCTAGGCGAAAGCGGTCAGACGTTGACCTTGCCGGCGTCGGCCGTCGCGATCTCCGGGGCCAGCGGTGCGATCGCGCCGAGTATCTCGGTCACCGTCTCCGACGGCACCCCGGCGGCGGCCAGCGCGTCGGCCAAATGCCCGGCCACCAAACCGAAGTGGTGCATGGTGATCCCGCGTCCCCGGTGCACCTGCTTCATCGGGGCGCCGGTGTAGGGCTCCGGGCCACCCAGGGCAGCGGCGAAGAACTCGACCTGTTTGCCCTTGAGGCGGTTCATGTTCGTCCCGGTGAAGAAGCCGGACAGCTGGTCGTCGGCAAGCACCCGTTCGTAGAAGTCCTCGACCACGACCTCGATCGCCTCGTGGCCACCGATCCGGTCGTAGATCGGCGCGGGTGCCGACTTGCGGAAGCGCGCCAGAATTTTCATGAGCACGATTGGAACATCTCGGCGTTGCTCGTCGGTAAGTATACGATCAAGCCCGGATTGCCTTGTGTAACAAGCGGATTGCTCAGCGCTGACGACTGTTCTCGGCCGGCCGTGAGAGTGGGTGTCGTGTTACATGACCGCAATCTGCATCGGGGTGAGCCGCTGATGTCCTAGGTTGGTTTGATGATGCACGTCACATCACTCGCACAGCCCCATAAGGCGGTCGTGGCCTACGGGCAGGCCAGTTGCGGTCGGGGGGCTCACACCATCAGGAGCGAAAGCCCATGAATCTTGGTGACATAACGAACCTGGTGGAGAACTCGATCGGGAACCTGGTGGAAAAGCCACTGGCTACGGTGTCGCACCTCGTCAACACCCCGAACTCGGCCGGACGGTATCGGCCGTTCTATCTGAGGAACCTGCTCGACGCGGTGCAGGGCCGCACGCTCGAGGAGGCCGTCAAGGGCAAGACCGTCCTGATCACCGGGGGGTCATCGGGCATCGGTGAGGCCGCCGCGAAGAAGATCGCCGAGGCCGGGGGGACTGTGGCGCTGGTCGCCCGCACCCGGGAGAACCTCGAGAAGGTCGCCGACGAGATCCGCGGCAGCGGCGGCACCGCCGAGGTGTACCCCTGCGATTTGTCCGACATGGACGCGATCGCGGCCATGGCCGACCAGGTGCTCAGCGACGTCGGCGGCGTCGACATCCTGATCAACAACGCCGGGCGGTCGATCCGGCGCTCACTCGAGCTGTCCTACGACCGCATTCACGACTATCAGCGGACCATGCAGCTGAACTACCTGGGCGCGGTCCAGTTGATCCTCAAGTTCATCCCCGGGATGCGCGAGCGGGGATTTGGGCACATCGTCAACGTCTCCTCGGTCGGCGTGCAGACCCGCGCGCCGCGCTTCGGGGCCTACATCGCCAGCAAGGCCGCGCTGGACAGCCTGTGCGACTCGCTGCAGGCCGAGACCGTCAACGACGGCGTCAAGTTCACCACCGTGCACATGGCTTTGGTGCGCACCCCGATGATCAGCCCGACCACGCTCTACGACAAGTTCCCGGCGCTGACGCCGGACCAGGCGGCCGGGGTGATCGCGGACGCGATCGTGCACCGGCCCCGCCGGGCCAGCTCGCCGTTCGGGCAGTTCGCCGCCGTCGCCGATGCGGTCAACCCGGCGGTGATGGATCGGGTGCGCAACCGGGCATTCGCCATGTTCAGCGACTCCAGCGCCGCAAAGGGCGATCAAGCATCAACCGACACAACGGAATTCGATAGACGCAGCGAGAACTTCGTGCGGGCTACCCGCGGGATACATTGGTGACATCATGAGCCTGCCAAAGCCTGACATCCAGACCACCGTTGTCATCACCGGCGCCTCGTCGGGCATCGGCGCCGAACTGGCTCGCGGGCTGGCCCGCCGCGGCTTCCCGCTGCTGCTGGTCGCGCGTCGCCGCGAGCGCCTCGACGAGTTGGCCAACGAGGTCGGCCAGGAGTACTCGGTCGCCGTCGAGGTGCTGCCGCTGGACCTCGGCGACAGCAAGGCCCGCGCCACGCTGGCCGGCCGGCTGCGCAGCGAGTCGATCGCCGGCCTGTGCAACAGCGCCGGTTTCGGGACCAGTGGGGTGTTTCACGAGCTGCCGCTGGAGCGCGAGAGCGAAGAGGTCACGCTCAACGCGCTGGCGCTGATGGAGCTCACCCACGCGACGTTGCCCGGCATGGTCGAGCGCGGGGCCGGCGCGGTGATGAACATCGCGTCGATCGCGGGGTTTCAGCCGGTTCCCTTCATGGCGGTGTATTCGGCCACCAAGGCTTTCGTGCAGACGTTCTCCGAAGCGGTGCACGAGGAGCTGCACGGCACGGGGGTGTCGGTCACCTGCCTGTGCCCGGGCCCGGTGCCGACGGAGTGGGCCGAGATCGCCAACGCCGAGCGGTTCAGCATTCCCATCGCGCAGGTGTCGCCGCGCGACGTGGCCGAGGCCGCCATTGGCGGCATGCTGTCCGGCCGGCGCACGGTGGTACCCGGCGTGGTGCCCAAGGTGGTCAGCACCGGCGGCCGGTTCGCGCCGCGCAGCCTGCTGTTGCCGGGCATCCGGATCGGCAACCGGTTCCGCGGCGGGCCCAAGAGCTGACGGTGCTCCGGGGAGCCGCTCGACTCGCCATAATCGCGCCTCGCACCATCGTCGCGGCGGCTTTCCTGGTGATGGTCGCGGCCGGAATTTTCGGCTTCTCCGCGCTCGACGTGTTGTCGGCGGGCGGCTATCAGGATCCGTCATCGCAGTCGTCACGGGCTCAGCGGGTGCTCGCGGAGAAGTTCGACTACGGCGACCAACAGCTGGTCTTCGAGGTGACCACCGAGGCGGGCGCCCGAAGTGAGTCTGCCCGAAAGGCGGCGACCGACATCGTCGCGCAGCTCAAAGCCTCGCCGGACATTGCCCAAGTCAGCTCGGCGTGGACCCTTCCGCCTGCGGCCGCGGCGGGCCTGATCAGCAAGGACGGTAAGACCGGATTGATCGTCGCCGGTGTTAGCGGTGGCGAGACCAACGCCCAGAAGAACGCCGCGGCATTGGCGAAGAAGCTCGTCCACGATCGTGATGGCGTCACAGTGAAGGCGGGTGGCGAGGCCCTGACGTACGCGCAGATCAATAAGCAAAGCGAAAAGGACCTGTTGGTCATGGAATCCATCGCGTTTCCATTGAGCTTCGTTGTGCTGGTGTGGGTGTTCGGCGGAATGCTCGCCGCGGCGATTCCGATGGCGGTGGGCGGCTTTGCCATCGTTTGCACCTTGGCGACGCTGCGAGCAATCACACTCTTCGCCGACGTCTCGATATTCGCGCTCAACCTGACGGTGGCCATGGGTCTGGCGTTGGCCATCGACTACACCCTGTTGATCATCAGCCGATACCGCGACGAGCTCGCCGACGGCATGCAGCGCGAGGATGCACTGGTTCGCACCATGTGCACGGCCGGGCGAACCGTGCTGTTCTCGGCGACGACCGTCGCACTGTCCATGGCCACGATGGTGCTGTTTCCGATGTACTTCCTGAAGTCGTTCGCCTACGCGGGCGTCGCGGTGGTCGCCTTGGCGGCGGTCGCCGCGGTGGTGATCACCCCTGCCCTGATCGTGATGCTCGGCGACCGGCTGGACTCGCTCAACGTGCGGCGGCTGATTCGCCGGGTGGGCGGGCGTCCAGAGCCGGTGTCCGCCCCGATCCAAGAGACCTTTCTGTACCGCTCGACCAAAGCCGTTATGCGACGGCCGATTTCGATCGGTTTAGCGGTCATCGCGCTGCTGCTGGTGCTGGGCGCGCCTTTTCTCGGGGCGAATTGGGGCTTCTCTGACGACCGAGTGCTGCCGGTGTCGGCATCGGCGCGCCAGGTCGGAGACGACATGCGTTTCAATTTCGCCGTTAACCCGGAGACGGACATGACCGTTGTGATCGCTGATGCGACCGGGGTGGCACCCGGCGACATCGACCGCTATGCCGCCCAGCTCTCGCAGGTGGGCGACGTCGTGTCGGTGTCGGCGCCCGGCGGGACCTTCGACAAGGGGACGCTGGTCGGGCCGCCTTCCGCGGCTACCGACGCGCGCGACGGTAGCGTCTTCCTCACGGTGCGCAGCGCGGCTCCATTGTTCTCCACCGCTTCGGAAAGGCAGCTCGATCGGCTGCGGGCCGTCGCCGGTCCTGGTGGCCGCGGCGTGCAGTTCACCGGCAGGGCGGCGATCAATCGCGACAGTGCGGGAGCGGTGACGTCGCGCCTGCCGTTTGTCCTGTCGATCATCGCGGTCATCACGTTCGCATTGCTGTTCTTGTTGACCGGCAGCGTGGTGATGCCGCTGAAAGCCTTGGCGCTCAACGTCTTGTCGCTGACCGCCGCATTCGGCGCGCTGGTGTGGATCTTCCAGGACGGCCACCTGGGCGCGCTGGGCACCACCGCGAACGGAACCCTGATGGTCCACATGCCGGTGTTGTTGTTCTGCATCGCGTTCGGCCTCTCCATGGATTACGAGGTTTTCCTGGTGTCCAGGATCCGCGAGCACTGGCTGGAGTCCGACCGAACCCCGGAGGCCAACGACGAGGCCGTCGCCTTGGGCCTGGCCCGCTCCGGGCGGGTGGTGACCGCCGCGGCGCTGCTGATGGCGATTTCGTTCGCTGCGTTGATAGCCGCTCAGGTGTCGTTCATGAGGATGTTCGGTCTGGGACTCACGCTGGCGGTGGTGGTGGACGCCACGCTGGTACGGATGCTGCTGCTCCCGGCATTCATGCGCTTGATGGGCCGCGCCAACTGGTGGGCACCTGAACCGCTGGTCAAGCTGCACGAGCGGATTGGCATCGACGAGGAACAAGGCGACGTCCGCCGGAACACAGCCGTCACAGCCGTCTCTCCGCCGGAGGGGTGGTGAAAAGCCTGCCTCTGAGCGACAACTGGGCTGGCGCGCGGGCGAGCTCGGGTCGGCCTTACGGCCGTCCGTCTTCCGTTGTCGCTCAGAGGCGGGCAACTGACCATGCGCCTCGGCGGTGAGACCGCAGTGGCGGATGTGACGAAGCGCTAGGCTCAGGCGGTGGCTGCTGTGGACCTGACCGCCGACGTTCCGATGACCCCGCAGGACATGTGGGACCATGTCTCCGATCTGTCGGATTTGGGCGACTGGCTGATCATGCACGAGGGATGGCGCAGCGAACTGCCCGACGAGATCGCGGAGGGCACTCAGATCGTCGGCGTGGCACGTGCCAAGGGCCTGCGCAACCGGGTGACCTGGACGGTGACCACGTGGGATCCGCCGCACGAGATGGCCATGTCGGGTTCAGGCAAGGGCGGGGCGAAATACGCCGTCACGCTCACCGTGCGGTCCACCGGCGAGGGATCGACGCTGGGTCTGCGCCTCGAGCTGGGCGGACGTGCGCTGTTCGGTCCGGTGGGCTCGGCCGCGGCCCGGGCGGTCAAGGGCGACGTCCAGAAGTCGCTGGAGAAGTTCGTCGAGTTGTACGGCTGACACCCGCACGACACACTTCGCGACACGCCCGAAACCCGTCGGTCCTCAGTCATAGACTGGCGTCCCTATGAACCACTCGTCCTTCGTGCACCTGCATAACCACACCGAGTACTCGATGTTGGACGGTGCCGCGAAGATCGCGCCGATGCTGGCCGAGGTGGACCGGCTGCAAATGCCCGCGGTCGGGATGACCGACCACGGAAACATGTTCGGCGCCAGCGAGTTCTACAACGCGGCGACCAAGGCCGGCATCAAGCCGATCATCGGCGTCGAGGCCTATATAGCGCCGGCCTCGCGTTTCGACACCCGGCGGATCCTGTGGGGTGACCCCGGCCAGAAGTCGGACGACGTGTCGGGCAGTGGCTCCTACACGCACATGACGATGGTGGCCGAGAACGCCACCGGCCTGCGCAACCTGTTCAAGCTGTCCTCGCTGGCGTCGTTCGAGGGTCAGCTCGGCAAGTGGTCGCGGATGGACGCCGAGATCATCGCCGAACACGCCGAGGGCATCATCGCCACCACGGGCTGCCCGTCGGGTGAGGTGCAGACCCGGCTGCGGCTGGGGCATGAGCGCGAGGCGCTGGAGTCGGCCGCCAAGTGGCGCGAGATCTTCGGCGCCGACAACTACTTCCTGGAGCTGATGGACCACGGGCTATCCATCGAGACGCGGGTCCGCCAAGGGCTGCTGGAGATCGGCCGCAAGCTGGGCATCCCGCCGCTGGCCACCAACGACTGCCACTACGTCACCCGCGACGCCGCCCACAACCACGAGGCGCTGCTGTGTGTGCAGACCGGCAAGACGCTTTCGGACCCCAACCGGTTCAAGTTCGACGGCGACGGCTACTACCTGAAGTCGGCCGCCGAGATGCGCCAGATCTGGGACGAGGAGGTTCCCGGCGCCTGCGACTCCACCCTGCTGATCGCCGAGCGGGTGCAGTCGTATGACGAGGTGTGGGCCCCGCGCGACCGGATGCCGATCTTCCCGGTGCCCGAGGGCCACGACCAGGCGACCTGGCTGCACCACGAGGTGCTGGCCGGGTTACAGCGCCGCTTCCCGGCCGGTGTCGGTCAGGACTACATCGACCGGGCCGAGTACGAGATCAAGGTCATATGCGACAAGGGCTTCCCGTCGTACTTTTTGATCGTCGCGGACCTGATCAACTACGCGCGGTCGGTCGACATCCGGGTGGGGCCGGGGCGCGGCTCGGCGGCGGGCTCGCTGGTGGCCTACGCGCTGGGCATCACGAACATCGACCCGATCCCGCACGGCCTGCTGTTCGAGCGGTTCCTCAACCCGGAGCGGCCGTCGGCGCCCGATATCGACATCGACTTCGACGACCGTCGTCGCGGCGAGATGGTGCGCTACGCCGCCGAGAAGTGGGGCTCGGACCGCGTGGCCCAGGTGATCACCTTCGGCACCATCAAAACCAAAGCCGCGCTCAAGGATTCGGCGCGCATCCACTACGGCCAGCCCGGATTCGCGATCGCCGACCGGATCACCAAGGCGCTGCCCCCGCCGATCATGGCCAAGGACATTCCCCTGTCCGGCATCACCGACCCGGGCCATGAGCGGTTCAAGGAGGCCGCCGAGGTCCGCGGTCTGATCGAGACCGACCCCGACGTGCGCACCATCTACCAGACCGCGCGCGGCCTGGAAGGCCTGATCCGCAACGCCGGTGTGCACGCCTGCGCGGTGATCATGAGCAGCGAGCCGCTGACCGAGGCCATCCCGCTGTGGAAGCGGCCCCAGGACGGGGCCATCATCACCGGCTGGGACTACCCGTCGTGTGAGGCCATCGGCCTGCTGAAGATGGACTTCCTGGGCCTGCGAAACCTGACGATCATCGGCGACGCGCTGGAGAACATCAAGAGCAACAGGGGAATCGACCTCGACCTGGAATCGGTGCCGCTGGACGACAAGCCCACCTACGAGCTGCTCGGCCGCGGCGACACCCTGGGTGTGTTCCAGCTGGACGGCGGGCCGATGCGAGACCTGTTGCGCCGCATGCAGCCTACCGAGTTCAACGACATCGTCGCGGTGCTGGCGCTGTATCGGCCCGGGCCGATGGGCATGAACGCCCACAACGACTACGCCGACCGCAAGAACGGTCGTCAGGCTGTCAAGCCGATCCATCCGGAGCTCGAGGAACCGCTCCGCGAGATCCTGGCCGAGACGCACGGCCTGATCGTCTACCAAGAGCAGATCATGTTCATCGCGCAGAAGGTCGCCTCCTACACGATGGGCAAGGCCGACGCGCTGCGTAAGGCGATGGGGAAGAAGAAGCTCGAGGTGCTCGAGGCCGAGTACAAGGGCTTCTACGAAGGGATGACCGCCAACGGCTTCTCCGAAAAAGCGGTGAAAGCGTTGTGGGACACCATCCTTCCGTTCGCCGGTTATGCGTTCAACAAGTCGCACGCGGCCGGCTACGGCCTCGTCTCGTATTGGACCGCCTACCTCAAGGCCAACTATCCGGCCGAGTACATGGCCGGCCTGCTGACGTCGGTGGGCGACGACAAGGACAAGGCCGCCGTCTACCTCGCCGACTGCCGCAAACTCGGCATCACGGTGCTGCCACCGGACGTCAACGAGTCGCTGGTGAACTTCGCCTCGGTGGGGCGGGATATCCGCTTCGGGCTCGGCGCGGTGCGCAACGTCGGCGCCAACGTGGTCGGCTCGCTGATCGGGACCCGCAACGGCAAAGGCAAATTCACCGACTTCTCGGACTATCTGAACAAGATCGACGTCGCGGCATGCAACAAGAAGGTGACCGAGTCGCTGATCAAGGCGGGCGCCTTCGACTCGCTGGGGCATGCCCGCAAGGGCCTGTTCCTGGTGCACACCGATGCGGTTGACTCGGTGCTGGGCACCAAGAAGGCCGAGGCGATGGGCCAGTTCGACCTGTTCGGCGGTGATGACGGCTGCACCGAATCGGTGTTCAACATCAAGGTGCCCGACGACGAGTGGGAGGACAAGCACAAGCTCGCGCTGGAGCGGGAAATGCTGGGCCTGTACGTCTCCGGGCACCCGCTCAACCAGGTGGCGCACCTGCTGACGGCGCAGGTCGACACCCAGATTCCGGCCATCCTCGACGGCGATGTCCCCAACGACGCCCAGGTGCGGGTGGGCGGCATCCTCGCGTCGGTCAACCGGCGGGTCAACAAGAACGGAATGCCCTGGGCGTCGGCACAATTGGAGGACCTCACCGGTGGCATCGAGGTGATGTTCTTTCCGCAGGCGTACTCCGTGTACGGGGCCGAGATCGCCGACGACGCCGTGGTGCTGATCAAGGCGAAGGTATCGCTGCGCGACGACCGTGTCGCGCTGATCGCCAATGAGCTTGTGGTGCCCGACTTTTCGAATGCGCAGCCGAACCGGCCGCTGGCGGTCAGCCTGCCGACGCGGCAGTGCACCATCGACAAGGTCACCGCGCTCAAGCAGGTGCTGGCCCGCCACCCCGGTACGGCGCAGGTGCACCTGCGGCTGATCAGCGGTGACCGGATCACGACGCTGGAACTGGATGCCTCCCTTCGGGTTACGCCGTCGCCGGCGCTGATGGGGGATCTCAAGGCGCTGCTCGGCCCGGGCTGCCTGGGCGGCTAGCGCGAAAGCCCGGCCAATCCTTGGCGACTAGCGTGACAGGCCGGCCAATCCTTGGCGAACGTGAAGTTGGTTTCACGCTCGCGGCCGAACGTGAAGCTAATTTCGCGTTCGGCCGCAAACGGTTAGGCGGGTAACTGCAACGCCGCCTGGTGGTCGTGGGTCGGGATGATCTTCACCGCGTGCCGTACCAGGTGCAGGCGCTGCAGGGTCCTGAAGGTCTCCTCGCGATCCTCGTCCACCAAGTTGCCCGGGTAGCCTGCCTTCTGCCGGACCTTGTCGATCTGCAAATGGTGCCAGGCGGCGTCGCCGGCGATCAGGATCCAGCCCCGCGCGGTGTGGGCCAGCACCCCCACGCTGCCCGGGGTGTGTCCGGCCAGGTCCACCAGGATGACCGAATGGTCGCCGAAGAGGTCGTGGCTGGCGGTGAAGGTCAGCACCGGCGGCCCGTCCAGGTCGTAGTCGCTGACGGGCCGGCCGCGCAGCGAATCGCGCACGCCGCCAACGGGAGCGATCGCACCGGTACCGATCCAGTCGTGTTCGCGGCGGTGCAGGCGCACGGGGAGATCCGGCAGGTCCAGCAGACCCGACACGTGGTCCCAGTGCGCGTGCGTGGGCAGCGCGAAATCCAGGCGTGGCGGTTCGGGCAATCGGTTCAGGGCGGTGATCGTGGGTATCGTGCCGGCCGGCGGCCGGACCGCGACCCGCAGCACGGCGGGCAGTTGGGTGATCGCGCGTCGCTCGACGTCGACGCAGACCGCGGGGTCGACGATGAACGTCGCCTCCGGGTGGGCGACGAGGAACGACGTGAGCGAGTTCTCGACGCGCGCCGGGGCGAAGGTGCCCTCGACGATGGCCGCGGTAGGCACCGGGCGTGGCGCCTGGGGCAGTGCGGTCACCGTCACCACGCGGCCGGGCGCCGGCAGGCCAGCGTCGAGGACCGTGCGCAGGAACCGCTCGTCGGGCCGCTTCGGACGCACCATGCCGAGTGCCAATCCCGCTGCGGCGCCACAGCATTGGCGGAAGCCGGGGGAGCGGACGGGGTCGGCCGCCCTTGCGCTTGTCATGGCAGGTCCACCCGCACGATGACGCTGTCCGGCCACACCCCGCGGTCGCGGGCGCGCCGGAACTTCTCGCGCGCGCACAGGTCTTGGTGGACGTTGGTCACGCCGGGCACCTTGATCAGCGGGACGATGTTCCATTGCCAGCCGTACCGCCGGTGCAGCACGCGGTTGGCGCGACCGGCCTCGGCGCCGGTCAGCACCGTGGCACGGCCGGCCACCGTCGTCGCGCCGGGACGCACCCGGCCCCGATGGTCGCAGGCCGTGAGTTCGACGTCACGGCTAGCGGCCAGCCGCTTGGTCTTCGGGCCCACCTTGGTCCGGAACAGCAAGCCGCCGTCGTCGAACGCGAACCAGATCGGGGTGTCGACGGGCGTGCCGTCGCGGCGAAACGATCGCAGCAGGGCGTAGCGAGAACCGTTGAGTTCCGCGTATCGGGGGATGGTCATGACAACAGTCAAGGACTTAGAGTTGGCTCGAAGTCAAGCATCGAATCCCGGGAGGCTGCGATGGCGCCAAGCCTGACGATCGGGGAGGTGGCGCGCCAGGCCGGGGTGGCGGCGACGGCGTTGCGCTACTACGAGCA
This sequence comes from Mycobacterium sp. NGS58, assembly GCF_059812385.1. NCBI lineage: Bacteria > Bacillati > Actinomycetota > Actinomycetes > Mycobacteriales > Mycobacteriaceae > Mycobacterium > Mycobacterium sp. NGS58. The sequence continues at coordinate 81,249 of NZ_JCALCO010000021.1, read as the reverse complement.
GATCGGGCTGGTGCCGGAGCCGGCGCGGCTGGGCGGTCAGCGCCGTTATGACGACTCGGTCCTGGCCCGCCTCGAGGTGATCGCGCTGTGCAAGTCCGCCGGGTTCTCGCTGGAAGAGATCCAGCTGTTGTTCGCCGACGACGCTCCCGGGCGGCCGGTGAGCCGTGCCCTGGCCGAGGCCAAACTGGCCGAGATCGACGCGCACATGGAGTCGCTGGCCCGTGCGCGGGCGGTCATCGAGTGGGGGATGCGCTGCACGTGTCCCTCAATTGACGCCTGTACCTGTGGCATTCATCCGCCCCACCCCGACGAGGAGTCCGCATGACCCGGCAGCATCCCATCGCCGTGCAGAACTTCTCCCATGTCTGCATCGGCGTCTCGGATATCGAGGCGTCGCTGGCGTTCTATACCGCGGTGCTGGCCATGGACGTGGTGTTCGACATCGAACTCGAGGGCGCCGGCCTGGATTCGGTCACCGGCGGTGCCGCCCAGCGGGGCCGCATGATCGGGGGGCTGATCGGGGCGGCAATGGTGGAGCTGTTGTCGCTGGGCGTGGTGCCCGAGTGCCCGAGCGGTCCGCACCTGGGTTACACCAACATGTCGTTTCGCGTCGACGATCTCGACGCCGCCTACGAGACGGTGACGCGCGACCATCCCGGTGTCCGGGCCGAGCCGCCCGTCGATATCGGCGGAGTGCGGATGTTCTTCATCTATGACCCCGATGGGACGCCGATCGAGCTGGTGGAACTGCCCGCCGGCGTAACGAGCACGGTGCAACTGTGGCGGCCACAGGCCTAAACCCTGCGTGAACCGGCCGAAATGTTCCGTGCCCCATGGCTCGGACGTACGCTCACCAGGCAGTGCTGATGTCGCGCCGAGGAGGATTCAAATGACGACAACCCAGGATCCGGCGACCTTGTGCGAGGCGTTCCAGCGCACCGCTTCGATCGATCCCGATGCCGTCGCGCTCCGCACGCCCGGCGGCACCGAGGTGTTGACGTGGCGAGAGCTTGCGACGCAGGTGCGTAAGGTCGCCGCCGGGCTGGCGGGTCTGGGGGTCCGGCGAGGTGACACGGTCTCGTTGATGATGGCCAATCGGATCGAGTTCTACCCGCTCGAAATCGGCGCGCAACACCTTGGCGCCACATCCTTCTCGGTGTACAACACGCTGCCGGCCGAGCAGCTGACCTATTTGTTCGACAACGCCGGCACCAAGGTCGCGATCTGCGAGGAGCAGTACGTGGACCGCATTCGCGCCAGCGGTGCACCGATCGAGCACCTCGTCTGCATCGACGGTTCGCCGCCCGGCACGATCTCCGTTGACGACCTGTATGCCGCCGCGCAAACGGATTTCGACTTCGAGGCGACGTGGCGGGCGGTGCGACCAGAGGACGTCGTCACCCTCATCTACACCTCCGGCACCACCGGAAATCCCAAGGGGGTGGAGATGACGCACGCCAATCTGCTGTTCGAGGCATACGGACTTGACGCCGTGCTTGGCAGCCGGTTCGGTGATCGGACCACGTCGTACCTGCCGTCGGCCCACATTGCCGACCGGATGATGGCCCTGTACCCCCTCGAGGTGTTCGGTACCCAGATCACCCCTGTGGCCGACGCGCGTGCCGTTGCGGCGGCGCTGCCCGACGTGCGGCCCACGGTCTGGGGAGCCGTGCCTCGAGTGTGGGTGAAGCTCAGAGCCGCAATCGATTTCGTCGTCGCCAACGAAACCGACCAGGCCAAGCGCCAAGCCTTGCAGTGGGCGATGTCGGTGGCCGGCAAGCGCGCCGACGCTCTGGTTGCCGATGGCGATGTTTCGCACGAGCTGGCCGCCGAATGGGCCCAAGCCGACGAGCTGGTGCTGTCGCGGCTGCGCGAGCGGCTGGGGTTCGGCGAATTGCGCTGGGCCGTGTCCGGCGCGGCGCCGATCCCCAAGGAGACGCTGGCATTCTTCGCGGGGATCGGGATCCCGATCAGCGAGGTTTGGGGCATGTCGGAGCTCAGTTGCGCCGCCAGCGTGTCACATCCGGACGACACGCGACTCGGCACCGTCGGCAGGCTGCTTCCAGGCCTCGAGGGCAAAGTCGCCGAGGACGGCGAATATCTGATCCGCGGCCCGCTGGTGATGAAGGGCTACCGCAAGGAACCGGCGAAGACCGCCGAGGCGATCGATGCCGAGGGCTGGTTGCACACCGGCGACATCATCGATGTCGACGACGACGGTTACCTGCGCATCGTCGACCGCAAGAAGGAGCTGATCATCAATGCGGCCGGAAAGAACATGTCGCCGGCCAACATCGAGAACGCCATCCTGGCGTCCTGCCCGATGATCGGGGTGATGATCACCATCGGCGAGGGGCGGCCCTACAACACCGCGCTGATGGTCTTCGACGCCGACTCGGTGGGCCCGTATGCGGCCCAGCGCGGACTAACCGACGCCTCGCCCGCCGCCCTGGCGGCCGACCCGGAGGTCATCGCGCAAATCGCTGCCGGGGTGGCGGCGGGCAATGAGAAACTCTCCCAGGTGGAACAAATCAAGCGGTTCCGCATCCTGCCCTCCCTGTGGGAGCCCGGCGGCGACGAGATCACGCTGACGATGAAGCTCAAACGCAAGCCGATCACCGCGAAATACGCCGACGAGATCGAGCAGCTCTACGCATCCCAGCCGCATCCGGACGTGCACGAGCCCGCCGCGGCCGCCACGGTGCAGCCGGTATGAACGGGGGACCGGCGGGAACCGCCCGGGAAATCGGCCGGGTAGGGGTCCGAAAGTTGTTGCAGCGCACCGGTATCATCGAGGAATCGACGTCGCCGCTGTCGACCGATCCGGCCGAGGTCGTCGAATTGCTGCGCGCCCCATGGTATGACGACCGGCTGGGCACGCTGGCCCACGAGCTGGGGCGTGAACCGGACAGCGTGCGCGCCGAGGCCGCCTGCTATCTGCGGGAAATGGCGCCGTCGCTCGACGAGTCGGCCATGGCGGCCTGGCGCGGCTTCAGTCGCTGGCTGATGCGCGCCTACGACGTGCTGACCGACGAGGATCAGATCGCCCAGCTGCGCAAGCTGGATCGCAAAGCCACGCTGGCGTTTGCCTTTTCGCATCGCTCCTACCTGGACGGCCTGCTGCTGCCCGAGGTGATCCAGGCCAGCCGGCTCTCGCCCGCGCTCACCTTCGGCGGCGCGAACTTGAACTTCTTCCCGATGGGTGCCTGGGCCAAGCGCACCGGAACCATCTTCATCCGGCGACAGACCAAGGACATCCCCGTCTACCGGTTCGTGCTGCGCGCCTACGCCGCCCAGCTGGTGCAAAACCACGCCAACCTGACCTGGTCCATCGAAGGGGGCCGGACCAGGACCGGCAAGTTGCGGCCTCCGGTCTTCGGAATCCTGCGGTACCTCGCCGACGCCGTCGACGAAATCGAAGGCCCCGAAGTTTATTTGGTGCCCACTTCCATCGTGTACGACCAACTGCACGAGGTGGAAGCCATGACCACCGAGGCCTACGGCGCCGTGAAACGACCTGAGGACTTTCGCTTCCTGATCCGCCTTGCCCGCCAGCAGGGCACCCGCCTGGGGCGCGCGTACCTGGACTTCGGCGAGCCGTTGCCGCTGCGTAAGCGCCTCGAGGAGTTGCGATCCGAGGAGTCGGGCGTCGGGACCGAAATCGAGCGCATCGCATTGGACGTCGAGCACCGCATCAATCGCGCGACGGCGGTCACCCCGACCGCGGTGGTCAACTTGGCGCTGCTGGGCGCGGACCGCTCGCTGACGATCAGCGAGGTGCTGGCCACGGTACAACCGCTGGCGAGTTACATCGCGGCGCGGAACTGGGCGGTGGCCGGGGCGGCCGATCTGACCAATCGCTCCACCATCCGCTGGACCCTGCACCAGCTCGTTTCCTCCGGCGTGGTGAGCGTCTACGACGCCGGAACCGAAGCGGTGTGGGGCATCGGCACCGACCAGCACCTTGTCGCGGCGTTCTACCGCAACACCGCCATCCACATTCTGGTCGACCGGGCCATCGCCGAGACGGCGTTGCTGGCCGCGGCGGAAGACGCCGAACAGTCCACGGACGGGTCGGTGCAGCCCGCGACGGTGCGCGACGAGGCGCTGAAACTGCGCGAACTGCTGAAATTCGAATTCTTGTTCTCCGCACGCGCGCAATTCGAGAAGGACCTCGCCGACGAGGTCCGGCTTATCGGGCCGGTCGAGGACACCAGCAAGGCCGCCAGCGCCGCTTTCGTGCGGGAGTTGCTGGAACGGGCCGATCTGCTGCTGGCGCATCTGGTGCTGCGTCCGTTCCTGGACGCCTATCACATCGTCGCGAACCGGCTGGCCGCCTACGAGGACGAATCGTTCGACGAGGAAGCCTTCCTCGCCGAGTGCCTGCAGGTCGGCAAGCAGTGGGAACTGCAGCGCAGTATCGCCAGCGCCGAGTCGCGGTCGATGGAGCTGTTCAAGACCGCGCTGCGGCTGGCGCGGCACCGCGAACTGGTCGACGGCTTCGAGGATCCCGAGATGGCCCGACGGCGTCGTGACTTCGCCATCGAGATCGCCACCGCCATCCGGCGGGTGAACACCATCGCGGAGCTGGCCAGGATGCGCTGATCGTCCCCGCCGGCGGGCGGCGGGGTTCACGGACCGTTAACGTTTGGTCGGGATAGTGCGTTGGCGACGTCGGTGATGGTCGACAGTGGCCGGTGATGAGGATGTGATGAGTGAGAAATCCAGTGGGCAGTCCCGCCCACTGATCGGGTACGTCACCCACGACATCGCGCCGCCGATCAGCCCGGCGCCGATAGGCCGGACGTGGATGTCGGAGATGCGGCAGGGGTGGCCGCACCGATGTCTGCCCATGCTGATCGCCAACCAGAGCGGCTGGGAGGTGCGCAACCGCAGCGCGTTCACCGCCACCTGGATGGGCGGCAATGACCGAACGAGCATGACGATCGCGCCCGACACCCGCGACAGCGGTCAATTTCTGCCCTCCAGCCACTTCGGCTACGGCATCCTGACCTGGCATCTGCCGATGCTCTTCCGCACCCCGCCGGGCTACAACCTGCTGGTCCGCGGGCCGGCGAACCATCCGAAGGATGCCATCTCGCCGCTCGAAGGGATCGTCGAAACCGATTGGTCCAGCTCGAGTTTCAGCATGAACTGGAAGTTCACCCGCGAGTTCATGCCGGTGCGATTCGAAGTCGACGAGCCGATCTGCATGATCGTGCCGCAACGCCGGGCCGAACTCGAGGAGTTCGCCCCCGAGCTCAGGCCGATCGAATCCGACGAAGAGCTGTACCGCAAGCACGAGCACTTCCTCGGCTCACGTGGCGCGCTGGGCCGCGAGCAGGAGGCCGCGGAGGACGAGAAGGCGCCGTGGCAGAGCGATTACACGCGTGGCCGGCACAGCGACGGCGAGCCCGGCGCGGAAGACCACCAAACCCGCCGTCATCTGCGGCCGTTCGTCGCGCAGCAACCCCAGAACACGGACTAGGGCGAAATCACCTCGCGCGCAAGGTAACCGACGCAACCGAGACGATCTTCGCGACAGCATCAGCCGCCTGCGCCGACGCGCCGGACCACGCGATATAGCCGTCCGGGCGTACCAGCACGGCCGGCCCTCGGTCCGCCCGCTCGGCCTGCAACGTCCCGGGTGTCTCAACCGGCGCGGCACCGTATTCGCGGATGAGCACGAAGCCGCCGCCGCGCTGCAGGTGCGTCAGCCGTCCCTCGACGAGGGGGATCGCGTCGGCGCGGGTGCCGACAAGGCCGCGCCGGCCGTAGCGCAACGTCGTGCCCGCGAAGCTACCCGCGACGAAATCCTGCGCCGCGGATATCCGGAGCAGGTTGGGGGCCAGCAGATTACGCAGCCAGATCGCGGGTCGCCGATGCAGCGTGGCGGCACGCGCGATCATTCCGGACTGCAACAGCACCCGCTTGCCGATCGGGTGGCGTTCCTGCTGATAGGTGTCCAGTAGGCGGTCGTCGGCGCCGCCGAGCACCGCGTCGAGCTTCCAGGCCAGGTTCGCGGCGTCCTGGATGCCGGTGTTCATGCCCTGGCCGCCCATGGGGGAGTGCACGTGCGCGGCGTCGCCGGCCAGGAACACCCGTCCGTGTCGGTACTGCGCGACTTGCCTTTCGTCGCAATGGAATCGCGACTTCCAGCCGATCTCGATCACACCGAAATCGGTCCGCATGGCGCGGCCGAGGACATCGATGATCTCGTCGTCGTAGACGGGCGCGCTGTCGGGCAACTGGTGGTCGCGGTCCCATACCAGGGCCCGATACCACGAACCGTCCTCGTCGTGGCGGCTGTACGGGGCCAAGAACCCCAGCACGTCACCGGTGGTGCCCACCACCAATCCGCCATGGGAGGGGCCGTGGGCCAGCTTGACGTCGGCCAGCATGAGCGAGGTCAGCACCGTCTTGCCGGGAAAGTCGGTGCCCAGCAGCTTCCGGACGGTGCTGTGCGCGCCGTCGGCGCCGACCACGTACCGCGCCCGCCAGGTCTGCCGGTGTGTGGGGTCGTCGTCATCCTTGGGGCGTGCGGTAACGGTGACACCGTCGGCATCCTGCTCGAGCCCGACCACCTCGACGCCGCGCCGGATATCCGCCCCTTCGGCGAGCGCGTAGCGGCGCAGTGCCGCGTCGACGTTGGTCTGCGGGGTGACCAGGACGAAGGGGTAGGCCGAGTCGAGGCGGGTCAGGTCGAGGCGGGCTCTGGCGAACAGGGTCACGTCCGGCCCGCGCTGGCCGAGCGCCAGCAGGTCGTCGGCCGCGTCACGCGCGTCGAGGACCTCCAGCGTCCGGGGCATGACGGCGAACGCGCGGCTCGTCGGGTTCTCGGCGGCCCAGCGCTCCAGCACGGTCACCGACCGTCCGGCGCGGGCCAGGTCACCCGCGGCGGTCAGGCCGGTGGGGCCCGCTCCCACGATCAGGACGTCGACGTCGCGAACGGCGGTTGTACTCATCGGATCGCTCCTTCCGGTTCGGGGTACCAGCGACGGATGTCACCGGGGGTGGCTTGGGCTGCCCGGTTGAAGACGAAGCGGCAGCCGGGCTGGGTGGCATGCGCGATGTTGACGATTGATTCGAACAGCAGGGTGTTGCCGGCGACCAGGCGAATTCCGGCGCCGATCAGCACGGCGTCGTAGCGCTTGGCGCGCAGCCACTCGCCGGCCTTGGCTGCGCCGGCGGCGCCGAAGTCGATCAGGCAGTTGTCGACCTGGTAGCCCGCGGCGCGCAGACCCGCGACGTTGTCGTCGTTGGCGGCGCGCAGCACTTCCTTGGACAGGCCCGTGAACTGGGCGAAGTCCGGCGAAGAGTAGTCGATCATCTCTGGATCGAGCCCGATCTGGATGACGGTGACGGTCATGTCCGAGCCTCCTCGACGAACCATTTCAACAACTGTTGAACTCAACGTAAGCCGGCGCACTACCAATGTCAACAGTTGTTGAACTAGAATTTCGGCATGGCCACCCGCGACGGCAAAGTCACCCGCGCCAACATCCTGGGCGCCGCGCGCACCCTGTTCTCCACCCACGGCTTCGAGCGGACCACCATCCGCGCGATCGCGGCCGACGCCGGTGTCGATCCCGCGCTCGTGATGCACTACTTCGGCAACAAGGCCGACTTGTTCGCCGCGGTTTCCCGCCTCGACATCACCTTCCCCGACCTCACCGGCCTCGCCCCGGAACGCATCGCCGACGTGCTGGTGCCCTTTCTCGTCCGGGTGTGGGATCCGGCCGGCTCCTTCCTGCCGCTGCTGCGCGCGGCGGCAACCAACCGGGCCGCCGCTGACGCGCTGCTGGAAGTGTTCGTCGAGAAGGTGTCGCCGGCCCTGGCGACCGTCGCGCCCGACTGCGCCGCCGAGCGGACCGCGATGGTGGGATCGCAGGTGTTGGGAATCGCCATGGCGCGCAACGTCGTCGGCGTGCCCGCGCTGGTCGCGATGGACGACGCGACGCTGACCGAATGGCTGCGCCCGGTGCTCGCCCACTACCTCACGGGCTCGGCGCCGTGATCGCCGGCGCACCTCGACGCGGCGAAGCGACCCGCCCGCGAAGACCGCGCGCCTAGAGTCGATGACATGCCACTGCAAGGAGAGTACGAGCCGTCGCCATGGGATTGGTCTCGCGAGCAAGCTGACAAGTATGCCGAGTCGGGGGGAACCGAGGCCGCCGACATGAAGGGCAAGCCGATCATCCTGCTGACCACGGTCGGCGCCAAGACCGGCAAACTGCGCAAGACGCCGCTGATGCGCGTCGAGCACGATGGCCAGTACGCGGTCGTCGCCTCCCTGGGCGGGGCGCCGAAGCACCCGGTCTGGTACCACAACATCAAGAAGAATCCCCGCGTCGAGCTGCAGGACGGCTCGGCGACCCGCGATTATGACGCCCGCGAGGTCTTCGGCGATGAGAAGGCCACGTGGTGGGAGCGTGCCGTGGAGGCGTGGCCGGAATACGCCGAATATCAGACCAAGACCGACCGCCAGATCCCGGTGTTCGTGCTGACCCCGGTCGGCTGAATTCCGGAGTTGGTCGGCTGTCGTGGCACCATTGACCAGTGTCCGCCGAATTGAGCCAGAGTCCGAGCGTCTCGCCGTTATCCGCGGCTGACATCGACGGCGCGGCCAAGCGGATCGCGGCAGTGGTCACGCCGACCCCGTTGCAGTTCAGCGACCGGTTGTCCGCGATCACCGGCGCGCAGGTCTACCTCAAGCGCGAGGACCTGCAGATCGTGCGCTCCTACAAGCTGCGCGGCGCCTACAACCTGCTGGTCCAGCTGTCCGAGGCGGAGCTTGCGGCGGGCGTGGTCTGCTCGTCGGCGGGGAATCACGCGCAGGGCTTCGCGTATGCGTGCCGGATGTTGCAGGTGCACGGCCGCGTCTACGTGCCGGCCAAGACGCCCATGCAGAAGCGCGACCGGATCCGCTACCACGGTGGCGACTTCATCGACCTGATCGTGGGCGGCGCCACCTACGACCTGGCCGCCGAGGCGGCGCTGAGCGACGTGGAAAGCACCGGCGCCATCCTGGTGCCGCCCTATGACGACCTGCGCACCATTGCCGGCCAGGGCACGATCGCCGCGGAAGTGCTCGACCAGCTGGACGGCGAGCCGGACCTGGTGGTCGTACCGGTGGGCGGCGGCGGCTGCATCGCCGGCATCACCACCTATCTGGCCGAGCGGACCGACAACACGTCGGTGCTGGGCGTCGAGCCGGCCGGCGCCGCGGCGATGATGGCCGCGCTGTCCGCGGGGGAGCCGGTGACGCTGGACGACGTCGACCAGTTCGTCGACGGCGCGGCCGTGCGGCGGGCCGGAGACCTGACCTACGCCGCGTTGGCGGCAGCGGGCGACATGGTGTCGATCACGGCGGTAGACGAGGGAGCGGTGTGCACCGCGATGCTCGACCTCTATCAGAACGAGGGCATCATCGCCGAGCCCGCGGGCGCCCTGTCGGTCGCCGGATTGCTGGACGCCGACATCGAGCCCGGGTCGACGGTGGTCTGCCTGGTTTCGGGTGGCAACAACGATGTGTCGCGCTATGGCGAAGTGCTCGAGCGCTCGCTGGTCCATCTCGGCCTCAAGCACTACTTCCTGGTCGACTTCCCGCAAGAGCCCGGGTCGCTGCGCCGCTTCCTTGACACGGTGCTCGGGCCGAACGACGACATCACCCTGTTCGAATACGTCAAGCGCAACAACCGGGAGACGGGCGAGGCGCTGGTCGGCATCCAGTTGGGATCCTCCGCCGACCTGGACGGCCTGCTGGCCCGAATGCGCGCGACGGAGCTGCACGTCGAGACCCTGAAACCCGGTTCGCCGGCGTACCGCTACCTGCTGTTCTAGCCCGCCGCAGGCAAACATGCACCAGTCGTCTGGACCCGGTGCCGGCGGCTTCGGGCTGGTCAGCGCAGGCACCGTAGCTTCGCTCGTACTGCTTGGGTGGGCGGCGATTTGGGTTGTTCGGCATGGGCCGCGGTTGCGAGGACTCAGTCAGCGGATGTCCGAAGTTCCCGCGATCGGCAAAACGCTGGCTTGGGTGCGGGGGCGAGTCGGCGAAACGGGGCGGGCGCTGAGCGGTCGATTACCCACGAGCGAGGTCGCCGGCATCGCTTTGGTGCTCGGGCTGGCGGTGGTCGTGTCGTTGGCGGTCGGCTTCACCGAGGTGCTCGACGACGTGCTCGAGGGCGACGGCATCACCGGAATCGACCAACCGATCATGTCATGGCTTGCGGCCCACCGCGATCGATGGCTGACGACCGTGCTGCAAGTGATCACTCACGCGGGCGGTCCCCTTCTGCTGGCGGCGTTAGCCCTTCCGATTTCAATTGCTGCCGCCTGGCGGTGCAGGTCGTGGCGGCCGGTGGTGCTCGCCCTCGTTTGTGGCGGGGGGATTCCATTGGTGCTCTTCACCGCCAAAGCGTTGGTAGGCCGAGAGCGCCCGCCCGTGCCGTTCGCCCTGGTCGACGCTGACGGGTATTCGTTTCCCTCCGGACACGCAACCGGCACCGCCGCGATCGCGGTCATCACTGCGTGGATGCTGACCCGCTGGCTGATCCCGTGGTGGACCGGCCAGGTGGTGGTGTGGACCGTGGCGATCGGTTCGGTGTTCCTGATCGGGTTCTCGCGCGTCTACCTGGGAGTCCATTACGTCAGCGATGTGCTCGCCGGGTGGATGCTGGGCATGGCCTGGGCTGGCGCCGTCATGCTCGCCGGATTCTGGTGGGACCGATCCACGCGGACGGGCCCGGCCCGGCCGGAGGCGTGAGCATCCTCGTGGCTCAAGGACGGTGCCGCCCGAGGTACGGTGGCACCGGAATGCCGGCGTTGAGGTCGTCGGCCGGCACCGGCGTTCCGGCGCTCAGGCTCAGCGGCACCACGCCCGCCCAATGAGGCAACGGAACGTCGGGCGGATCGTCTGCCGGCGGGCCGCTACGCACTTTCGCCGACACCTCGACGAGGTCGAGGGCGAGCACCCCGGTTGCGGCGAGCTCGCGGGCATCCGGGGCCCTGCAGTCCTCGGCGCGCCCCGGTGCGATGTGGTCTAGCAGGCAGCGCAGCGCCTGCGCCTTCTCCGCCGGATCGTCGACGACGCGCGCATCACCCAGTACCACCACCGAGCGAAAGTTCACCGAGTGGTGCATCGCGGAACGGGCCAGCACCAGACCGTCGAGAAGCGTGACGGTGACACAAACCGGCAGGCCCGCGCCCGACGCGCTGGCCACCTTGGCCGCCAGCAACGGGCCGCTGCCGGTCGAACCGTGTAGGTAGAGCGTTTCGTCGCGCCGGGCGTGCGTCGTGGGCAATACCATTGGCCGACCCGCGCTCGAGTAACCCAAATGGCAGATCAGCGCCTCGTCGAGGATGGCGTGAATGGCGCGACGGTCGTAGTGAGCGCGCTCCCGGTAGCGGGTCGGGGTGGTGCGTGCCGTCGGCTGATATGCGGTTTCCACAAGATTGCCCTGTAGTTTGTTCTAGTACATAATAGATTGCGTGCCAGTACAAAGCAGCATAACCGGTACGGGGGCGGAGTCAATAGCCGCCAGCATCGAAGCCGCGATCTCGGCCGGCGCCCTGGCGCCCGGCGACGCGCTCCCGCCGGTGCGCGAGCTGGCCGCCGAGCTCGGCGTGAACGCCAACACCGCCGCCGCGGCCTACCGCCTGTTGCGTCATCGCGGGGCCGTCGAGACCGCCGGCCGGCGCGGCACCCGCGTGCGCCACCGCCCGGCGACCACCCCGCGCTCGCTGCTGGGCCTGGACGTGCCCGCGGGGGTGCGCGACCTGTCGACCGGCAACCCCGACCCGAACCTGTTGCCCATCGCCGGCGCCTCGCTGGCCGGTTCGGGCGCCGGCGACCCGGTGCTCTACGGCCGACCGGCCCTATCGCCCGAGCTGGAGGAGTTCGCACGCCGCGCGCTGGCCGCGGACGGGATCCCCGCCGATCGCCTGGCCGTGACAAGCGGCGCGCTGGACGGCATCGAACGCACGCTCACCGCGCATCTGCGCCCCGGCGACCGCGTCGCCGTCGAGGATCCGGGCTGGGCCAATCTGCTCGATCTCCTTGCGGCGCTGGGGCTTTCGGCCGAGCCGGTGCGGGTCGACGACGACGGCCCGCTGACCGATGACCTGGCCCGGGCGCTGGGGAGCGGGGTTCGTGCTCTGGTGGTCACCAACCGCGCGCAAAACCCCACGGGAGCAGCGCTTTCGGCGGATCGCGCCGAGTCGTTGCGTGAGCTGTTGGCGCGGCGGGCCCGTGATCTGCTGCTGGTCGAGGACGACCACTGCGCGGGCATCTCCGGTGTGCCGCTGCACACCCTGGCCGGCTGCACCGAGCACTGGGCGTTCGTTCGCTCGTCGTCCAAGGCGTACGGCCCGGATCTGCGAGTGGCCGTGCTCGCCGGCGACCACCGCACCATCGACCGGGTGCATGGCCGGTTGCGGCTCGGTCCGGGCTGGGTCAGCCATTTCCTGCAGCGCCTCGCCGTCGATTTATGGTCCGATCCAGCCGCGGGGGCGCTGGTCGCGACAGCCGAACGGCACTATGCCGCCAGACGTCAACGGCTATGCGGCGCCCTGGCCGAACGAGGCCGGCCGGCGCACGGACGTTCCGGGCTCAACGTATGGGTTCCGGTCCCCGACGAGGCGGTCGCGGTTGCCCGGCTGCTCGGCGCGGGCTGGGCGGCGGCGCCGGGCAGCCGGTTCCGGATGAACACGCCGCCGGGCATCCGCATCACGATCTCCGAACTGGCCCTCGATGAGATCGATCCCCTCGCGGACGCGGTCGTACGGGCGGTGCATCCCGCCGGACGGGCGATCGTGTAGCCGCGGCTCAGGCTCCGTCGTCGTCGTCGGTGACAGCGGGCCCGGGACCGCTATGCGACGGCTCGACGCCGGCCTCCGGCGCGACGTCGTGGCACACGTGGCGCGGGTCCGGCACCGTGTTGGCGCGGTGGTTCGGCTTGTGCAGGCAGACCCGTCGTTGACCGAATTGACTCATGGCGGCATCATCGGGGGTGAGCCCCCGGGCCGCCAGTCAGTCATCCACAGTCCGCTCAGGTCGACAGGATGGCGAACGAATGTCCTTGTAGCACAGTGGCGACCGCATCGACGGTCGGCTCGTCCCAGGCCAGCACCACGTCACCGCTGACCGGGATCCTCACCTGCTCGGCGCCCAGGTTGCACACGATGCGCAACCGGCCGCGGCGAATGGTGATCCAGCGTTCGTCCTCGTTGTAGTCGACGGTGAGGTGGTCCAGCCACGGATCCGCCATGTCGGGGTGGTTTCGCCGCAACGCGATCAGGTCCCGATACAGGCGGTGCAGCCGGGCGTGCTCGCCGGTGTCGACCTCGTCCCAGTCCAGTTTGGAGCGCGCGAACGTCTGGGGGTCCTGCGGGTCGGGGATCTCGTCTGCGTCCCAGCCGTGTTCGGCGAACTCGGCCTTGCGTCCTTCGGCGGTGGCCCGGGCCAGCTCGGGTTCGGGGTGCGAGCTGAAGAACTGGAACGGGGTCGATGCCCCGTATTCCTCGCCCATGAAAAGCATTGCAATGTAAGGTGATCCGAGCGCGAGTGCGGCTTTGACGGCCAGCTGGCCGCCGGTCAGGTTCTGCGACGGACGATCTCCCAGGGCGCGGTTGCCGACCTGGTCGTGCGTGCACGTGTAGGCGACCAGCCGGGTGGCCGGGATGCCGGTCTGCTCGCTGGTGTCCAGCGGCCGGCCATGACGGCGACGCCGAAACGACGAATAGGTGGCGGCGTGGAAGAAACCGTGGCGCAGCGTCTGCGCCAGCGTGGCCAGGCTGCCGAAGTCGCCGTAGTAGCCCTGACGCTCGCCCGAGACCGCGGTGTGGATGGCGTGATGAATGTCGTCGGCCCATTGCCCGGTCAGGCCGTATCCGCCACGGCCGCGCGGGGTGATCAGCCGCGGATCGTTCAGGTCGCTCTCGGCGATCAGCGACAGCGGCCGCCTCAATCGCTGTGCCAGCCAGTCCGTTTCGGTGGCAAGCTCCTCGAGGATGTGGATCGCGGTGGTGTCCACCATTGCGTGGACCGCGTCCAGTCGCAGACCGTCGGCATGAAAATCGCGCATCCAGCGCAACGCGCATCCGATGATGTAGCGGCGCACCTCGTCGGAGTCGGCGTCGGCGATGTTGATGCCCTCGCCCCACGGGTTGCTCGCCGACGACAGGTACGGCCCGTATCTCGGCAGGTAATTGCCCGACGGGCCGAGGTGATTGAAGACCGCGTCGATCAGCACCGCTAAGCCCTTGGCGTGGCAGGCGTCGACGAATCGCACCAGCCCGTCGGGGCCGCCGTAGGGCTCGTGCACGCTGTACCACAGCACACCGTCATAGCCCCAACCATGGCTGCCGGCAAAGGAATTCACCGGCATCAGCTCGACGAAGTCGACGCCGAGATCGACCAGATAGTCCAGCTTGTCGATGGCGGCGTCGAAGGTTCCGGCGTCGGTGAACGTGCCCAGGTGCAGCTCGTAGATCACCGCGCCCTCGACCGCGCGGCCGGCCCACCCGCTGTCGGTCCACGTCGCGGCGCCCGGATCCCACAATTGCGAGCGGGCGTGCACCCCCTCGGGCTGGCGGGGTGAGCGCGGGTCGGGCAACACGGTGGGGTCCTCGTCGAGCAGGTAGCCATAGCGGGCGTCCGGCGCGGTCTTTACGGCCGTGTGCCACCAACCGCCGGCCGAGCGCGTCATGTGGTGCACCTGGCCCTCGACGTCGAGTCGAACCTGCTCGGGTTTGGGCGCCCAGACCCGGAATTCAGTCATGGTGGCGCTCCAGCAGAACCACGGGCAGATCCGCGAACAATTGCGCGGCCGACGTCGGACCGTCGGCGATCACCCCGGTGAGGGCGTCCTTCCACGTTCCGTCCGGCAACGGCAGAACCGTGTTGCCCCAGCCCGTTTCGGCCAACCGAACGGTCCAGCGGGTCACCGCCACCACCACGTCCTCGCCGCGGCGGAAGGCCAGCACGTGATCGCTGGCGTCGCCGTTGGCGAGTAGCGGGACGTAGTCACCGTGCAGGAAGGTGTCCGGGTGGTGGCGGCGCACGCGAAGTGCGGTCGTGACGACCCGGATCTTCGGATGCTCCAGGGCCTGCAGGGCGGCGCGACGGGCGGCGTAGTCGACGGCACGGCGATTGTCCGGGTCGACCAGGCTGTCGTCCCACAGTTCGGTGCCCTGATACACGTCCGGGATCCCGGGCACCGTCAGCGCGAGCAGCTTCTGGGCCAGCGCATCGCTGGCCGCGTGCGGATTGAGTTGGGCGACAAGCTCGGTGAGCTGGCCCGCCACCGGGCCGTCGAGCACGGTGTCCAGCCATCGGTGCACCGCACCCTCGAATTCGGCGTCCGGGTCGTTCCACGACGTGTGCCAGGCCGCTTCCCGGATGGCCTTCTCGGTGTAGCCGTGCAACCGCTCACGCAGCGTGTCGGTGACCTCGCCGCTGACGGACCATACGCCGAAGATGTTCTGCCACAGGAACTGTCCGGTCGCCGGATCGGGGGAAGGCGCGTCGATCTCCCAGCGGGCGAGGAACTCGGTCCACAGCGAGGGCACCTGTGACAGCACCGAAATGCGGGCCCGCACGTCCTCGCCGCGCTTGGTGTCATGGGTGGTCAGCGTCGTCATGGTCTGCGGCCACAGCCGGGCCCGGGTGGCGGCACTGTGATGAAATTCGGCCGCACCGACACCGAAGCGCTGCGGCTCGCCGCCCACCTCGTTCAGCGAAACCAGGCGGGCGTCACGGTAGAACAAACAGTCCTCGACGGCCTTGGCGGTGACGGCGCCGCAGAGTTGCTGCAGCCGGGTGGCCGGCTCGCCGCCGCGGGCCAGCGCCGCGGCCAGCACCTGCAGCGCGGGGCCCAACTGTGATGCCCCCGCCTCGGTTTCGGCCAGTGCGGTGGGCAGCAGAGCGACCAGCCCGGGGTAGTCGCTGCGGTAGACCTCGATATGGGTGAGCAACGCGGCCACCGCCTCGGGTAGCAATGGGTCATCGGCGCCGGCTGCCGCCACGATGCTGCGGCGCAGCCGGCGCAGCTCACTGCCCAGCGTGTCGGTGGCCGAATGAATCTTGAGGTCCGCCAGCATGTCCGGCATCGCTGGGTAGTCCATGCCGGCGGATTCCACCAGTTCGGTCAGCGCGGGGGCACCGGCCGGATCCACCAGTACACCGCCGATTTCGCGCAACACGTCATAGCCGGTGGTGCCGTCGACGGGCAGGGTGGGTTCGAGCGCCTCGTCGACGGCCAGGATCTTTTCGATCACGATCCAGGCTTCCGGGCCGGTCAGTTCGCGCAGCCACGCCAGATACCCGCACGGGTCGGAGAGGCCGTCGGGGTGGTCGATACGGATGCCGTCGACCAATCCCTCCGAGAACCACCGGCCGACCTCGGCGTGGGTGGCGTCGAACACCGCGCGGTCCTCCTGACGCAGGCCGGCGAGTGAGGTGATCGAGAAGAAGCGACGGTAGCCGCACACGCCGTTGCGCCAACCCACCAGCCGGTAGTGCTGACGATCGTGCACCTCGGGGCCGCTGCCCCCCGCGGTGCCGGGCGCGATCGGAAACGCCAGATCGCCCAGGCGCAACAGGTCCCCGTCGACCGTGAGATCGGCGGCGTCGTCGTCGGAACCCAGCACCGGCAGCACGATGCGGCCGTCCTCGTCGAGATCCCAGTCGATATCGAAATACGTTGCGTAGGGCGAAGTCCGGCCGTCGCGCAGCACGTCCCACCACCAGGGGTTCTGCTGCGGCTGGTCGATGCCCACATGGTTGGGCACGATGTCGACGATCAGGCCCATCCCGCGCGTCCGGGCCGCGGCCGACAACCGCGCCAGCCCCTCGCGGCCGCCGAGCTCGGGGGACACCGTCGTCGGGTCGGTGACGTCGTAGCCATGGCTCGATCCCGGGGTCGCGGTCATGATCGGGGACAGGTACAGGTGCGACACGCCGAGATCGTTCAGGTAGTCGAGCAGGTTTTCCGCGTCGGCGAAGGTGAAAGCGAACCCACTGGATTCACCACGCAGTTGCAGCCGGTAGGTCGAGATGACGGGTAAAGCCATGCGTCACTGCGTCTTACGCAATACCAGCAGTGAGCGCGAGGGCAGCGACACCTTCTCCTCGGCGGTCACCACCTGATCGGCTCCTTCTTTGCGGCCAGCGGGTTCGTTGGTGTCCAGTTCCACGGTCCACTCTTTCGCATAGTCGCTCTTCGGCGTCACGAAGTCCACCGGATCTTCACCGGCGTTGAAACACAACAGGAACGAGTCGTCGACGACCTGTTCACCGCGGGCGTTGGGTGCGGTGATGGCCTCGCCGTTGAGGAACACCGCGACACATTTGTGAATGCTCTCGCCCCAGTCCTCATGCGTCATCTCGCGGCTGCTCGGATTCAGCCAGGCGATGTCGCGCACCTCGTCACCGCTGCGGATCGGTTCGCCCTCGAAGAACCGGCGACGGCGGAACACCGGATGCCGCTTGCGCATCGTGGTCACCCTGCGCGCAAACTCCAGCAGGTCGGCGTTCTTGTCGACCAAAGACCAATCCATCCAAGACAATTCGGAGTCCTGGCAGTACACGTTGTTGTTGCCGTTCTGGGTGCGGCCGAGCTCGTCACCGTGCGCGATCATCGGCGTGCCCTGGCTGAGCATCAGCGTCGCCCAGAAGTTGCGCATCTGGCGGCAGCGCAGCTCGGTGATGTCGGGGTCATCGGTGGGACCTTCGACGCCGCAGTTCCACGATCGGTTGTGGCTCTCCCCGTCGCGGTTGTCCTCCCCGTTGGCCAGGTTGTGCTTCTCGTTGTAGGACACCAGGTCGTTCAGGGTGAACCCGTCGTGTGCGGTGACGAAGTTGATGCTGGCGCTGGGACGCCGGCCGGTCGCCTCGTACAGGTCCGACGACCCAGTCAGCCGCGAAGCGAACTCGCCCAGGGTTGCGGGCTCGCCCCGCCAGTAATCACGCACAGTATCGCGATACTTCCCGTTCCACTCGGTCCACAAACCCGGGAAATTTCCAACTTGGTAGCCACCCTCGCCGACGTCCCACGGCTCGGCGATCAATTTGACCTGGCTGACGATCGGATCCTGCTGCACCAGATCGAAGAACGCGCTCAGCCGGTCGACGTCGTGCAGTTCGCGGGCCAGCGTGGCGGCCAGATCGAAGCGGAACCCGTCCACATGCATCTCGGTCACCCAATAGCGCAGCGAGTCCATGATCAACTGCAGCACGTGCGGATGACGCGGATTCAGGCTGTTGCCGGTGCCGGTGTAGTCCTTGTACCGCCGCAGGTCGGTGTCGACCAGCCGGTAGTACGCGGCGTTGTCGATGCCACGAAAATTGATGGTCGGCCCGAGGTGGTTGCCCTCGGCGGTGTGGTTGTAGACGACGTCGAGGATCACCTCGATGCCGGCTTCGTGGAAGCTGCGCACCATCGACTTGAACTCGGCGACGCTGGACGTGCGGTTGGCCGCGTACTCGTTGTTCGGCGCGAAGTACCCGAATGTGTTGTAGCCCCAATAGTTTCGCAAACCGAGGTCCAGCAGCCGGAAGTCGTGCATGAACTGGTGCACCGGCATCAGTTCGATCGCGGTGACCTGCAGCGACTTCAGGTGGTCGATGACCGCCGGATGGGCCAGCCCGGCGTAGGTGCCCCGCAACTCCTCGGGAACGCTCGGATGGGTCTGCGTCATGCCCTTGACGTGCGCCTCGTAGATGACGGTCTCGTGATAAGGGGTCAGCGGAGCGCGGTCGGATCCCCAGTCGAAGAACGGGTTGCTCACCACGCTGGTCATGGTGTGGCCCAGCGAATCGACCATCGGGGGAATCCCCGGGTCGATCCCGTCGGCGTTGGGGCCATCTGGATCCACGGCCTTCAGGTCGTAGGAGAACAGCGCCTGGCCGAAGGTGAAGTCGCCGTGAAAAGCCTTGCCGTACGGGTCGAGCAGCAGCTTGCTGGGGTCACACCGGTGGCCGGCGGCCGGATCGAAGGGTCCGTAGACCCGAAATCCGTAGCGCTGGCCGGGGGTGATGTTCGGCAGATAGGCGTGCCAGACGAATCCGTCCACCTCTTCCAAGGGAATCCGCGACTCGCTGCCCTCGTGGTCGATCAGGCACAACTCGACCTTCTCGGCGATTTCGGAGAACAACGAGAAGTTGGTTCCCGCGCCGTCGTAGGAGGCACCGAGCGGATACGGGTTGCCCGGCCACACGGTGGCGAGTCTGGGTTGGTGGTTACCGCCTGCTTCTGAAGCGGGACTGTTGGTTGACACCCATCGACCTTATCCGCGCACGGGCGCGCTCACGCGTGTTGGAGGTCAGGGAGTAAGGCGGGTCACCACCAACCGGTGGCCTCGGCGATCTGGCGGCCCAATTCGGGTGCCATGGTCCGCACGTAGGTAGGGGACAGGTGGTGGGCCCCGTGGTATATCAAGATGTTTCCCTCGACCGGGCGGCACACATCGGTGCGACAGATCGCGTCCGACATGTCGAGCACCTTGAGCTGCGGGAACTGTGCGACGAAATCGAGCGTCTGGTTGCGATCGGAGAGCATGTCGGAGCGTTTGATCGCGCACGACTGCGCGCTGCCGCCCCGTTTGGCCAGGCAGTCGGCCGGGTCGAACGGTTGACCGTTCTTGACCAGCCAGGGCGTGTCTCGCATGCCAAGGATGGGAATGTTGTTGTCGGACAACGTTTGCCAGATTCCGATATAGGTGGCAGGCATCACATCACCGGTCTTGATGTTCCAGGGCCGGGTGGTGGTGGTGAAGACGTAATCGGGCCGGTCGGTGACCAGCTTGGTCATCGTTCGCTGTACCCATTCGCGGCACTGGGGGTAGGGGGCGTTGTTGCCCATGATCAGCGGGACCTGCTCGGTCGACAGCGGGCAGCCCATCTTGAGGTACGTCACGACCTTGAAGCGGTGCAGCTTGCCCAGGATGTCCAGCGCGGGCAGCCAGTGCTCGGCGTGCGACCCGCCCGCGAGTGCGATGGTCCGGTCGGCGGCCACGTCGCCGTAGGTGCAGGTGACCACGGCGGGATTGACGAAGTCGCTGATGCACCCGTCCCGGGTCGAAACGGGTAGGTCCTGCTTGACCTCCAAGACCGTGGGGCGCATGGGCAACGCGGGCACGCGCAGGTGTTCGGTGAGGGCACGAGCGCCCGGATAGTCCTGCGGATTGAGGACGCTGAGTTCCTTACCGGCCGCCCGCAAGACCGTGACGTGCTGGCGCCAGGTGAATGAGGTCGCGGTCAGCGTCACGCCCAGCAACACGATGGCCGATCCCAGCACCATCGTCGGCCGGGCCAGGCGCGTCGCCCACGGAATCGTCGGCACCGCCGCAACCGGCTTCGAGGATGCGCGGTAGCGCAATGGGTCCTCGACGAGCCGGTTGGTCAGATAAGCCAGCCCGCCGGACACCAGCAGCAGTACCGCGCCTTCGACGAAGTCCGCGTGCTTGTGGCCGCTGTAGGACAGCCAGAAGATCAGCAGCGGCCAGTGCCAGAGGTATAGCGCGTACGCCATGGCGCCCAACTCCACCAACGGGCGGGTAGCCAGCAGCCGATTGGGCAGCGGCAGCCGGCCACCGGGACCGTCCTGCAGGTTGGCTCCGACGAGGATCATCAGCATGGCTGCGCCGACCGGTACCAGCGCCCAGGGGCCGGGGAATTCGCGCACGCCGTCGATCAGCGCCCCGCAGGACAGCACCGCGCCGAGCGCGATCGTGGCCAGCACCGTCCGCAACCACATCGGCCAGTTGACGCGGGTGACCAGCGCTCCTACCAGCGCGCCCAGCAACAGCTCCCAACCCCGCGCGAAGCTGTTGTAGTAGGCGGCCGCCTGGTCCTGCTGATGCGCGATGATCGCGTAGACGAACGAGGCCACCGTCAGCGCGGTCAGCACCCCGAGGAACACGGTGCGTAACCGAGCGCCCAACGGGCGCCGGAACAGATACGTCAGGCCGGCGATCAACACCAGGAAGCTGACGTAGAACTGGCCCTGCACCGACATCGACCAGATGTGCTGCAGGGGACTGACCGCTTCGCCCGCCCGGAGGTAGTCGGATGCGGTGTTGGCGAGCTCCCAGTTCTGGTAGTAGCCGAGGCTGGCGAGGCTTTGATCGGCGAACGTCTCCCAGCGGGTCTCAGGTTGAACCAGGATGGTCAACACCGCGCAACCGGCCAGCACCACGACGAGGGCGGGAACAAGGCGTCGGGTCAGCCGGATCACCTCGGACACCGGCGACAGTGTCACAGCGGGGTTCAGCGCGGCGCGAATCACCTTGCCGCCGAAGAAGAATCCGGACAGCGCCAAAAAAACGTCTACCCCGCCGGAGACCCGGCCGAACCAGATATGGAAGGCGGCGACCAGCGCGATCGCAACGCCGCGCAGGCCGTCGAGATCGTAGCGATAAAACCCCTTGGGCCCTCCCTTGTGCACCCCCGAGGCCCGCGGATCGGCGATGGCGTCCGGCGCAGGAGAGGGTGGCGGGGTCTGCATGATCGACAGTCAATTTACCGAAAACCCGCCACCGGCTCCCGACAGCTCGCGGTGCGGCGGCTGCTCAGGTGGGTCGATGAGCTTCCGCGCCGGGCGGCGGGGGCCAGATGGCGGGCGTCGGACGGTCGGGAAGGGACCGGGAAATTACCTGCCGATGCCGGCGCCTGTGGGTTGCAGCGGCGACTGCTGGGTGGGCAGCTGCTGCACCGGGGCCTGCTGGTACGGCGACTGCTGCAGCGGTGCCTGCTGCAGCGGTGCCTGCTGCAGAGGTGCCTGCTGCAGAGGTGCCTGCTGGGCGGGCAGCTGCTGTGGCGTCTGCTGGTACGGCGACTGCTGGAGGGGGGCCTGCTGGGTGGGCAGCTGCTGGGGGGCCTGCTGAGCGGGCAGCTGCTGTGGCGCTTGCTGGGCGGGCAGCTGCTGAGGTGTCTGCTGTGGCGCTTGCTGCAGCGGCGCCTGCTGCGCCGGCGCGGAGACACCGAGAACCCGGACCATGTAGGGCGTCATGCCGTTGGCGCGCACCGGAGAGACCTGCACGACGTCGCCGACCTCGAGCATCTGGTTGTTGCCCAGGTACATCGCGACGCTCTGCGTGCCCTCGGGGCCGTAGAAGATCAGGTCACCCTTCCGGGCCTGCTGCGGCACGATTTTCTGGCCGACCCGGTAGATGGCGCCCGACGACCGCGGCAGCTTGATGCCGGCGCCGGCGTAGGCGTACTGCATCAGCCCGGAAGCGTCGAAACCGACCGTGTTGATGCCGGTGCCGGTGCCGCGGGTGGGGCCGTTGACGCCGCCACCGGCCCAGGAGAACGGCACACCGCGCTGCGACAGACCGCGGGCGACCACCACGTCGGTGGCCTGCTGGTAGTCCATCGACCTGGCGCCCGGGTCGGCGGTCGCGATGGTGGGAACCACCATCGGCGCCCCGAGCAGGGCCAAGCCGATCGCGAAGGCGTAGATGCGTTTCATTTTTCCTGGCCTCTCAGGCGCTCAATGGCCTCGGCGCGGTGACTTCGCGCGTCCGCCCCCGGTTCATGAACCAAGCGAGGCCCCCACGCTGGGGCCGGACGCCGTCCATGGCACATGCGAAGTGAATCAGCGTCAGGCCGCTGTATTCACATCAGTCACACAAGCCACTTTGACAACAGATGGTGTTAGCCGCCAGGTCCACACGGGATTTTTTGTCGTACCGTGACCGGACGGTGACTGGCGCGCCCAATCCCGTATGCGCAGTTGTGATTTCGGTCTCAGTCAGCCGCACGCCCGCCGGAGGCCGGCGGCGGGGCGATCAGAGCCAGTAGCGTTCGCTGAACATCGTCAACAGCGATCCGGCAATAGAGCTGACCATCACCAGCGCCAGCGCCAGCACCGGCCAGAAGGACATGTACCAGCCCTTCAGCAGGGAAACAACCGGCCCGATGACCGCCGCGGCCATCGCCGCACCGATGCCGCCCCACACGACCGGGTGAATGTACAGGTCGAGCCCGTAGGGAACCGGTCCGCAGGTCTCGTCCTCGCAGACGTTCGCTAGGAAGCCGAAAAGCCGGGTCGGCCAGGTCGTCGCCGTGGCGAGCACCGCGAGCAGGACCAGCAAGGCGACGGTGCAGATGATGTCCCAGGGCGCCACCCGCACGCGCAGCACGCGGGGCGCTTCGTCGTCGTACTCCACCAGCGGGTAGTTGGTGTCCCGGGACCAGCCCGGCCCCGGCGCGGGCCCGGCTTCGGCTCCGGGCGCTGCGCTGTCGGGCTGCTGCGGCGTGGCCATGACATTCCATGCTTCCCGACGTCGGAGTTTTGCGCGAATCGGCTGCTTTACGCTCGATGACTATGCCCGCGGCGAAGGCCGGCCTGACGCCCGATCAGATCAGCGCGCTCGACGCCGCGCACCTCTGGCATCCCTACAGCACCATCGGCGCCGAATCCGTCGCGCCCGTGGTGGCGGTCGGTGCCCGCGGCGCGTGGCTCACGCTGATCCGCGACGGCAAGCCCGTCGAGGCGCTCGACGCCATGAGCTCCTGGTGGACCGCGATCCATGGCCACGGCCACCCGGTGCTGGATGCGGCCCTGTCCGCCCAGCTCGGCGCCATGAACCACGTCATGTTCGGGGGCCTGACCCACGAACCCGCGGCGCGCCTGGCCCAACTGCTGGTCGACATCACCCCGGCGGGACTGGAGACGGTGTTCTTCAGCGACTCCGGGTCGGTGTCGGTTGAGGTGGCGGTCAAGATGGCGCTGCAGTACTGGCGCAGCCGCGACCTTCCCGGCAAGCACCGGCTGATGACCTGGCGAGGGGGGTACCACGGCGACACCTTCACCCCGATGAGTGTCTGCGACCCCGACGGCGGCATGCATTCGCTGTGGACCGACATCCTGGCCAAGCAGGTGTTCGCCCCGCAGGTGCCGAGGCGCTACGACGCCGGCTACAGCGCGGCCTTCGAGGAGTTACTGGTCCGGCACGCCGCCGAGCTGGCCGCCGTCGTCGTCGAGCCCGTCGTGCAGGGCGCCGGCGGCATGCGCTTTCACGACCCGCGCTACCTGCGCGACCTGCGCGACATCTGCCGGCGGCACGACGTGCTGCTGATTTTCGACGAGATCGCCACGGGCTTCGGGCGCACCGGCGAGCTGTTCGCCGCCGACCACGCCGGCGTGAGCCCGGACATCATGTGCGTTGGCAAGGCGCTGACCGGAGGGTATCTGACGCTGGCCGCGACCTTGTGCACGGCCGACATCGCCCACACCATCAGCGGTGGCCAGGCCGGAGCGCTGATGCACGGCCCCACGTTCATGGCGAACGCGTTGGCCTGCGCGGTGTCGGTGGCCAGCGTCGAGGTGCTGCTCGGGCAGGACTGGCGGGCGCGGGTCGGCGAGATCGGCGCCGGCCTGGCGGCCGGGCTCGAGCCGGCGCGGGCGCTGCCCGGCGTCAGCGACGTACGGGTGTGCGGCGCCATCGGCGTCATCGAATGCGAAAGCCCCGTCGACCTGGCAGTGGCCACCCCCGCGGCGCTGGACGGGGGCGTCTGGCTGCGCCCGTTCCGCAACCTCGTCTACGCGATGCCGCCCTACATCTGCACGCCCGACGAGATCGCCCAGATCACCTCGGCGATGGTGCAGGTCGCCCGCCTCGTAGGCTGAACGCCGATGAAGGCACCGATCGAGGTCTCCCCGCTCGCCTGGCTTGAAGCCGTGGAGCGGCAGCGCCGCGAGGCCGGGCTGCGCCGCTCGCTGCGGCCGCGTCCCGCGGTCGCCACCGAGCTGGATCTGGCCTCCAACGACTACCTCGGGCTCTCGCAACACCCCGACGTGATCGATGGCGGGATCGCCGCGCTGCGCATGTGGGGTGCCGGGGCGACCGGTTCCCGGCTGGTTACCGGCGACACCGAGTTGCACCAGCAGTTCGAGTCCGAGCTGGCCGACTACGTCGGCGCGGCAGCCGGACTGCTCTTCTCCTCGGGCTACGCCGCCAATTTGGGCGCCGTCGTCGGGTTGTCGGGCAGGGGTACGCTGCTGGTCTCCGACGAGCATTCGCACGCGTCATTGGTGGATGCCTGCCGGCTGTCGCGAGCGCGGGTGGCGGTGACGCCGCATCGCGACGTCGGCGCCGTGGAGGCGGCGCTGCGGGCGCGTGACGAGGAGCGCGCGGTCGTCATCACCGAGTCGGTGTTCTCCACCGACGGCGCGCTCGCGCCGCTGCGCGAACTGCACGAGGCGTGCCGTCGTCACCATGCCCTGCTCATCGTCGACGAGGCGCACGGTCTGGGGGTGCGCGGCGGCGGGCGCGGGCTGGTGCACGAGGCCGGGCTGGCCGGTGCGCCCGACGTGGTCATGACCACCACGCTGTCCAAGGCGCTGGGCAGTCAGGGCGGTGCGGTGCTCGGGCCGGCATCGGTGCGCGCCCATCTCATCGACGCGGCGCGGACGTTCATCTTCGACACCGGCCTGGCCCCGGCGGCCGTGGGCGCCGCGCGGGCCGCGCTGGCGGTGCTGCGGTCCGAGCCTTGGCGGGCGGGCGCGGTGCTGCGCCACGCCGGCATCCTGGCCGAGGTCTGCGGCGTACCCGAGGTGCCGCAGTCGGCGGTGGTGTCGGTGATCATTGGCGACCCGGACGCGGCGCTGGCCGCCGCGACCGCCTGTCTGGATGCCGGCGTGCGGGTGGGCTGCTTTCGGCCCCCGACCGTGCCGGCCGGGACGTCGCGGCTGCGGCTGACCGCACGCGCGTCGCTGGACGACGCCGAGCTGGAGGTCGCGCGCCGCGTGCTGGCCGATGTGCTCGTCAAGCTTGGCTGAGGCGCGCCGGTGACGGTTCTTGTCGTCACCGGCACCGACACCGGGGTCGGCAAGACGGTCGCTACCGCGGCGCTGGCCTGTCACGCCCGTCAGGCCGGCCTCGACGTCGCGGTCTGCAAACCGGTCCAGACCGGCACCGAGATCGGCGACGACGACCTCGCCGAGGTGGCCCGGTTGTCCGGGGTGAGCGAGCTGGCCGGGTACGGCCGCTATCCGCAGCCCCTGGCGCCGGTGGCCGCCGCCGATGCGGCCGGAATGCCGCTGCCCACCCGCGAGCAGCTGCTGGCGCTCATCGGGCAGCTGGACCGGCCGCGGCGGCTGACGTTGGTCGAGGGCGCCGGGGGGCTGCTGGTCGAACTGGGCGAAAACGGTGTCACCGCACGCGATCTCGCCGCCGCGCTGGGCGCCGCGGTGCTGGTGGTGGTCAGCCCGTCGCTCGGCACCCTGAACCACACCGCGCTGACTCTGGAATCGATTGCCGCACAGGGGCTTTCGTGTGCGGGCCTGGTCATCGGCAGCTGGCCCCGGCGACCCGGGGTGGTAGAGACGACCAACCTGTCCGCGCTGGCCCGGCTGGCCGCGGTGCGCGCCGCGCTGCCGGAGGGGGCGGCGTCGCTGGACACCGCCGCGTTCGCGACGTTGTGCGCCAGCGCATTCGACCGCGACTGGGTCACCTCGCTGGTGGCCTGATGGTCCACTCCATCGAGCTGGTCTTCGACCGCGACACCGAGGTGGCGATCCGGCACCTCTGGGAAGCGTTGGCCGCGGCGGGAATTCCCAGTCAGGCGTTCGCCAGCCGGCCGCACGTGACGCTGGCCGTCGCCGAAGGCATCACCGCCGACGTCGACGAGCTGCTGCGCCCCGTGAGCGAGCAGCTGCCGCTGCGCTGCCGCATCGGTGCGCCGGTGTTATTCGGTCGCGCCAGTGCGGTTTTCGCGCGGCTGGTGGTGCCCACCGGCGAGCTGTTGGCCCTGCACGCCCAGGTGCATCGGGTGTGCGCCCCCCACCTGAAGCCCGCTCCGATGCCCAACAGCCTGCCCGGTCAGTGGACCGCGCACGTCACGCTGGCGCGCCGCGTCGGCGGAGCCCAACTCGGGCGGGCATTGCGCATCGCGGGCCGGCCGACCCAAATCGACGGCAGCTTCGCGAGTTTGCGCCGCTGGGACGGCAACAAGAAGGTGGAGCACCTGATCAGCGGCTAGCCCCCAAAGAGCAGGTACAAACCGGTGAAAGTGTAGCCGACCATCACCAGCATCATCGTCAGCTGCCCGGTGAGCTGATGGCCGGCGGGCAGCAGCCGCAGCGCTTTGTCGTGGGCCGCGATCACCGCGACGATGTGCCCGGTGACCACGCACGTCACCTTGACCGCGGCCAGCACCGGAGGGTGCATGGACAACACGTAGGCCACGTGCAGGTGCGCCAGGCCGAGCAGATTCCACCCGTGCCCGAACGGGTCGGCCAGCGCGAAGACCGCCTGCTGTCCACGTTCCACCAGGTAGGACAGGTAGTGGGCGAAGATGTAGCCCACCACGATCGGGATCAACGAATGCGCCATCTGGCCGGGCAAGTCGCGGCGCTGCTCCGCGGTGACCCCGCCGGTGGCGCGTGCCGCGAGTGAAAAGGTCACTGCCACAACGCAAATGAAAACGATCAGTCCGGCCGTCCGCAGCACCGACGACGCCAATGCCGGTGGAGCGCCGAATTCACGGGTGAGCTGATCGGACAAGCCGCGCCACGTCGGCGACGCCGAGAAACTGTCGAACGCCGTCGAGCCCAGCAGCACCGCCAGCAGCACCACGACACCGGGCCGGACCGGCAGCGACGGCAGATGGTCGAGCGGGTTCCCGACGACGATCTTGCCGGTCTCCCGGTTGCGCCGAAACGGCGAGAGCCGCGACACTGCCACGCTGTACACGCCGAACGGGTCGGCACGGGCCAGCCAGCGCTGCCCGCACAGCCAGGCGCCGACCAGCATCAGCACGGCGTAAACGGCTATCCACGCCCTGACCCACGGCAGCGACGCCGAGTTGGGGCTGGCCAGCTCCATCCAGACGAACGCGAACAGGCCGAACGCGGCGGGCCGATAACCCCAGCCCTCGGGGTAGGACAGTCGGGGCCGGCCGAACCGGTCCGGGGCGACGCGACGCAGCAGCAGATACACCGTGCGCATCGGCGACAGCACCCGCCACACCGGCCCGATGACTAATGACAGCGCCACCAGCCCCACCCACAGCAGCACGTAGAACGCGCCGAGAAGTGCGTTGGACTCCGATTCGGGACCCCACACCCCGGCGGCCACCGCCCACGCCGCGAACACCAGGGCCACCAGCGCCGCCGACCACCGCGTCACCCGGGAGTCGACCAGCGTCGTCAGCGCCGCCGGCAAGGGCCGGCCCGGCTTGAGCGGATCGAATCGTGGCCGCCGCCACGCGAACGCCACCAGGGCGAAGGTGAAGGTCAGTGCCCAAGCCGCCCCGACCATCGCGTAGGCGTAGGGCACCGGGAGGTCACCCGACCCACCCAGACCGTGCGCGAGCACCACCGCCGCGGCGGCGGAGCTCACGACTGCACTTGGATGGTTGCGATGGTGCGGTCCAGATGGTGCAGCTCCATCGCGACGTTGCCGGGAACGTCGACGGCGAATCCGAACGTCTGGTTGGGTGCGGCCGCGACCTGAAACTTATGGTCGGGTGTCGAATGCACGTGCAGCTCGTCGGTGGCGTCGCTGGTCACGTGCAGGGTGATCTGCTGATGCACCTTGGCCTGCAGCGTGGCATTGGTCGGAGTGACCTGCCCCTTGGCGATGGTCACGTCGATCGTCAGCGGTGCCGCCGGAGACTTACTGGTCGAGCCGCCGCACGCGACCAGGCCGCAGACCAGCGACGCCGCCCACGCGGCAGCCAGGGTGCCTCGAAATGACATCGTCCTACGCCGCCCGCGGAATCGGTTGCTTGTCTTCCACCGGTTCCGGTTCGGCGAGGGAGTTGTTGAGCCGGCCGGCGCCCCAGGTCAATGCCGCGATCACCATCAGCGTCAGGAACAGCACCACGATCCCGCCCGCGGTGAACAACCAGGCCGGCGCACTCTGGTCGCGTTCGCGCTGCAGGATGGTGACCTCCAGGACGAACGGCCGCGTGCTCGATGCCAGCGCGGGAACCTCGGGGGCCGGAATGGCGGCGTCGGCCGGTTCCCAAATCGGCACGGCCGTCATCGTCCGGCCGTCCTGCACTCGGAGCAGGGTCTTCCATTCCCCCCACACCGGAACCGGTTGAGTGGAGCGGTAATGCCCGGGCCCGATCTTCGCGAGCCGGTCGATGACCAGGCCGCGGTCGTTATTCATGCGCCCCTGCCAGGACAGGATCGTCAGCCAGTCCGGATTGTCGCTGACCATGTCGGCGGGTAGGAGTTGGACGTCGGCCGACACCATGCGCTGCCCCGGTGCACTGGGCAGGTCGGTCAACGTGACGGTGGCGTTGTTCTGGCCTGGCACGACGATGTGCAAGCCGTTGGCGACCGCGCCGCCGATCACCAGCACGGTGGCGACGACCACCGAGATGCCGACGGCGCGCCCCGGGAGCCGCTGTCCGGTCAGCACCATGCCGAACATCGCGCCGCACATGCCCATCAGGACCGCTACCGGCACGGCCATGGCCAGGGCCTCACCCCACATGCTGATCGGCCAGGGGTAGTGGTACACCGCCACGATCCACAGCGACTCCAGCCACAGGCCGACCGTGCCCACCCCGAGCCCGGCGACGGCGCCGAACAGGATGGGGCGCTTGAACAGCGGAGTCAGGGCGATCAGCTCGACCGCCAGCGCGGGGCCCAGGTACAGCGGGAACCAGTTGATCGGCGCCCCCAATATCGGGCCGACCAGCAAGGCGACCCCGCCGCGCAGGGCAATGGCGAAGACGGCCGCGATCAGGGCCGCCCCCCGCCCCATGGTGGTGCGGGCGGCGACCGCCGCCAGGGCCGCCGCGCCGGCGATCAGCATGGGCTGCAGCACCAGGCGGAATTGCGGAACGCCGAAGTCGTATTCGATCTGGTACACCGACAACCCGATGAACAGTCCGCCAAAGGACAGGTACCGCAGGAAGGTGATGAACGCGCCATGGTAGACGCCCTCGCCTTCTTCGGCCTCACCCTCGCGTTCGAGCATCAGCACCGCGAACAACGAAAAGCAGGCACCGCCGATCATCATCAAATGCGTTGGCCCCCAGAGGGTTACGTCTTGGCCGAAGATGCGGTGCCAAATGTCGTCGAGCGGGAATCCGATCATCGCGTACAGCCCACAACCGGCCATCAGCACGCCGCCCACGGGTGCGTGCCAGTTCTGCGTGATGCGCACCGCCGCCGGACCGGGCTGGTCGAACGGGAGCACGACCGCCGTCATTCCCCCAAGGAAGATTCCGAACAAACCGATGATGATGAAGTAGTGGGCCGGGTTGGCCAGCGGCCCGGGGTCGCGGCCGTTGCCGATATGCCAGCTGACGTCCCAGATGAAACCGAACAACGCGCAGATGATGGACGTGGTGAACACCAGCACCGGCAGGGCGACCCAGCCGGGCCGGTGGAATTTATCGCCGACCTTGTCGGCGACGCGGGTCAACCAGTGACTGCGATGGGTGCGATGCGCGTAACCCACCCAAAGCAAAAGCAGCGTGATCACCACCGCGGCGATCGATAGCCCGATCACCTGATTCAGCCCCGCACCGCGTGCCGGTGCCTCAGCAACAATCGTCAGTTCGTTCGACCGCATCGTCGTGCCTCCCAACCGCGCCGGGCTGCCCCGGAGGATCCGATAGATGTCAACCGCTTATTACTGCCAAGTAGCCTCGTGATTGTTTGTTTAATGCCCCGATGCAGGGCTCGTCAATCACGCTTTTTGTCCGGCGTGTCGGAATGGGAGGCGTCGGTTACCGAACGCGTGGCGTTGCGGCCCTCGCGGCGGTCGCGCAGTGCGATGTACAGGATCACCCCTACCACGATCACCGCAGGCAGGAACGCCGGCGCCGCCAACAGCAGGTAGTGGTGGGCCAGGATTTCGACGTGCGGAGTCACCATGGTCGTATACCCGTAGGTAGGTCGTGTACTTCGGCCGTTACCCTACTTTGAACACTTTTCATTCGGGCTGCCATCACCACGTGGCAGGTGTGTCCCCACGTGCGGACACCAAAAAGAGGCAGGGAGTACCTGGTGACGCAAGCGGCAACTCGACCGACGGCCGAGACCGGCAACGACGAGGACATCTTGGCCGTGGCCCGGCAGCAGGTGCTGGAGGGCGGCAAGGGATTGCGCCGGGAGCAGGTGTTGCGGGTGCTGCAGCTGTCCGACGACCGGCTCGATGAACTGCTGGCGCTGGCGCACGAGGTGCGGATGCGCTGGTGCGGACCCGAGGTCGAGGTCGAGGGCATCATCAGCCTGAAGACCGGCGGCTGCCCGGAGGACTGCCACTTCTGCTCGCAGTCGGGGCTGTTCGCGTCGCCGGTGCGCAGCGCCCGGCTGGACATTCCGAGCCTGGTCGAGGCGGCCAAACAGACCGCCAAGTCCGGCGCCACCGAATTCTGCATCGTGGCGGCGGTGCGCGGCCCCGACGAGCGGCTGTTGGCCCAGGTCGCCGCCGGTATCGAGGCGATCCGCAACGAGGTGGAGATCAATATCGCCTGCTCGCTGGGGATGCTGACCGCCGAGCAGGTCGAGCAGCTCTCCGAGATGGGCGTGCACCGCTACAACCACAACCTCGAGACCGCCCGCTCGTACTTCACCAACGTCGTGACCACCCACAGCTGGGAGGAGCGTTGGGAGACGCTGTCGATGGTCCGTGACGCCGGCATGGAGGTCTGCTGCGGCGGCATCCTCGGCATGGGTGAGACCCTCGAGCAGCGCGCGGAGTTCGCCGCCGAGCTGGCCGAACTCGGCCCCGACGAGGTGCCGCTGAACTTCCTCAACCCGCGGCCCGGAACCCCGTTCGGCGACCTGGAGGTCATGCCGGCCAGCGAGGCGCTGAAATCGGTGGCCGCCTTCCGTCTGGCGTTGCCTCGCACCATGCTGCGGTTCGCCGGTGGCCGCGAGATCACGCTGGGGGATCTGGGCGCCAAGCAGGGCATCCTGGGCGGCATCAACGCCGTGATCGTGGGCAACTACCTGACCACGCTGGGTCGTCCGGCCGAATCCGACCTGGAATTGCTTGACGATCTGCAGATGCCCCTCAAGGGGCTCAACGCCAGCTTGTAGGCCGGCTGTCGCGGCTAGGGTTGGAGACTTGTGGTTGGCGATCCGGGCGCTGCGGTGAGTGCGGGCGTCTACAACGTCTACACCGGGGAATTGGGGGGCACCTCAGTGCCGACAGCGGCTGAGTTGGGTCTCGAGCCTCCCCGGTTCTGCGCGGCGTGCGGGCGCCGGATGGTGGTGCAGGTTCGCCCCGATGGCTGGCGGGCGCGCTGCTCGCGGCACGGTGAGGTCGATTCCGGCGATCTGGAGACACAGCGGTGACCGAGCCGGCCGAGTCGCAGGCTGTGGATGTCGCCGCTTCCCGAACGCGAGCGCTCCTGGTCGTCGTCCTGGGGTCGGCGCTCACCGGTGTGGTGCTTGGTGGCGTGTGGGCGTGGATCGCCCCCCCGATCCACGCCGTGGTGGCGCTCACCCGCTCGGGTGAGCGCGTGCATGACTATCTGGGCAACGAGTCCGAGCTGTTCTTCGTCGCGCCGGCCCTGATGCTGGGGCTGCTGACCGTGCTGGCGGCGGTGGCCTCGGTCGGGGTGTGGCAGTGGCGCGAGCACCGCGGGCCGGCAATGGTGGTCGCATTGTCGAGCGGCATGGTGGCGGCGGCCGCCGCGGCCTCGGCGGTCGGGGCGGGGCTGGTTCGGCTGAGGTACGGCGCCCTGAACTTCGATGCGGTGCCGCTGACGAAAAGCCCGTCGGTCGCGTATGTCGTGCAGGCGCCGCCGGTGTTCTTTTCGGACGGCCCGCTGCTGATCGCGGTGACCCTGTTATGGCCGGCCGGTATCGCGGCCCTGATCTACGCCGTGCGTGCGGCCGCGGACGCCCGCGACGACCTGGGTGCGCTTCCGCCGCAGCCTAGGCCTTCCGAAGCGCTGTCGGTTGGGGGCGGAGGCGCCGCGGAAGCGCCCACGTCATAGCGGACGACGGCCGATCCTGCGGCCCGTGACGACCTTTGCCGCGATCTTCATCAGGCGCGCCATCCCGACGTAGGTCATCGGGTTGAACATCGTCGGCCACGTGGTCCGGATCAGGTGTTCGGTCAGCGGCCGACTTTCGAAGCGATCCGTCAGCCAGCGCAGGGCCATGGGCGCCGACAGAGGATGCAGCATCATGTGCTCGTTGAAGGCGTCGCGATGGTAGGTGACGTGGGCGCCGCCGGCGGAATACGCGTCGGCGAGCACGTCGATATCGTGCACATCGATCAGGTAGTCGTGCACCGCTTGCACGATCAGCACCGGCGGGGTCGGGACCGCGGCGCCCAGCTTGATGTGGTCGAAGACGTAGGTGACTTCCGGGGTGGACAGGATCTGCTCGAGCGGCTCGTCGAGGTAGTCGCCCATGTTCTTGCCGGCCATCCGCACCACGGCTTCCACCGTCGTCATCTTCTCCAGCGAGTCGAGCAGGGCGCGCCCCTCCTCGTTGGTGTGCTCCCGGATCACCCGGTCCAGATCGGGGTAGATGTGGGCGAGCGCGGCCACCACCAAGGCGGGAAGCCCGGACAATAAGCTGCCGTTGAGCCGGCGGAAAGTGTTACCGAGGTCCCCGACCGGTGAGCCCAGCACCGCCCCGACGACGTCGAGTTCGGGCGCGTATTCGGCGCACATCTCGGCGGCCCACGCGCTGGCCAGTCCGCCACCGGAGTACCCCCACAGCCCGACGGGGGCCGAGGAAGAAAGGTTCAGGCGCTCCGAGCTCCGCGCGGCCCGGATCCCGTCCAGGACGCGGTAGCCGGGTTCGTACGGCGCGCCCCACAGGCCCCGCAACCCCTCGTGGTCGGGCACCGAGACGGCCCACCCCTCGGCGACTGCGGCGGTAATCAGGAAAAGCTCGAACTGGCCGATGGCGCCCAGCGCCTTCGCCCGACGGCGCAGCGCGTAGGAGGGAAAACAGCGCGACGAGACGGCGTCGATCGCGCACTGATACGACAGCAACGGGCACGACTGGCCCGGTGCCAGGTCGGCGGGGACGATCACCGTCGTGGCGGTGGCCTCCGGCTCGCCGTTCATGTCCATGGTCCGGTAGAGCAGCTGGACGGCCTTCATGGGTTGCGGGATCAGCCCGAGGAATGCCAGCTCGACGTCGCGCGAGCGGAGCACGGTGCCGGGCTCGGCGTGCTGGAAGCCCAGCGGCGGCTGGTAGAACGGGTCGTCCGAGGGCAGCAGGGGACGCACCTTGTGCTGCAGTTCCTCGTGTGGCGGCCGGGCGATCCATTCCGCTCCGTGCGTGCCTGCCAAGTTGCCGAGCTCAGCCATTGAGGCTCCCTTCGTGGCCACCCGGCATTCTCGCGCACGAAAGGCAGGTAACCAAAACGCAATCGCCGCAGTGTGCGCGACTTCTCGTCATATTGGCCAGGTCAGAGACCTAGTGAAGTCGAATTGCCCCCGCGCCGCCCGACGACGCTTTCCCACCAGCCTAGCCTGGCAAACCCGGTGGCTTGAGCGCGGCGAACTCGTCGGTCACCCGCAACGCCGCATCGGTGAACCGATACAGTGCGGCCGGACGTCCGCCGCTGCGACCGGATTGTGCGATGGTGCCGGTCGCCGTGATCACGCCGCGCCGGGCCAGCACTCGCTGCAGGTTCGTCGCGTCGACCTGATAGCCCAAGGCGGCGCCGTAGATGTCGCGCAGCGTGGAAAGCGCGAATTCCCTTGGCGCCAAGGCAAAGCCGATGTTGGTATAGGACAGCTTGGCAATCAGCCGGGTCCGGGCGTTGTTCACCATTTGACCGTGGTCGAAGGCCATCGGCGGCAGGGCGTTCACCGGATGCCAGCGGGTGTCGGGCGGCAGTTCGGGGCTGGCGGGGGAGGGCACCAGGCCCAGGAAGGTCGACGCGATCGCCCGGGTGTCCGGCACCCGGCGCGGGTCGGAGAACACCGCGAGCTGTTCCAGGTGAGCCAACTCTTTGAGGTCCACCTTCTCGGCGAGTTGCCGCCGGACGGAGGTGATCATGTCCTCTTCGTCGCGCAGCTGCCCGCCCGGTAGCGACCACTTGCCCTGTTGCGGCTCCCTGGCGCGCTGCCATAACAGCACGTTCAGCTGCGGTTTCGCCGTGTGGCGTCCCTTTGTAACCTGTCCGGCCACTCCGCGAACCTGGAACACGACCGCGAGCACTTCATGCGCGGTGCTACCATGGGCCATGTTTTCGATTATAAGTCGAAAACCTCCTGGGCCGAAAGGAGCCGCCATGACGGTGATAAATCGCATGGACACGCTCGCCGAAAGCATGGTTGCCGACATCACGAATTCACCCACCGGATACGCCGGTGTGGCAGGTGATGAGCAATG
Organism: Mycobacterium sp. NGS58; assembly: GCF_059812385.1. NCBI lineage: Bacteria > Bacillati > Actinomycetota > Actinomycetes > Mycobacteriales > Mycobacteriaceae > Mycobacterium > Mycobacterium sp. NGS58. The sequence goes on along the minus strand of NZ_JCALCO010000021.1, from coordinate 45,955 downwards.
GGCCGCCGAAATCCGTCGCCTGGCCAAGCTGCGTGGCGCCACCGTGCTGGCGCACAACTACCAGTTGCCCGAGATCCAGGACGTCGCCGACCACGTGGGCGACTCGCTGGCGCTGTCGCGCATCGCCGCCGAGGCGGCCGAGGACACCATCGTGTTCTGCGGCGTGCATTTCATGGCCGAGACCGCAAAGATTCTGAGCCCCGACAAGACGGTGCTCATCCCGGACCAGCGCGCCGGCTGCTCGCTGGCCGATTCCATCACCGCCGACGACTTGCGCGCCTGGAAGGGCGAGCACCCCGGCGCGGTCGTCGTTTCCTATGTCAACACCACGGCGGCGGTCAAGGCGCTGACCGACATCTGCTGCACCTCGTCGAACGCGGTCGAGGTCGTCGAGTCCATCGACCCGGACCGCGAGGTGCTGTTCTGCCCGGATCAATTCCTCGGCGCCCACGTGCGCCGGATGACCGGTCGCGAGAACCTCCATGTGTGGGCGGGCGAATGCCACGTGCATGCCGGGATCAACGGCGACGAACTGAACGACCAGGCCCGCGCCAATCCCGATGCCGAGCTCTTCGTGCACCCCGAATGTGGTTGTGCCACTTCGGCGCTGTATCTCGCGGGCGAGGGTGCATTCCCGCCGGACCGGGTGAAGATCCTGTCCACCGGCGGCATGCTTCAGGCCGCCAACCAGACCGACGCGCGCAAAGTGCTGGTCGCCACCGAGGTCGGCATGCTGTACCAATTGCGCCGGGCCGCACCGCAAGTCGACTTCCGCGCGGTCAACGACCGGGCCTCCTGCAAGTACATGAAGATGATCACCCCGGCCGCGCTGCTGCGCTGCCTCGTGGAGGGGGCCGACGAAGTCGATGTCGACCCCGATGTCGCCGCCGCCGGCCGGCGCAGCGTGCAGCGAATGATCGAAATCGGACAGCCGGGCGGTGGCGAATGAACGCCCGCCCCCGGTGGACGCACAGCGCAGACGTCGTCGTCATCGGCACCGGCGTCGCCGGACTGGCCGCCGCGCTGGCGGCCCATCGCGCCGGGCGCAGCGTCGTGGTGCTGAGCAAGGCCGATCACGCTCGCGGGGCGACCGCGACGCACTACGCGCAGGGCGGCATCGCGGTAGTGCTGCCCGACAATGACGACTCGGTGGAAGCCCATGTCGCCGACACCGTGGTCGCGGGTGCCGGCCTGTGCGATCCCGAGGCGGTCTACTCGATCGTCGCCGACGGATACGCGGCGGTCGCCGAATTGGTCAACGACGGAGCACGATTCGACGAATCGAGGCCCGGCAGATGGGCGCTGACCCGCGAGGGTGGACACTCCCGGCGCCGCATCGTGCATGCCGGCGGCGACGCCACCGGCGCGGAAGTGCAGCGCGCCCTCGACCATGCCGCGCGCACGCTGGACATCCGCACCGGCCATCTCGCGCTGCGGATTCTGCACGACGGCGCCGCGGTGACCGGGGTCCTGGTCGGCACCGCGAACGGGTGCGGAATCATCAGCGCGCCCTCGGTGATCCTGGCCTCCGGCGGCCTCGGGCACCTGTACGGAGCGACCACCAATCCCGAGGGCTCCACCGGCGACGGAGTCGCGCTGGGCCTGTGGGCCGGTGTCGCCGTGAGCGATCTCGAGTTCATCCAGTTCCACCCCACGATGCTCTTCGCCGCCGATGCCGCCAGCGGGCGGCGTCCCCTGGTCACCGAGGCCATCCGCGGCGAGGGCGCGAAACTGATTGACCGGCACGGTGATTCGGTGACCGCCGGGGTTCACCCGATGGGTGACCTGGCGCCCCGCGACGTCGTCGCCGCGGCCATCGACGCGCGGTTGAAGGCCACAGGCGATGCCTGCGTCTTCCTCGACGCGCGCCACATCGGCGACTTCGCCGACCGGTTCCCGACGGTGACGGCCGCGTGCCGCGCCGCAGGCATCGATCCGGTTCGGCAACCCATCCCGGTTGTGCCCGGGGCGCATTACAGCTGTGGCGGCATCGTCACCGATGTGTACGGGCAAACCGAGCTGCCCGGGTTGTTCGCCGCGGGGGAGGTGGCACGCACCGGACTGCACGGCGCCAACCGGCTGGCGTCCAACAGCCTGCTGGAAGGTTTGGTGGTCGGCGGGCGGGCCGGCAAATTGGCGGCCACGCACGCCGCAACGACCGGGCAGGTGCGCGCCGTCGCGCCCGAGCCGGTCGTGCCCACCGCACCCGAGCGCGCCGAGCTGCAGCGCGCAATGAGCCGTGAAGCCTCGGTGGTGCGCGACGCCGCCGGGCTGACCCGGCTGTCCACCGCGCTGACACGGGCGCCGATCCGCCCGGTGTCCGGCCGCCGCGACTTCGAGGATGTCGCGCTGGCCGTCGCCGCCCGCGCGGTCACGGCCGCAGCCCTGGCCCGGACCGAGAGCCGGGGCTGCCACCACCGTGAGGAATACCCGCGGACCGCGTCCGAGCTGGGTCGCAGCAACGTGCTGCGCCTGGCCGACGACCAGAGCTCGGTGCTGGTGGAGGCGCTGGCGGCGGTCGTATGACCACGATGTCCGACTGTGAACTGACCGCGGCGCGCGAAACCATCAAGCGCGGTCTGGAAGAGGATCTGCGTTACGGCCCAGACGTCACCACCCTGGCGACGGTGCCCGCCGAAACGATTGCGACCGCGTTCATGGTGCCGCGCGAGCCCGGCGTGATCGCCGGCATCGACATCGCTCTGCTGGTGCTGGACGAGGTGCTCGGTCCCCGCGGCTACGAGGTGGTCGACCGCGTCGAGGACGGGACCCTCCTGGAGCCGGGCCAGCCGGCGCTGACGTTGCGAGCCGAGACCCGCGGCCTGCTGACCGCGGAGCGGACCATGCTGAACCTCATCTGCCACCTGTCCGGGATCGCCACCGCGACCGCGCACTGGGTGGCCGCCGTGCACGGCACCAAGGCCAAGGTGCGCGACACCCGCAAAACCCTGCCCGGCATGCGCGTCTTGCAGAAATACGCCGTCCGGGTCGGGGGCGGCGTGAACCACCGGCTGGGACTCGGCGACGCGGCCTTGATCAAGGACAACCACGTGGTGGCCGCGGGCTCGGTGGTCGGCGCGCTGCGGGCGGTGCGCGACGCGGCACCGGATCTGCCCTGCGAGGTGGAAGTGGACTCACTCGAGCAGCTGGACGAGGTGCTGCCGGAAAAGCCCGAGCTGGTCCTGCTGGACAACTTCCCGGTGTGGCAGACGCAGATGGCCGTGCAGCGCCGCGACGCGCGCGCGCCTGCCGTGCTGCTCGAATCGTCGGGTGGGCTCAGCCTGGAGAACGCGGCCGCCTACGCCGCGACCGGCGTCGATTACCTGGCCGTCGGCGCGCTGACCCATTCGGTGCGGGTCCTCGACATCGGTCTCGATATGTAGCTCGCCGCGGTGCGCTGCCTGATGCGCCAGCGTTGCGTGTGAATCGTGGGCGTTGCGTCTGAGTCGTCGGCGGCACTTCTCGGTGTGTCGCCGCCGTGGCGGCACACCCAACGCCACCAGCGCACACTCGAGTGGGCATGGGCGACGCCAATAGCCCCGAGGCCGCGCCGAAATTCACGACCTCAGGCGATGTCGGCGACGAATACCCCGATCCGGCGCAGCTGCATGCGTGCCATCCCCGGCAGGCCGTCCCCGTCCGAGCCGGCCGGCAGGATCCGCGGGTTAATCAGGTGCACCGTTCGATTGCGGCTGAGTTGCACGTCCGCCTGGCCGGCGGCCAGCACGTTCTTCACCCAGTTCGTCTTGCCGTGGCCCAGCGCGATCGCCAGGGTGTTGCCCTTGCGATACGTGGTCACGATCGTCTCGTAGGGCTTGCCGGAGGTGCGGCCACGATGCTTGATCGTCGCGGTGCCGGGCAGGTATCGCACGATCGGCTTGAGCGCCGGGTTGAAGTATTTGATCTGGAAGCGCTCAAACCAGGGCGGGAAGACCATCGGGATGCCCGGGGCATTGTTGGGATGATCCTTGGCGGACATGGCGGCTCCCTGAGTCGGCAACGCGGGGTATGGCCTCGATACCGGCACTGTACCGGTCGGATATCGACTTGAGTTCCTCTGGGACAATGGACACCGTGAGCACCCTCCAACCGTCGCCGATGGCCCGCATCGACCTGCGGGGCGCGGGGTTGACGGCCGCCCGATTGCGGGCGGCGCTGCCGCGCGGCGGCGCCGATGTGGAGACGGTGCTGCCCAAGGTCCGGCCGATCGTGCAGGCCGTCGCCGAGCGCGGCGCCGAAGCCGCCTTGGAGTTCGGAGCCACCTTCGACGGGGTCCGGCCCCCGGCCGTCCGAGTGCCCGATGCCGCGCTCGAGAAGGCCATGAGCGAGTTGGACGCGGGCGTGGCCGACGCGCTGCGGGTGATGATCGAACGCACCCGCGCCGTACACGCCGACCAGCGTCGCGCCGACGTCACCACCACCCTTGGCCCGGGCGCCACCGTCACCGAGCGGTGGGTCCCGGTCGACCGGGTGGGGCTCTACGTACCCGGCGGCAACGCCGTCTACCCCTCCAGCGTGGTGATGAACGTGGTGCCGGCCCAGGCCGCCGGCGTCGCCTCGCTGGTGGTGGCCAGCCCGCCGCAGGCCCAGTTCGACGGCCTGCCGCACCCGACGATCCTGGCCGCGGCCCGGCTCTTGGGGGTCGGCGAGGTGTGGGCCGTGGGCGGCGCGCAGGCGGTCGCGCTGCTGGCCTACGGCGGCACCGACCTCGACGGCGCCGACCTGGCGCCCGTCGACATGATCACCGGACCCGGCAACATCTACGTCACCGCCGCCAAGCGGCTGTGCCGGTCGCGCGTCGGGATCGACGCCGAAGCCGGCCCGACGGAGATCGCCATCCTGGCCGACCACACCGCCGACCCGGCGCATGTGGCCGCCGACCTGATCAGTCAGGCCGAGCATGACGAGATGGCGGGCAGCGTGCTGGTCACCCCGAGCGCGGACCTGGCCGACGCGACCGACGCCGAGCTGGCCGTCCAGCTACCGGCGACCGTGCATCGCGAACGAGTGACGGCAGCGCTCGGCGGACGCCAATCGGCTATCATCCTCGTCGACGACCTGGATGCCGGAGTCGAAGTCGTCAACGCCTATGCCGCCGAACACCTGGAGATCCAGACCGTCGACGCGGCCGCCATAGCCGGCCGCATCCGTTCGGCCGGAGCCATTTTCGTCGGCCCGTATGCGCCGGTGAGCCTGGGTGACTACTGCGCCGGGTCCAATCACGTGCTGCCGACCGCCGGCAGCGCCCGGCATTCCAGCGGCCTGTCCGTGCAGACCTTCCTGCGTGGCATCCACGTCGTGGACTACACCGAGGCGGCCCTGAAAGACGTGTCCGGGCATGTGATCGCGCTCGCCGAGGCCGAAGACCTGCCTTCACACGGCGAAGCGGTGCGGCGGAGGTTCGAGCGATGAGCGAACGATCCGAGCCCACGCTCGATGACCTGCCGCTGCGCGATGACCTGCGCGGCAAATCGCCCTACGGCGCACCGCAATTGGACGTCCCGGTACGGCTGAACACCAACGAGAACCCGCATCCCCCCAGCAAGGCGCTGGTCGACGACGTGGTGCGGTCGGCGAGTGCGGTCGCGGCCGAATTGCACCGATATCCCGATCGCGACGCGGTGGCCCTGCGCACCGATTTGGCCGCCTACCTGAGCGCCCAGACGGGCGTTCAGCTGGGAGTCGAAAACATCTGGGCGGCAAATGGTTCCAATGAGATCCTGCAACAGCTGCTGCAGGCGTTCGGGGGTCCGGGACGCAGCGCCATCGGGTTCGTCCCGTCCTACTCGATGCACCCGATCATCTCCGACGGCACCCGCACCGAATGGCTGCAGGCCGCCCGCGCCGACGACTTCAGCCTGGATGTCGACGCCGCCGTGGCCGCGATCACCGAGCGCCGCCCCGATGTGGTGTTCGTCGCCAGCCCGAACAACCCGTCCGGGCAGAGTGTTTCGCTGCCCGACCTGCGCCGGTTGCTTGACGCGGTACCCGGCATCCTGATCGTCGACGAAGCCTACGGCGAATTCTCCTCGCAGCCCAGCGCGGTCGAACTGGTGCGGGAGTATCCGACCACGCTCATCGTCTCGCGCACCATGAGCAAGGCGTTCGCGTTCGCCGGTGGCCGGCTGGGCTATTTGATCGCGACCCCGGCGGTGATCGAGGCGATGCTGCTGGTGCGGTTGCCGTATCACCTGTCGGTGCTCACCCAGGCTGCCGCACGCGCCGCGCTGCGGCACGCCGATGACACGCTGGGCAGTGTCGCGACACTGATCGCTGAACGCGAACGCGTCTCAACCGCGCTGACCGGCATGGGTTTTCGGGTGATCCCCAGCGACGCGAACTTCGTCCTGTTCGGCGAATTCACCGATGCGCCGGCCAGCTGGCAGCGCTACCTGGATGGCGGCGTGCTGATCCGCGACGTCGGAATCCCCGGCTACCTGCGCGTCACGACCGGACTGGCGGAGGAGAACGACGCCTTCCTGCGCGCGAGCGCCCAGATCGCCGCCACCGAACTGGCACCAGTTACCCCCAGTCCCGTAGGAGCGATCGCGAGCGCGGCGAAGCCGGGCGAAGCGGGTCGCGACCATGTCTTAGGAGCACCGTGACAGCGAGCGCTACCCGCCGTGCGCGCATCGAGCGCCGCACGAAGGAATCCGACATCGTCATCGAACTCGACCTCGACGGCACCGGCCAGGTCGACATCGACACCGGCGTGCCGTTCTATGACCACATGCTCACGGCGCTGGGCAGTCACGCCAGCTTCGACCTGACCGTGCGCACCAAGGGCGACGTCGAAATCGAGGGCCACCACACCATCGAGGACACCGCGATCGCGCTGGGGCAGGCGCTCGGCCAGGCTTTGGGCGACAAGCGAGGCATCCGCCGGTTCGGTGACGCCTTCATCCCGATGGATGAAACGCTGGCCCACGCGGCGGTCGACGTATCCGGCCGGCCCTACTGCGTGCACGTCGGAGAGCCGGATCACCTGCAGCACACCACCATTGCCGGCAATTCGGTGCCCTATCACACCGTCATCAACCGGCACGTGTTCGAATCGCTGGCCATGAACGCGCGCATCGCGCTGCATGTGCGCGTCCTTTACGGGCGCGACCCGCACCACATCACCGAAGCCCAGTACAAGGCGGTTGCCCGCGCGTTGCGCCAGGCGGTCGAGTCCGACCCCCGGGTGTCGGACGTGCCGTCCACCAAAGGGGTTCTGTGACGGCACTTATTCACCCGAAAAAGGTAGTTGTCCTCGACTACGGCTCGGGCAACCTGCGGTCGGCTCAGCGAGCCCTCGAGCGGGTCGGCGCGTCGGTCGAGGTGACCGGCGACGCCGATGCCGCGGCTGCGGCCGACGGATTGCTGGTGCCCGGTGTCGGCGCCTACGAGGCCTGCATGACCGGGCTACGCGGCATCGGCGGCGAACGCATCATCGCCGAGCGGGTCGCCGCCGCTCGCCCGGTGCTGGGCGTCTGCGTCGGCATGCAGATCCTGTTCGCGCGCGGCGTCGAATTCAGTGTGGAGACGCAGGGATGCGGTCAGTGGCCGGGTTACGTCACGCGACTGCAGGCGCCCGTCATTCCGCACATGGGCTGGAACGTCGTCGAATCCGGGCCCGGCTCTGTGCTGTTCAAGGGGCTCGATGCCGACACCCGGTTCTACTTCGTGCACTCCTACGCCGCGCAACAATGGGAGGGTTCCCCCGAGGCGGTGCTGACGTGGGCCACCCACGAGGGCCCGTTTCTGGCCGCGGTCGAGGACGGGCCGCTGTCGGCCACCCAATTCCATCCGGAGAAGAGCGGGGATGCCGGTGCGGCCGTGTTGAGCAATTGGGTCCAGGGACTGTGAGGGACCTCGCGAAAGCGCTTTCTACCGAGCAACAGCCGGCGATGCACGTAACCCGTTGCAATCTCGGCACACAGGAGGAAATGTGTTGATCTTGTTGCCCGCGGTCGACGTGGTCGACGGCCGCGCCGTGCGTCTGGTGCAGGGCAAGGCGGGCAGTGAAACCGAATACGGCTCCGCGCTGGACGCCGCGCTGACCTGGCAGCGCGACGGCGCCGAATGGATCCACCTGGTGGACCTGGACGCGGCCTTCGGGCGCGGCTCCAATCGCGAGCTGCTGGCCGAGGTGGTCGGCAAGCTCGACGTGCAGGTGGAGCTGTCCGGCGGGATTCGCGACGACGATTCGCTGGCCGCCGCCTTGGCCACCGGCTGCGCCCGGGTGAACCTGGGCACGGCGGCGCTCGAGAACCCACAGTGGTGCGCCCGGGCGATCGGCGAACACGGCGACAAGGTCGCCGTGGGTCTGGACGTGCAGATCGTCGACGGTGACCACCGGCTGCGCGGGCGAGGCTGGGAAACCGACGGGGGTGACCTGTGGGAAGTGCTGGAACGGCTTAACGGGCAAGGGTGTTCGCGGTTTGTGGTCACCGACGTGACCAAGGACGGCACGCTGGGCGGTCCGAATCTGGACTTGCTGGCGTCCGTCGCCGAACGTACCGACGCGCCGGTGATCGCCTCCGGCGGCGTGTCCAGCCTCGAGGACCTGCGTGCCATCGCCACCCTCACGGACCGCGGAGTCGAGGGCGCCATCGTCGGCAAGGCCCTCTACGCGGGGCGATTCACGTTGCCCCAGGCGCTGGCCGCGGTGGCGGAGTAGCACCCATGGACGTGGACACGTTGGTGGCGCAGGCGTCGGCGATTCTCGACGACGCTGTCGAGCCGTTCCTCGCCGGTCACCGCGCCGATTCCGCGGTCCGCAAGAAGGGCAACGACTTTGCCACCGATGTCGACCTCGCGATCGAGCGGCAGGTGGTCGCCGCGCTGGTCGAGGCCACCGGGATCGGGGTGCACGGCGAAGAATTCGGCGGCTCTGCCGTCGACTCGCCTTGGGTGTGGGTCCTGGATCCCGTCGACGGCACCTTCAACTACGCGGCCGGATCGCCGATGGCCGGCATCCTGCTGGGCCTGCTGCGCCGCGGGGAACCGGTGGCCGGACTGACCTGGCTGCCGTTCATGGACCAGCGCTACACAGCGGTGGCGGGCGGTCCGTTGCGCAAGAATGGCGTGCCGCAGCCGCCGCTGACCTCCATCGACCTGGCCGACACCCTGGTCGGCGCCGGGTCGTTCAGCGCGGACGCGCGGGGCCGATTCCCCGGACGCTATCGAATCGCGTTGTTGGAGAACCTCAGCCGGGTCTCGTCGCGTTTGCGGATGCACGGCTCCACCGGACTCGACCTTGCTTTCGTTGCGGACGGAATACTTGGTGCGGCAATAAGCTTCGGCGGTCACGTGTGGGACCATGCCGCCGGGGTCGCGCTGGTTCGGGCCGCCGGTGGCGTCGTCACCGATCTGGCCGGTGAGCCGTGGACGCCGACATCGGATTCCGCGCTGGCGGCCGCTCCTGCCGCGCACGCCGAGATCCTCGAGATCCTGCGCGCCACCGGACGACCGGAGGACTTCTGACATGCCCCCTGCCCCCAACGGCCTCGCTGTGCGCGTGATCCCGTGCCTGGACGTCGACGGCGGCCGGGTGGTCAAGGGCGTCAACTTCGAGAACCTCCGGGACGCCGGCGATCCCGTGGAGCTCGCGGCCGCCTATGACGCCGAAGGCGCCGACGAGCTGACCTTTCTCGACGTGACCGCATCCTCATCGGGACGGGCCACCATGCTCGATGTGGTACGCCGCACCGCCGAGCAGGTCTTCATTCCACTGACTGTCGGCGGCGGGGTGCGCACCGTGGCCGACGTCGACGTCTTGCTTCGTGCCGGAGCCGACAAGGTTTCCATCAACACCGCCGCGATCGCCCGGCCCGAGCTGCTGGCCGAGATGGCGCGGCAGTTCGGCTCTCAGTGCATCGTGCTGTCCGTCGATGCCCGCACGGTTCCGCCGGGCGCGGTGCCGACACCGTCGGGCTGGGAGGTCACCACCCATGGCGGCCGCCAAGGCACCGGGCTCGATGCGGTCGAGTGGGCAGCGCGCGGAGCGGATTTGGGGGTCGGGGAGATCCTGTTGAACTCGATGGACGCCGACGGCACCAAAGCCGGATTCGACCTGGAGATGCTGCAGGCGGTGCGCTCGGCGGTCACGGTACCGGTCATCGCCAGCGGTGGCGCGGGAGCGGCCGAACACTTCGCACCCGCCATCGCGGCCGGCGCCGATGCGGTGTTGGCGGCCAGCGTGTTTCACTTCCGGGAACTGACCATCGGTCAGGTGAAGGCCGCGATGGCTGCAGAAGGGATCACGGTGCGATGACGCTCGACCACCGGATCGCCGCCCGGCTGAAGCGCAATGCCGACGGCCTTTTTACCGCCGTGGTGCAGGAGCGCGGCAGCGGTGACGTGCTGATGGTCGCCTGGATGGACGACGCCGCCCTGGCCCGGACCCTGGAAACCCGTGAGGCAACCTATTATTCACGGTCCCGCGGCCAGCAGTGGATCAAGGGAGCGACGTCCGGCCACACCCAATATGTCCATTCGGTGCGGCTGGACTGCGACGGCGACACCGTGCTGTTGACGGTCGACCAGGTCGGCGGGGCCTGCCACACCGGCGACCACAGCTGCTTCGATGCCGACGTGTTGCTGGCGCCCGAGCGCTGAACCGCCCAATCAGCCCGGCAGCGCATTGAGCCCGTTTGCGGCGACCAGCGCGGCGCGTGTCCATTCCCGCCGGGCGACGGCCGGTTCGATGCGGTCCCGGCGAATGGCTTCGACGTCGATACCCGTTCCATTGATCGCCGCGGCGGGCACCCGGAAGGAAAAGCCGCGCTCCTCGGTGGCGACGGCCAAGATCGCGTCGGTGTCGGTGAAGTTGTTGGCGCGCATGGTGTCCTCGGCCCACCGGAACGGCTTGAGGCCCGCGAAACCCTTGACATACACCACCCAGAGCCGAACGCCACGAGCGGCGCGCAGGTTGTCCAGCGCGCGTTCGACCGTGTTGTGCTCGATCGGACCGAGGGCGCCCACCTGGTCGGTGATCTGGCCGGACAGCTTCAGGGCCGATGTCGACGGCGGCACAACGGTACTCGCGCCCGCCCGCGCCGCGGACGGCGACGAGGCACCGGGATCGGGCTGGCCGGGGTTGGCCCGCAGCAGGCGAACGCCGACGACGGCGGCCAGCGCGACAAGCGCGACGGCGACGAGCGCCGCGGCCAGCGGAACCGCCCGGACGCGGCCGCCGCGGGCCCGCGGCGGCGTGGCGCCGGCCGGGCCGGGCGGCGTTGCGATCGCTTCCGTTGGCGCAGAGATGATTTCCGTGGGCCCCTGATCAGCGCGCGAAGCGGCGCCCGCTCGGCCGGCCAGGGCCGCCGCGAATTCGGTGCACGTCGCGTAGCGCTCGTTCGGTCGCTTGGCGAGCGCCTTGGCGATGACGGGATCGAGTTCCGCCAGGTCAGGTCGCCGCTGACTGATCAGTGGCGGCGGTGCGGACAGATGCTGACCGATGACCACCGCCGGGTTGGAATGATGAAAAGGCGCGGTACCGCTCAACAGGTGGTAGGCGGTACAGCCCAGCGCATACTGGTCGGCTTTCGCGTCGAGGTCCGCACCCTGCAGTTGCTCGGGTGCGCAGTAGGCGGTGGTCCCCACCAACATGTTCGTCGCGGTCAGGCCGCTGATCTCACCCAGTTCGCGGGCAATGCCGAAATCGGCCAGCAGGATCCGTCGGCGCGGGTTGCCAGGAGAACTCGAGCCGAGCAAAATGTTGGCCGGTTTGACGTCGCGGTGCAGCAGCCCGCGCGAGTGGGCGTAATCGAGCGCGTCGGCCACCGCCGAAATGATCTCGACGACTTCGGCTTTCGGCATGCCGGACGGATACCGGCCGCGTAACAGCTCCGCGGCGTCGATGCCCTCCACGTAGTCCATCGACAGCCATAGCTTTCCCTCGAATTCGCCACGGTCGTGGATGCCGACGATGTGCTCGTTGTACAGGCCGGCCGCCAGATCGGCCTCGCGGTTGAAACGTTGGCGGAACTCGTCATTCGCGGTCAGTTCGGCGGACAACACCTTGAGCGCGTCGCGGCGGGGCAGCCGCGGGTGCTGAGCGAGATAGACCTGACCCATGCCGCCGGCGCCCAGCCGACGAACGATGGTGTAACCGGCAAACATCTGTCCTTCGCTCAGGCGTTCGTGATCGCCACCGCGGTCGGGCATGTGAGCATGCTACTGACGCCGCCGCCGCCGCAACCGGTTATCGCCCACCGAGGCGGGCCGAGTGGCTGCGGGCGCGCGACCGGCCATGCGCCGCCGAGCGTGTCAGGGGTCACTTTCCGCACGCGTGGGAGCACTACTTCGACAAGAATGGCGGTCAATGTCGAAATGGTCGTCCTGGAACATCGTTGTGCCAGTGCTTTCCGTCGTCGTGCTGGCGCTGATCTGGGGCAGGACGCTCGGTCCCGTGCTGGTCGGGCTGACGGCGTTGTTTCTCATCGGCGCAGTGGTCGCGGCGGTGCATCACGCGGAGGTGGTCGCACACCGGGTCGGCGAGCCGTTCGGATCGTTGGTGCTCGCGGCCGCGGTCACGGTCATCGAGGTCGCCCTGATCGTCGAATTGATGGCGTCCGGCGGTAACGAGACGGCGACCCTGGCCCGCGACACGGCGTTCGCCGCGCTGATGATCACCACCAACGGCATCGCCGGGCTGTCGCTGCTGCTGGGTTCCCGGCGGTACGGCGTGACGATATTCAACGCCGAAGGCAGCGGCGCCGCGCTGGCGACGGTGACCACCCTGGCGACGCTGAGCCTCGTGTTGCCCGCGTTCACCACCACCACCGTGGGCAAGGAGTTCTCACCCGGGCAGCTCGCCTTCGCCGCGGTCGCGTCGCTGCTGCTCTACCTGCTGTTCGTGTTCACGCAGACCGTGCGGCATCGCGACTTCTTCCTGCCGATCGCGCAGAAGGGTCAGAAGAGCCTGTTCGCCGACGAAAGCCATGCCGAACCGCCGACCGCCCGCGCGGCGCTGACCAGCCTCGCGCTGATGCTCGGCGCCCTGGTGGCGGTGGTGGGCCTGGCCGAAGAGGAGTCACCCGCCGTGGAGAGCGCGGTGACCGCGGTCGGCTTCCCGCAGTCGTTCGTGGGCGTGATCATCGCGGCGCTGGTGTTGCTGCCCGAAACGCTCGCGGCGGTGCGGGCGGCGCGGCAAGGCCGCATCCAGATCAGCCTGAACCTGGCGTACGGCTCGGCGATGGCCAGCATCGGGCTCACCATCCCGGCGATCGCGCTGGCATCGATATGGCTCAAGGGGCCGCTGCTGCTCGGCCTCGGCGCCATCCAGCTGGTGTTGCTGGCCCTGACCGTCGTCATCAGCATGCTGACGGTGGTGCCCGGCCGGGCGACCCGCCTGCAGGGCGAGGTGCATTTGGTGCTGCTGGCGGCCTACGTGTTCCTGGCGATCAACCCCTGACGGTTACGCGCGGGCACGCAGCGTCGCCAGCGCCTTATCGGCGTGGCTGTCCATGTTGAACTCGCTGGAGATCACCTCGAGCACCGTGCGGTCGGTGTCGATGACGAATGTCGTGCGTTTGACCGGCATCAGCTTGCCGAGCAGGCCCCGCTTGACGCCGAACTGGGTGGCGACGGTTCCGTCGGTGTCCGACAGCAGCGGGTAGTCGAACTTCTGCATGTCGGCGAATTTGGCCTGCTTCTGCACGGCGTCGGCGCTGATGCCCACCCGGTTGGCTCCGACCGCGGCGAACTCGGAGGCCAGATCGCGGAAATGGCACGCTTCTTTGGTGCAGCCGGGCGTCATCGCGGCCGGGTAGAAGAACAGCACCACCGGGCCCCCGGAAAGCAGTTCGCTGAGCTTGCGCGGCGTCCCGGCCTGATCGGGTAGTTCGAAGTCCGCGACGGTGTCACCAGGTTTCATGGCCGACACGCTACGCCGCCGTCATCGTCGTCCGGCCGGGTCCGATCGCCCGGCTCCTCCACACCCCGGGCTGCGTCGTCGTCAGGCTGGGCGCACCGAAGCACAGCAACGCGTCTGGGAGGATGGTTCGGTGCACGCCCACCCCGCCGCGACGACCTCACGAGAGGATTTCCGCCAGCTGGCAGCCGAGCACCGCGTGGTCCCGGTGACCCGCAAGGTGCTGGCCGATAGTGAGACGCCGTTGTCGGCCTACCGCAAACTCGCCGCCGACCGCCCGGGGACTTTTCTGCTGGAATCCGCCGAGCACGGCCGTTCCTGGTCGCGCTGGTCGTTCATCGGTGCCGGGGCGCCATCGGCGCTGACCGTGCGTGACGGTGAAGCCGTATGGCTGGGCTCGGTGCCCCAGGACGCACCGACCGGGGGCGACCCGCTGCAGGCTTTGCGGGCCACGTGCGAGCTGCTGGCCACCGGCCCGGTCCCGGGGCTGCCGCCGCTGTCGGGCGGCATGGTCGGGTTCTTCGCCTACGACATGGTCAGGCGCCTGGAACGCCTGCCCGAACTCGCGGTCGACGACCTCCAGCTCCCCGACATGTTGCTGCTGCTGGCCACCGACGTGGCGGCGGTCGATCACCACGAGGGCACCATCACGCTGATCGCGAACGCGGTGAACTGGAACGGCACCGACGAGCGGGTGGACGAGGCCTACGACAACGCGATTGGGCGTTTGGATGTGATGACCGCGGCGCTGGGCCAGCCGCTGTCATCCACGGTCGGCACGTTCGAGCGGCCCGAGCCGCGCTACCGCGCGCAGCGGACCGTCGAGGAGTACGGCAAGGTCGTCGATTACCTCGTCGAACAGATCGCCGCGGGCGAGGCCTTCCAGGTGGTGCCCTCGCAACGGTTCGAAATGGACACCCACGTCAATCCGATCGATGTGTACCGGATGTTGCGGGTCACGAATCCGAGCCCCTACATGTATCTGCTCCACGTCCCGAATGACGCTGGCGGAACTGACTTTTCAATCGTCGGCTCCAGCCCCGAGGCGCTGGTGACCGTCGCCGACGGCATCGCGACCACCCATCCGATCGCCGGAACGCGGTGGCGCGGGGGCACCGACGAAGAGGACCAGCTGCTGGAAAAGGAGCTGTTGGCCGACGAGAAGGAACGCGCCGAGCACCTGATGCTGGTCGACCTGGGCCGCAACGATCTGGGCCGGGTCTGCGCGCCGGGGTCCGTGCGCGTCGAGGACTACAGCCATATCGAACGCTATAGCCACGTGATGCACCTGGTGTCGACGGTGACGGGCACGCTCGGCGAGGGTCGTACCGCGCTGGATGCCGTGACCGCCTGCTTCCCGGCCGGCACGCTCTCCGGCGCACCGAAGGTACGGGCCATGGAGCTCATCGAAGAGGTGGAGAAGACCCGCCGCGGCCTGTACGGCGGCGTCGTCGGCTACCTGGACTTCGCCGGCAATGCCGACTTCGCGATCGCCATTCGCACCGCCTTGATGCGCGACGGCACCGCCTACGTGCAATCCGGCGGCGGGGTAGTCGCGGACTCCAACGGCCCCTACGAGTACACCGAGGCGACCAATAAGGCGCGCGCGGTGCTCAGCGCGATCGCCGCCGCCGAGACGCTGACCGAACCCGCGGCCGATGACTGAGGCCGGCGCCGGCACCGGACGGTCGAGGAGCCGGTGGTTGATCCGAATTGCCCAGGCAGCGCTGGTGGTTGCCGCCGGGACGCTGTGGGTGGCCTCGCGCCTGCCGTGGGTCGTGATCCGATCGTTCGACGGGCTGGGGCCGCCCAAACAGGTCACCTTGGCCGGGGCGGCGTGGTCGACGGCGCTGCTGCCGTTGGCGTTGCTCCTGCTGGCCGCGGCCGTGGCAGCCATCGCCGTGCGGGGCTGGCTGTTGCGCGCGCTCGCCGGCCTGCTGGCGGTGATCAGTCTGGCGGTCGGCTACCTGGGAGTCAGCCTGTGGGTGCTGCCCGATGTGGCCGTCCGCGGTGCGGAACTGGCGCACATCTCGGTGATGTCGCTGGTCGGAAGCGAGCGGCGGTACTGGGGCGCGGGCATCACGGTGCTCGCCGCGGCCTGCACGTTGATCGCCGCCGTCCTGCTCATGCGGTCGGCGTCGGATTCCGGGTCGGCCCGCTCGAGCGCAATACGGTATGCGGCACCGGCGACGCGCCGGTCGATTGCGCGACGCAGATGCGCCGACGGGGCGATCCTGGAGGAGCCGAAGACGCCGGGAATGTCGGAGCGGATGATCTGGGACGCGCTTGACGAGGGACGCGACCCGACCGATCGGGCAGGTGAGTCTGACACCGAGGGTCGGTGAAGGGCCGCAAGCCATGGGCCGCTACCCTTCATTGACGTCGTTGCAATCGGCTGGGACACACAGGAGCCGTGGGATGACAACGGGCGGCATGGCGAAGGGAAACGACAGGCATGAGTCCGGCAACCGTGCTTGACTCCATCCTCGAGGGAGTCCGGGCCGACGTTGCCGCGCGCGAAGCGCTCATCAGCCTGTCGGAGATCAAAGCCGCCGCCGCGGCCGCGCCGGCGCCACGCGATGTGATGGCCGCTCTGCGCGAGCCCGGGATCGGCGTCATCGCCGAAGTCAAGCGCGCGAGTCCGTCGGCGGGCTCCCTGGCGACGATTGCGGATCCGGCCAAGCTGGCGCGAGCCTACGAAGACGGTGGCGCCCGCATCATCAGTGTCTTGACCGAGGAGCGACGGTTCCACGGCTCGCTCGATGACCTCGACGCGGTTCGCGCGGCGGTCTCGATACCGGTTCTGCGCAAAGACTTTGTCTTGCAGCCCTATCAGATCCACGAAGCGCGTGCGCACGGCGCCGACATGTTGCTGCTCATCGTCGCCGCGCTGGAGCAGTCGGCGTTGGTGTCGATGCTGGACCGCACCGAATCGCTGGGCATGACGGCGCTGGTCGAGGTGCACACCGAAGAAGAAGCCGACCGGGCGCTGAAGGCCGGCGCCAGTGTAATCGGCGTCAACGCCCGCGATCTGGCGACGCTGGAAGTGGACCGGGATTGCTTCGCGCGCATCGCTCCCGGTCTGCCGAGCAACGTGATCAGGATCGCCGAGTCCGGTGTGCGCGGCACCGGAGACCTGCTGGCTTATGCCGGTGCCGGTGCCGACGCCGTTTTGGTCGGCGAAGGCCTGGTCAAAAGCGGTGATCCGCGCGCCGCCGTTGCCGACCTCGTTACCGCGGGCACCCATCCGTCCTGTCCGAAACCGGCTCGCTAGTCGTTACGTCACTGAAGAGCCCCGCGCTGATACGTTGAACCCATGAGCCATCCCCGCGTAGAGCCTTGGTGATGGTGGACCTGTCCCGCCCGGACCTTCCGCTCCCGAGCGCAGCCATCGCAGAACCCACCCGTCACGAGCCCGATGCCGGTGGCCATTTCGGCGTGTACGGGGGCCGCTACGTCGCCGAGGCGTTGATGGCCGTGATCGAAGAGGTCACCGCCGCCTACGAGAAGGAACGTGTCAACCAGGATTTCCTGGACACGCTCGATTACCTGCAGGCGAACTACGCGGGCCGACCGTCGCCGCTGTATGAGGCGCCCCGGCTTTCCGAGCAGGCCGGTGCGCGCATCTTCCTCAAGCGAGAAGACCTGAACCACACCGGTTCTCACAAGATCAACAACGTGCTCGGGCAGGCGTTGCTGGCCCAGCGGATGGGCAAGAAGCGGGTGATCGCCGAGACCGGGGCCGGCCAGCACGGCGTGGCGACCGCCACCGCGTGCGCCTTGCTCGGCCTCGACTGCGTGGTTTACATGGGCGCCGTCGACACCGAGCGTCAGGCGCTCAACGTGGCTCGGATGCGCCTGCTCGGGGCCACGGTCGTCTCGGTCGAAAGCGGTTCGAAAACGCTCAAGGATGCCATCAACGAGGCATTTAGGGATTGGGTTACCAATGCCCACAACACTTTCTACTGTTTCGGCACCGCGGCCGGCCCGCACCCCTTCCCGGCCATGGTGCGCGACTTCCAACGCATCATCGGCCTCGAGGCGCGCGCCCAGATCCAGGCCCAGGCGGGCCGGTTGCCCGACGCCGTGGTGGCCTGCATCGGCGGCGGTTCCAACGCCATCGGTATCTTCCACCCATTCATCGACGACCCGAACGTGCGGTTGATCGGCTTCGAGGCGGCCGGTGATGGTGTCGAAACCGGAAGACACGCCGCGACATTCAGCGGCGGCTCGCCCGGTGCGTTTCAGGGATCGTTCTCGTATCTGCTGCAGGACGAGGATGGGCAGACCATCGAATCTCATTCCATCTCAGCGGGTCTCGATTACCCGGGAGTGGGTCCAGAACATGCGTATCTACGCGAGACGGGGCGCGCCGAGTACCGTCCGATCACCGACTCGGAGGCAATGGATGCGTTCCGCGTGCTGTGCCGCACGGAAGGGATCATCCCGGCGATCGAATCGGCGCACGCGATAGCCGGTGCCCTGAAATTGGGCCCCGAATTGGGACGGGGCGCGATCATCGTGGTGAACCTGTCCGGGCGCGGCGACAAGGACGTCGAGACCGCCGCGAAATGGTTCGGGCTGTTGGGATCCAGCGATCGATGACGGTTAAACACAGCGAAGCGGACAAGCTCGGGTCGGTTTTCGATGGCTGCCGCAGCGACAACCGCGCGGCGCTGATCGGCTATCTGCCCACCGGTTACCCCGACGTGCCGACGTCGGTGAAAGGGATGATCGCACTGGTCGAATCCGGTTGCGACATCATCGAAGTCGGGGTTCCCTATTCGGATCCCGGCATGGACGGCCCGACCATCGCCAAGGCCACCGAGATCGCGCTGAACGGGGGAGTGCGCGTTCGTGACACCCTTGCCGCGGTCGAGGCGATCAGCGCGGCCGGCGGCCGTGCCGTGGTGATGACCTACTGGAACCCCGTGGTGCGCTATGGCGTTGACGCGTTCGCGCGGGATCTGGCATCGGCCGGCGGGTACGGCCTGATCACGCCCGATCTCATCCCCGACGAAGCCGGGCAATGGTTGGCGGCCTCCGACGAGTATCGGTTGAACCGGATCTTTCTCGTCGCGCCGTCCTCGACACCACAGCGGTTGGCGATGACGGTCGAGGCTTCGCGTGGCTTCGTCTACGCGGCTTCGACGATGGGCGTCACGGGTGCGCGTGACGTCGTGTCCAACGCGGCGCCCGAATTGGTGAGCAGGGTCAAGGAGCTATCCGACATACCCGTCGGTGTCGGTCTGGGGGTGCGATCGCGAGAGCAGGCCGCCCAGATCGGCAGCTACGCAGACGGTGTCATTGTCGGGTCCGCGCTGGTGTCGGCGCTGGGAGACGGAGGTTTGACTGCATTGCGTGCACTGACTGAAGAACTCGCCGCCGGTGTTCGTGAGAGGGCGGCCGCCTCGTGACGAAGCTACTGGCCTATTTCCCGAGCCCGTCGCAGGGTGTATGGCACCTCGGGCCGCTGCCCATCCGGGCCTACGCGCTGTTCATCATTGCGGGCATCGTGGCCGCATTGCTCATCGGTGACCGGCGTTGGGCCGCCCGCGGTGGCGAGCGCGGGGTGATCTACGACATCGCGTTGTGGGCCGTGCCGTTCGGGCTGATCGGTGGCCGGCTCTACCACCTGGCCACCGACTGGCGGACATATTGGGGCCCCGGCGGCGCGGGACTCGGGGCGGCCGTGCGGATCTGGGACGGCGGCTTGGGCATTTGGGGCGCGGTGGCGCTCGGCGGCGTCGGCGCCTGGATCGGCTGCCGCCGGCGTGGGATCCCACTTCCGGCCTTCGCCGACGCGCTGGCGCCGGGAATCATTCTGGCGCAGGCCATCGGTCGCCTCGGCAATTACTTCAACCAGGAACTCTACGGCCGCGAAACCACCCTGCCGTGGGGTCTGGAGATCTTCAACCGCCGAGATGGGTCGGGATTTGAGAGCCCGCATTTGCTGGACGGTGTCTCGACGGGCCACGTCGCATTCGTGGTGCAGCCCACGTTTCTTTACGAATTGATCTGGAATGTACTGGTTTTCGTAGCGCTGATCTACGCCGACCGGCGCTTCAATCTTGGCCACGGCCGGCTGTTCGCGCTGTACGTCGCGGGCTACTGCGTGGGGCGGTTCTGTGTCGAGTTGCTGCGCGACGACACCGCCACCCACATCGCCGGCATCCGGATCAACTCGTTCACATCCACTTTCGTGTTCATCGGGGCCGTCGTGTACCTGATGGCGGCGCCGAAGGGCCGCGAAGATCCCGCCAGCCTGCGCGGCAACGAGTACCTCGACGAGGAAGCGGCCGCCGCTGAGCCGGAGGATGAACCCGCAACCGTGGCCGCCGCGACGGCCGCGGCGGGCGCTGCGGCGGCGGCCGACGCGCCGACAGGCTCCGCCGCGACGGCGGAGCCCGCCGACACCACCCCCGCCGACGCGGAAGCCGAAGAACCGGTGGCGGACTCGACGGAAGCGGCCGCCGAGGTGGAGCCGGGCGAGGACGGGACGGACAGGCCCGAGGCCGAACCGGAAGCCGAGCCCGAAACCGAGGCCTTGGCCGAGGGCTCCGAGTCGGACGAGCCGGTGGCCGAGGCCGAAGAGCTCGAAGCGGAACCGGAAGGGGAGGACGCGGCGGAGCCCGAGGCCGCCGCCGAGCGGGCCGAGGAACCGGAACCGGAAGCCGAGGAAGCAGAAGCAGAGCCCGAGGCCGCCGCCGAGGAGGCCGAGGAACCGGAACCAGAAGCCGACGAACCAGAACCGGAAGCCGAGGCGGCAGCACAAGATCAAGATGCCGAAGAGTCCGAAACCGACAAGCCCGAGGCCGAGTCCGACGAACCGGAAGCGGAAACCGCGGCGGCCGACGACGAAGAACCGCAAGCCGCAACGCAAGACGAGCCCGTCGACGAGGACACGGACCACGAGCCCGCCGCCGAAGCAGCCGAAACGGACGAAACGTCCGAAGCTGATGCCGCTGATGACTCGACGGCGGCCACCGAACCCGAACCCGCCGCCCAAGAGACCGCCGAAACAACCCCGGCCCAGCCGGAACCCCGTCGGCGATGGGGCGCGCGACTGCGGAATCGCTTGTCGGGCCGCTAACCGCCGCCGTGTCCGGATTTCGCGCGGTCGGTGGGCAATGGATCTGGCATGCTGAAATGCGTGACCAACTCAAGGTCAGCGGCCTAGATGATGCAGCCGCGCCCAGCCACGCATGCTCCGGGGCGACCGCATCCGCACGGCCTGCGGCGTCATCGCCTCTTCACCGCGGCCGGTACCGGCGTGGCGGTGGGTGGCGCGCTCGGCTACGTCGCGCTGGTCGACCCGCACAGCCCGAGTTCGGTCTACCCGGCGTGTCCGTTCAAGTTGCTCACCGGCTGGAATTGCCCGTTCTGCGGCGGCCTGCGGATGACGCACGACCTGCTGCACGGCGACTTGATGGCCGCCATCCACGACAACGTCTTCGCGCTGATAGGAATCCCGCTGCTGGCCGCATGGCTATTGGTGCGACGCGCGCGCGGCAAGGGGTTGCCGCCCAGAGCGGCGTTGCTGACGGTCGTGGTCGCGACGATCGCCTGGACGGTGCTGCGTAACCTGCCCGCCTTCCCGTTGTTTCCGACCGTTCTTGGTGGGTAAGAGCACACTGCGCGGCGGCGGTTATGTGCGGGCCGCGGGGGTCGCACGCGACTATGCTGGGTCGGCGTGAGTAGACGCGGAAAGATCGTCTGCACCCTTGGCCCTGCGACCAGTTCGGATGAGTCGATTCTGGCCCTGGTTGGGGCCGGAATGGACGTCGCCCGGCTGAACTTCAGCCACGGCGACTACGCCGATCACAAAGCCGCCTACGAGCGTGTCCGGTCCGCGTCCGACGCCACGGGCCGAGCCGTCGGCGTCCTCGCCGATCTGCAGGGCCCCAAGATCAGGCTGGGACGTTTCGCCACCGGCCCCACGTACTGGGCCGACGGTGAAACGGTGCGGATCACCGTCGCCGACTGCGAGGGCGACCATGACCGAGTGTCGACCACCTACAAGAAGTTGGCCCAGGACGCGTCCGTCGGTGACCGGATTCTGGTCGACGACGGCAAGGTCGGCCTGGTCATCGACGGGATCGAGGGCGACGACGTCATCTGCACCGTGGTCGAGGGCGGGCCGGTCAGCAACAACAAGGGCATTTCGCTGCCCGGCATGAACGTGTCCGCACCGGCCTTATCGGAGAAGGACGTCGAGGACCTCACCTTCGCGCTGGAACTCGGTGTCGATCTGGTCGCGCTCTCTTTCGTGCGTTCGCCGTCCGACGTCGAGTTGGTGCACGAGGTGATGGACCGCGTCGGCCGGCGGGTGCCGGTGATTGCGAAGCTGGAGAAGCCGGAGGCCGTCGACAATCTGGAAGCCATCGTGCTGGCTTTCGACGCGATCATGGTGGCCCGTGGCGACCTCGGCGTCGAACTGCCCCTGGAGGAAGTTCCGCTGGTGCAGAAGCGGGCCATCCAAATGGCCCGGGAGAACGCGAAACCGGTGATCGTGGCGACCCAGATGCTGGATTCGATGATCGAGAGTTCACGGCCGACCCGGGCCGAGGCTTCTGACGTCGCCAACGCCGTCCTCGACGGCGCCGACGCGGTCATGTTGTCCGGGGAGACCTCGGTCGGGAAATACCCGCTGGCGGCGGTCCGGACGATGGCGCGCATCATCTGCGCGGTCGAGGACAATTCCACGGCCGCGCCGCCGCTGACACACGTGCCGCGCACGAAACGTGGGGTGATCTCCTACGCCGCCCGCGACATCGGCGAGCGGCTCGACGCCAAGGCGCTGGTCGCGTTCACCCAGTCCGGTGACACGGTCAAGCGCCTCGCGCGCCTGCACACCCCGCTGCCGCTGCTCGCCTTCACCGCGTGGCCCGAGGTGCGCAGCCAGCTCGCCATGACCTGGGGCACCGAAACGTTCATCGTCCCGATGATGACCTCTACGGACGGCATGATCCGCCAGGTCGATAAGTCGCTGCTGGAGCTCGGTCGCTACAGGCGTGGCGACCTGGTGGTCATCGTCGCCGGCGCGCCACCTGGCACAGTAGGGTCAACCAACCTCATCCATGTGCACCGGATCGGGGAGGACGACGTCTAGCTAGAGGAGAACGTGTGGCGGACGGCTGTGGGTCTCAAGAGCCAGAAGACGCCGCGACACACGCCCATCCGGATTTCGCGGAGCTGCTGGCGACGCTCGACCTCGAGCGTGTCGACGACAACCTGTTTCTCGGCTCGCATCCGAGCAAGAACCCGATGCGGACCTTCGGCGGCCAGCTGATGTCGCAGTCGTTCGTCGCGAGCACTCGCAGCCTGATTCGCGGCGACCTGCCGCCGAGTGCGCTGTCGGTGCACTTCATCAACGGCGGAGACACCGCCAAGGACATCGAGTTTCACGTCACCCGGCTACGCGACGAGCGCCGCTTCGCCAATCGGCGCGTCGACGCAATGCAAGGCGGCACGTTGCTGTGCTCCGCGCTGATCTCCTACATGGCGGGCGGCCGCGGCCTTGAGCACGGCATCGAGCCGCCCGAGGTAGCCGAGCCGCACACGCAGCCCACGATCGGCGAACTGCTGCGCGGCTACGAGCAGACGGTTCCGCACTTCGTCAATGCACTGCAGCCCATCGAATGGCGTTACACCAACGACCCGGCATGGGTGATGCGCACCAAGGGCGACCGGCTCGCGCACAATCGGGTCTGGCTGAAGGCCCTGGGCGAACTTCCCGACGACCCGTTATTGCACACGGCAACAATGGTGTATTCGTCGGACACCACGGTATTGGACTCGGTTATCACGACGCACGGTCTTTCGTGGGGATTCGACCGCATATTCGCCGCGTCGGCCAATCATTCCATTTGGTTTCACCGGCAGGTCGACTTCAACGACTGGGTGTTGTATTCCACATCATCGCCGGTAGCGGCTGATTCGCGCGGGCTGGGCACCGGGCACTTCTTCGATCGGTCCGGGCAACCGCTGGCCACGGTGGTGCAAGAAGGCGTCCTGAAATACTTCCCTTCTTCCGGTCGCCAAAACGTGACCGAATAGGCGCGAAATCTCTCGTTCGAATTCGGCCCCGAAACGGTCGTCTCCGGGCGTAGCGTTGGCGTGGTCGGGTATTCGATGCAGAGGCGGCCATCGAGCCGCAAGCTGGTGTCAGCGCATCGGGAGGTGATTGTGAACGGGCCAGTGGTGGACGTCAGGACCGCGAGAACCCGCGCGCGCGAACGCGTTGTCGTGTCGGTCGATTCACTCGCGGCCCGCTTGATCGGTGCCCTGGCGCTGTTCTGTGCTGCCTGCTGGTTCATCGCGATACTCGCTCGGCACCACAGCCATCCCAGCTGGGACTACACCGACCGGCTGGCCTGGTCGCTGACCGTTTTGGTGGCGGTGGCCTGGATGGCTCGCGGCATTTTCCTGGGCCGCCCCGTGACGACGATGCATGCCATCGCTGCCGCGTGTTTCGTGCTGGTCGGGCTGGGCTTGCATGTGTTGTCCTTCGATCTGTTCGGTGACGTGGTGATAGCCAGCTCGGGCATGGTGTTGATGTGGCCGACGACCTCCCATCCCCGGCCCGATGACGTGCCCCGGCTGTGGAACTTGATCAATGCGACCGGCGGCGACGCGCTCGCCCCGTTCACCATGCAGACCGGCAAGAGCTACCACTTCACCGCCGACGGGACCGCGGCGCTCGCCTACCGCACGCGGATGGGAATCGCCGTGGTCGGCGGTGACCCGGTCGGTGACGAGGCGCGCTTCCCGGAACTCGTCGCCGATTTCGCCGCCACCTGCCACGCCCATGGGTGGCGCATCGCGGTGGTGGGGTGCAGTGAGCGGCGGCTGGGCCTGTGGAACGATTCGTCGGTATTGGGACAATCGTTGCGGCCCGTACCGATTGGCCGTGATGTCGTGGTTGACGTCGCGAGCTTCGACATGGTCGGCCGCAAATTCCGCAACCTGCGTCAGGCGGTGAAACGCACCCACAATTGCGGTGTGACAACCGAAATCGTGGCGGAGCAGGAACTCGACGACAAGCTGCTGGCCGAGCTCACCGAGGTGGTGCGGGAGTCCTCCAAGGGGGCCCACGCCGACCGCGGCTTCCACATGAACCTCGACGGCGTACTGGAAGGCCGTTTCCCCGGAATCCAGCTGATCATCGCCAGGGACAAAGCCGGCACTGTGCAGGCGTTTCACCGCTACGCGACGGCCGGCGCGGGCAGCGACATCACCCTCGACGTGCCGTGGCGCCGGCGCAGTGCGCCCAACGGGCTCGACGAGCGGCTCAGCGTCGACATGATCATGGCGGGCAAAGAGACTGGGGCACAGCGGGTGTCGCTTGCTTTCGCCGCGTTCCCCGAGATCTTCGACGACAAGAACCGTGGCTGGACCCAGCGCGTCTTTTATCGGTTGATCCACGTGCTCGACCCGTTGATCGCGCTCGAGTCCTTGTACCGGTATGTACGCAAATGGCATGCCCTTGACGCCCGGCGTTATGCGCTGATCTCCATGACGCAGATCGTCCCGTTACTGTTCGTGTTGCTGTCGCTGGAATTCATGCCGCGCCGGCGCCACCTCTGAGTGTGCCCGCGTCTGCGTGATGGTCAGTTGCCCACAGTCCAGTCCCTCGGGCAGGTGGTGAGTCGCGACCACCACGGTCCGGTGCGGAGAGATCAATCCTGAGTCCGGGGCCAACAGGTTGCGCAGCACGCGCTCCGCGTCGGTGACGTCGAGATGTTCGGTGGGCTCGTCGAGCAGCACGATCCTCGCGGGCGAGATCACCGCCCGGGCGAGCAACAGCCTTCTGCGCTGGCCGGCCGAAAGAGCTTGCGCCCCACCGCTGAGCACCGTGGACAAACCTTCGGGCAGGCCGGCGATCCACGGGTGCAGGCCGACCGCTTCCAGTGCTGCCGTCAATTCTTCGTCGGGGCAGTCCCCCCGCGCGACCAACAGGTTGTCGCGGACGGTGGTGGCAAAGATGTGGGCGTCCTCGGCGAAAAACCCGATCGCGCGGCGCAGATCGACTTCGTCTAGCTCGCTAATGTCCGTATCGTTCAGCCTCACCTGCCCGTCCAGCGGCGGCAGCAGGCCGGCGAGCGTCATCAGCAGGGTCGTCTTCCCGGAACCGCTCGCGCCCGTGATGCACAATCGAGCCCCCGGCGGCAGGTCCACCTTGATGCGGATCGAGCGCGCGGCATCGTCGTGCCCCGGACGGACGTCGGCCGACAATTCCGCGCATTCGGACGGTTCCCCCGAGCCGACGTGGCCCGGAATGGACGCGCTCGTTGTCGCGGTCTCGGGCCCGGGCGGGGCCAGTTCGAGCAGCCGACGGGCGGCGATCCGCGACCGCGTCAATTGAACGGCTGCCGCCGGCAACGGCGACATCGCCTCGAAGGCGGACAGCGGCAGCAGCATCAGCACGGCCAGGGTGGTGGGGGCGACGGCGTGCGCCAGTCCGATCCCGGCCACCACCGCGCCGAGCACGCTGGCCCCGATCGCGGCGGTGTGCATCGCCTCGGCGACCGCGGCCGGTCTGGCGGCGGCGTCCAGCGAATCGCCCCAAGCGCGTTGACAGCGTTGCGATTCGGCGATGATCTCGGGAAGCAGGCCTGCCACCCGAAGCTCGGGCGCGTGTTCGAGGGCGATCATGGCCGACGTGTCGCGCTCGGAATGATGTTGCCGGGCAAGGCCTTCCTGCGTGGCGGCGGCCCGACCGGCAAGCCGGGGAGCGACAAACCCGGCGATCAGCAGGCAGAGGGTCAGCACGACGGCCGCCGACGGTGAGATGACACCGACGACCGCCGTTGCCGCCAACGCAAGCACTACTGCGACGCCGATCGGCACCAGCGCGCGCACCAGGACGTTGGCCAACTCGTCGACGTCGGTGCCCACCCGGGCCACCAGCTCGCCGCTGTGCAGCCGGACGGAGGCCGCCGCCGGTCCGCGCGCCAGCCGTTCGTAGACCTGGACGCGCGCGGTGCCGGCCGCGCGGAGGGCCGTGTCGTGGGTGGCCAGTCGCTCGCAGTAGTTCAGCACTGCCCGCGAGATCGCGAACATGCGAACCGCGACCGCCGCCACCGACAGGTCCAGCACGGGCGGCATCTGCCAGGCCCGCGTGATCAGCCATGCCGAAACGCCGGCCAGGGCCAGCGCGCTGCTGAGCGAGAGCACGCCGAGCGCGATCGCCATAAGGACGCGGGGTAGCCGCGGGCGCAGCAGGTCTGCGGCGGCCAGCAGAGGCTCAGCGCGGTGACCCGCAGCGGCTTCACGCTGGGGCATAGCACACCCCCCGCTCGGCGACGACCTCGATGACCTGATCGCCGATGGCTAGGACCGGCGCGCGATGGCCGACGACGATCACGGTCGCACCCGTTCGCGCCCGCTCGACGATCGCCCGCAAGACGCGTTCTTCGGTGGCTGCGTCCAGGTGTGCGGTCGGCTCGTCGAGCAACAGCACGGCGGCCGTCGAGCCGAGCGCCCGTGCCAGACCCAACCGTTGTCGTTGTCCCAGCGACAATCCGACACCGCCGCGCCCGAGTGCGGTGCTACCCGCATCTGG
Source organism: Mycobacterium sp. NGS58 (assembly GCF_059812385.1). Classification (NCBI taxonomy): domain Bacteria; kingdom Bacillati; phylum Actinomycetota; class Actinomycetes; order Mycobacteriales; family Mycobacteriaceae; genus Mycobacterium; species Mycobacterium sp. NGS58. The sequence goes on along the minus strand of NZ_JCALCO010000021.1, from coordinate 18,524 downwards.
CAGCTCGGCCAACACCGCGTCGAACCCGGAATCGGCACAAGCCTTTTCGACGTCTTCGAGGTTCCCGAGCAGCATCAGGTTCTCATCGACGGTACCCGGCACGAGTACCGGGCGTTGCGGGAGCCAGGACAGCTGCGCCCACCATCCGGTCGGCTCCAGGTCGGCGACGTCGACGCCGTCCACGATGACCCGGCCCGACGAGGGCATGCCGATGCCGGCGATCGCCCGCAGGGTCGTGCTTTTGCCGGCGCCATTACGTCCGGTCAGCACTGTCACCGAGCCCGGTTCGATGAGCGCGTTCAGATCGAGCGGCGCCCGGCCGTCCCGGCCGTCCACGGTCAGATGATCGAGGTGAATCCCAGCGCCGCGCGCGGTGACCGTCTGAGTCCTTTCCTTCGGCACGGTCGGCTCGCCGATGAGGGCAAAGGCCGCACCGGCGGCGGCCCTGCCGTCCTGCGCGGCGTGAAACTCCACGCCGATGCGGCGCAGCGGCCAGTAGACGTCCGGCGCCAGCAGCAGGACCGTCAAGCCGGCGGCCAGGGTCATTTCACCGAACACCAGCCGAAGGCCTATCCCGACGGCGATCAACGCCACCCCGAGTGTGGCCAACAGCTCCAGCACCAAAGCCGACAAGAATGCGATCCGCAGCGTCGCCATGGCCGAACGGCGGTGCGCTGCAGCCAGTTCGGCGATGCGATGCTCGGGGCCCACGGTGCGTCCCAGCGCGCGCAGGGTGGGGATGCCGGCGATCAGGTCCAGCAGGCGGGCCTGCAGCGTCGTCATCGCGGCCAGCGCTGCGGCCGAACGGTCAGCGGTTGCCAGTCCGATCAGCACCATGAAGATCGGTATCAGTGGCAGCGTGATCGCCACGACGACCGCCGATTTCAGGTCGTATGCCGCGATCACGACGACGGTGGCCGGGGTCAGGATCGCGGCGAGCAGCAACGTCGGCAGGTAACCGGTGAAATAAGGGCGCAAGCCATCCAGCCCGCGGGTGACCACGACGGCGGCGGAGTCGCGTTGTGTTGCGAGTTGGCCGGGTTGCCCGGCGGTCACCGCGGAAAGCACCTGGCCGGACAGGTCGGCGACGACCGCGCTGGCTCCGCGTTGCCCCAGCCGGGCCTGGAGCCAATGCGTCACAGCGCGAACGGTCCACAGCGTCAACAGGATTGACAGCGGGACAACGAAGACGTGCAAGCTCCGGGCGGTGGGATCGCCGACGGCGCGGGCGACGAGGCCCGCCAAGACGATCGCCGAGCCGATCGCGCAGCCGGAGATCAGTACGCCGCAGCCCACCACGCCGACCAGGTAGCGGCGCACCGCCGCCGACGCCCGCCACAGGCGCGGGTCTAGGGGCGCCCGGCTGGCACGGTCCGTACCGCTCAGGACGCGCGCCTTGCCAGGCCGATGGGCGCCGGTATCCGGTCAGCCGAGATCCGTTGGCGGAAAATCCAATACGACCACGCTTGGTAGATCACCGTCAGCGGGGCCATGAACGCCGTCACCCACGTCATGACTTTGAGCGTGTAGTTGGTGGAGGAGGCGTTGTAAATGGTCAGGCTCCATTGCTGGTTCAGCGTCGAGGGCACCAGGTTCGGATACAGCGACGCGAAGAGCAGTATCACCACGGCCGCGACCACCAGCGCGACGCAGGTGAACGCCCACCCGTCCGAGGCGCGCCGCCACACCAGCAGCACTGCCGCCAGTTGCGCCAGCACCGCCGCGGCCAGCACCAGCCAGCTCCAGTCCTTGCCATGAGCCAACTGCGTCCACAGGCCGAAGGCCGCGACCAGTCCGGTGACGGGAAGGGACAACCAGACGCCGAATCGGTATGCGTCGTCGCGGATTGCGCCGGAGGTCTTCAACGCGACGAACGTCGCGCCGTAGAACAAGAACAATCCGGCGGTGGCCAAGCCGCCCAGCACCGTATACGCGTTGAGCACATCGGTGACCGAAAGGTGAATGTGACCGTTGGCCTCGACCGGGAGTCCACGCACCAGGATGGCGAACGCAACTCCCCACAGGAAGGCCGGCAGCCACGACCCGGCCGCGATGCCGACATCGGCCCAGCCGCGCCATTTGGTGTCATCGATCTTGCCGCGCCACTCGATCGCCACCGCTCGCACGATCATGCCGAACAGGATCGCCAGCAGCGGCAGGTAGAGCGTGGAGAACACGGTGGCGTACCAGCCGGGAAAGGCGGCGAACATGGCCGCGCCGCCGACGATCAGCCACACCTCGTTCCCGTCCCACACCGGTCCGATGGTGTTCAGCGCCGTGCGGCGCAGCGGTTCGGGCTCACCGATGCCGACGCGCGCAAACGGTTCCATCAACATGCCCACGCCGAAGTCGAAGCCCTCGAGGATGAAGAATCCCAGGAACAGCACCGCGATGATGCCGAACCACAACTCCTGCAGTCCCACCGTCTTTACTCCTTTCGGCGTCGGATAAGTTCTCGTCAGTACGCAAAGGACAGGGGCGCCACCTCGTCATCGCTGGGCGCCTGCGGGGGAGTGGGTTCCGCGTCGTGTTCCAGCGGCCCTTCGACCACGTAGCGCATGAGCAGGAAGAACCACAGCACCGCGAGCACCGCGTAGACGAGGGTGAAGGTCACCAGCGAGGTAATGACCATCCCGGGCACGTGATTCGACACGCCCTCACGGACCGTCATCCGAATCAATTGATCTCCGGTGGGATTGGGCGCCACCACCCAAGGCTGACGGCCCATCTCGGTGAATACCCAGCCCGAAATGTTGGCCAGGAACGGTGTGGGAATGGTGAGCAGCGCGAACCAGGACATCCAGCGGCTCTTGGGTGTTCGCCCACCGCGGGTAACCCACAGCACGGTCAGGGCGAACAACACTGGGATGGCCAAGAACCCGATCATCGCCCGGAAGGACCAGTAGGTGACGAACAGGTTCGGCCGATAGTCGTCGGGTCCGAAGCGCTGCTGGTACTCCTGTTGCAACTCGTCGACCCCGCGCAGTGTCACGCCGCTGAATTTGCCCTCGGCCAGGAACGGCAGCACGTAGTGCACCTTGATGACTTCGGCGACGCTGCCGCAGTTGTTGTGCGTGCCGATCGTCAGCACGGAGAAGTCGGGGTCGGTCTGCGTGTGACACAGCCCCTCGGCCGACGCCATCTTCATCGGCTGCTGCACGAACATCAGCTTGCCCTGACGGTCACCGGTGAAGAACAGGCCGACAGTGGCGAGCAGCACCACCCCGCAACCCAGGATGGCGGCAGGACGAAACATGGTGCGGGCGTCGGTTTGCGGATCGGGTGCGGCGGACTCGGTCTTGCGCGAGCGCACCATCCACCAGGCGCTGACCGCGGCGACGAAGGTGCCCGCAACCAGCAGCGCCCCGGTCACGGTGTGTGAAAACGCCGCTTGCGCAGTGTTGTTGGAGAGCAGGGCGAAGATGTCGTCCAACTCGGCGCGACGCGTCGCCGGGTTGTAGTGCGCGCCGACGGGATGCTGCATGAACGAGTTCGCCGCGATGATGAAGAAGGCCGACGCGTTGACCCCGAACGCGACAATCCAGATGCAGGCGAGGTGTACCAGTTTCGGCAGTCGGCTCCAGCCGAAGATCCACAACCCGATGAACGTGGACTCGAAGAAGAAGGCGAACAAGCCCTCCATGGCCAGGGGCGCACCGAAGATGTCGCCGACGAACTTCGAGTACTCCGACCAGTTCATCCCGAACTGAAATTCCTGGACGATCCCGGTCGCCACGCCGATGGCGAAGTTGATCAGGAACAGCTTGCCGAAGAACTTGGTCAGTCGGTACCAGGCGGCATTACCGGTGGCCACCCACACCGTTTGCATGATGGCGATCAGCGGCGCCAAACCGATGGTGAGCGGCACGAAGATGAAGTGGTAGACGGTAGTGATACCGAACTGCCACCGCGAAATATCGACGACATTCATCTGTCATCTCCCCAGACTGCGGAGGCCCGACCAACGGCTACGACAGAGTGTAGTAGATGAGTCGGCCTCAGTGCTAGCTGCGTCCTCCTCAGCGGGCGAGGGTTTTGGAGGCCTTGCGGATTCCGAACGACGAAACGATCTCGAACACGCCGATGACCACGAACCACGCGCCGACCACGATCGCCAGGGTGACGATGGATTGAAACGGTGATGCCAGGACGACGATGCCGGCGAGGAGGCTGATCACGCCGACGAAGATGTTCCAGCCGCGACCCGGCAGGTGCGGGTCACTGATCGCGGAAATCGTTGTTGCGACACCGCGGAAGATGAAGCCGATGCCAATCCAGATGGCCAGCAGCAGGATTGCGTAGCCCTGACCAAAATGGCGGAAAGCCAGCACCGCCAGAATCAACGACGCTGCGCCACTGATGAACAGCAGGATCCGGCTTCCCGCCGAGACATGAAGTGAGAACGCGAAGACGACCTGCGCGATGCCCGTAATCAGTAGATAAACGCCGAAGGCGATGGCGGCGACCAGGATGGAAATTCCCGGCCACGCCAACACTAGGACACCGAGGACAAGCGACAGAATTCCCGACAGCAGAGCGGATTTCCACAGATGCGGCAGCAAGCTCGGAACGGGGTGGGTTCCAGGAGAGCCAGGGGAGATAGTCATGGCCGCAGTCTGGCACAAACGTGGGCCGTGGTACAGGGACTTTGGTCAGACGTGGGCCGTGCGTGGATCCTTGGCACGCAGGTCGGTGGGTTCTTCGCCTGCCCTGCGGCCGATGAGATACCAGGTGCGCATAAAGCCCTTGCCCTTGACTTCAATGCGGCCGCGCTCTTGCAGAACAAAGTCGTTTTTGAGGCGCTCGTACATCGCCTCGGGCACCTGGATTCGCCCCACCGAATCGGTGGACTCCATCCGTGACGCGACGTTGACCGCGTCGCCCCACACGTCGTAGAAGAACCGGCGGGAACCCACCACTCCGGCCACGACGGGCCCGCAGGCCATGCCGATCCGCAACGGGACCGCCTCACCGTGCGGATCATGTAGTGCGGCAGCAACATTGGCCATATCGATCGCGAAATCGGCCAGGGCAACGGCATGATCCGGCCGCACCCGTGGCACCCCGCTGACCACCATGTAGGAGTCCCCGCTGACCTTGATCTTCTCCAAGCCGTGCTTGTCGACCAGCTCATCGAAGGCGTTGTACAGCCGGTCCAGGAACCGCACCAGGTCGGCCGGGGCTGTACTGCTGGCGCGCTCGGTGAATCCGACGATGTCGGCGAACAGGACGGAGGCCTCGTCGTACTTGTCGGCGATCACGTTGCGGTCGGCGCTCTTGAGGCGTTCGGCGATGCTGCCCGGCAACATGTTGGCCAGCAGCGCCTCCGATCGCTGGTACTCGGATTCCATCACCGCCTCGGCGCGGGCTGTGTCTCGCAGGGCGAACCACAGCGTCACGACCACCATCACGACACTGGAAATCGCGGTGACGACGAACCCCGTCGACTGCACCCAGGCTGGCTGCAGTCCGGTGTTGCGGGGCACCAGGAACTCGACGGCGATTATCAGCCCGGCGGCGCTGGCCGCCAGGATAGACGCCAAAACGATGTGTTCGACGCCCAGCAACAGCACGACGATGCAGGCGCCCACCAGGAAAAAGAACTGAGCCCCCGCGCCGGTACCCACGTCCAGACAGCTGGCGAAGACCGAGACGTACGCAGTGCCCAGGAAGGTAAGCGGCGCAACCAGTTCCCCGAATCGCTGCAACCACGGAACCATCGCGAAGACCATGGCGCCGACAACGTTGATGGTGCTGACCTGCCACAGCCACGCTCCACTGACGATCTGTACAACCACAAAGCTCACGCTGACCAATACGGCCAGCCACGCGGCGATGGTGAGAATCCGCGCGCGGCGTGCCGCACTGTCGGCGTAGTGCTGATTGCGGTCGCGCGACTGAGCGCGCGCCGCGGCAACGCAGTCCGGGCGCTCCGACGAGCCGTCTGGGCGTCTTGGTGGGGCACCACATTTCCTGGCCGCCACGCGTGTAAGCCTAACCGCTGAGCGGTACGCATGGCGGGGTGTCTTTATAGAAGTCGGGAATGAGCCGACTGCCCGGCCGGGTGAATGCCGCGACTAGCTAGCCATCGGGGACCGCAGTTTGGTGTGCCGCACCGACTCGCCCATCGGCCGATATCCGACCAAATCGGCTTTTCGCGCCAGCGATTGCGGGCGAGGTCTGCGAGCAACCGGTCGGGCGCTGGTCCTGACCTCTGCGATAGGCCGTAAGTGCTCTCGGCGATTGGTCCGTAAGCGGTTCCTTTTCATCCCACGGCAGCGAGCAAACCACGCGATCGGCCGCCTCGCCGCGCAGATCGGGGCCAGCAGCGCCAACGCCACAAAAATGGCTTGCTGTACATGGGACACTTCAGTTCTCCAATCTTTGGGTCGCGCCCGGCAGGTCGACGCAACCACCCCTGCAACGCCGCGACATGCATCAGAGAGTATGAGAGGACACCGCCGACTTCCCCTAACGACGCGCCAAATTGCGGCTGCGAATAGTCACTTTTTGATAACCGGCGACGATGTCGGCTTCTTCGAATGGCACGCGTGCTGAAAGATCATTCTTTTACCCGCCAGAAAACTGCCGCGGACGCTGGGCCGAAACCGTAGTCGATTAGTCACCGCAGGCCTGAAGAACGTTCCGGGATGAATTCAAATGCGCACGACCGCGTCATGCCGCTGGCGCGACTCGCACGCGGTTCCGTCGTGATTGATCAGCGGTACACAGGGTCGCCGGTGGGGCCTCGTCGCCGCATTGGTGCCGGGCCGCTCTAGCCCGCCTGCCAGTATTCGTTCATCGGCTGGGCGAATTTGTCATTGTTCGTGAGGCGGGGAAGTTGCAGTGAGTCTTCGATGGTGCGGAGCAGGCTGTAGTGGTTGTTGTAGTTGGCGGCAACGATGTGGCCTTGGCGCATACCGGAGTTCGGTGACGGGATGACGATCATGGGGACGTGGTTGCCTTCGTTGCCAATGCCCAGCGACAGGTTGTTGTAGTCCTCGTCCCATGTGATGAAGATGGCGCTGCGCTGGTTTTGGAATGCGGGCGAGTTCAGGATCGTGGGCAGCGTCGCCGCGAGGAACTGGTCGCCGGCCTTGATGTTGTACTGATGGGTCGTCAGCAGACTCAGGATGAACTCGATGTTGACGGGGCCCTCCATGTTGTGGTCTTCGTCCGCAGCCCACCACACGTAATTCGGGGTCGTGGCGGGCGTGGCCAGGTCGACGGCCATCCGCTCCAGCGGCAGCACGTGCGCCCGGCAGCGAGCGTCGTTGGCCACGATGTCGTGGAACGCCAGGAACGGTAATTCGCCGGGGCTGTAGGGACCCGCGGACTGCTTGAAGCATGGCTCTGGCATCGATTGCTCGTAGGAGGCCCATCCCTTGCCCGCTTTTTCGACGTTGTCGGCCAGGTTGGTTTGGTCGAAGCAGTCCAACTCGCAGTTGTAGTTGAAGCCGAAATCGGATCCGCCGAGAATCGGGTAGTAGTTCGGAAGGCTTGGATGGGTTTGCGCGTAATAGTTTTCGCCGTACCCGTAGTTATTGATGAGGCCGTTGGTGTATGGCGCGTTGCGGCTGCCGACGATGTCCTTCACGCCATGGTTCTCCAGATAAATCATGAATACGTGGTCCAGGGGGCCGACTTTCGATGCCGGTGGTGTCGGCGGCGGTGGGACAGGCAGCGGGGCGCCGACGTTCAACGAGATGTTGTCGGCGTAGGCGTTGTTGTAGTTGCCGATCACCGGGTTCCGGTCCTTGAGCGTGACGACCACATTCGCACCGCGGGCTCCCCGGGGAATGGCCCCGGTGGTCTCACGTGGGAGGAGTGCGGTTTTCAAGCGGCGGTCCAGCACAGTGACCGGCCCGATCTTGCCGGCGCTCAGCGGCGTTTGGCGGTCGGCGGCAACGAATGTCACAGTGACCGACGCTTCGGACGGGTCTTCGAGGAAGCCTCCCAGCCATCCGCTCAACATGTATGGCACGGTGCCGCTGTCGATCTGCGGTGCCGCTCCGGACAGATCGACGAACTGGGTGAGCGTCGATGTGGCTACGTTTCCGCCGCCGAAGAACTGCACGGCGCCGTCGGGGGGCCCGTTCTGAGCCCGCGGAAATCCCAGTGCCGCCGGCAGAGTCGGACCCGGCGATCCCAGCGGCCACGGCAGCCGGCGCGCGGTGCCGTACTTGATCACGGTCGGTGTGCCGGTCACGGTCCACGCCGGAATGGACACCGAACTGTATGCCGACAGGGACGGGTCGCCGAACTCGGCACCCGGATTCATCAACAGATTCGGGCTCATCACAACGGCGGCGGAGACTTTCGGCGCAGTGAACGCCGACAGCACCAGCAGGGCAGCACCGGCGACGCCACCAACCGCACGACCAAGCCGACCGAACATCAGGTACCACCTCTGCGGTTAACGCGCCGCGAATTGCTCCGTCGATCGTGAGCTATGTCACGCTGAACTCCTACGTTGTTGCGTGAATTGATATCCAGCGGTTGCCATTCGGTGACCGAGTCCGCGACGCAATTTTCGATGCAGTCGTGTATGAGCGGTCTTTATTCCGGGTGGGGAAGCAGGCCTTTGCGGACCGGCCGGCCACGGCGAAATTCGGCGACACACGGGTGGCGCGATACTGCCCCGAGCGCCTGCCGCCTGTGCCGAGCGAGGGCTCGACCGCGGCGCGGTCCGCTGCGGTCGATCGACGTGGCGGATGCGCTGCCGGGATCAACGCGGTAACCTGATTGGTTGTATACATGTCTAACAATTCCGCAAACCCCGGCGCGCCGCCAAATCGCGCCAGGTTGAATCAGGTATCTAGATGACTATGCCGTTGCGTCACGAAGACCTGGCCAAAGCTTTCGCAGACCTCGCCGCTCAACTGCAGCTCAAGAAGGGGTCAACGGACACGCTGCAAGCGATCGTTCATTCCGCGGCGCGGATCGTGCCCGGGGCGCGCTGGGCGGGCGTCTCGATCGTGGATGGCAAGGCGGTTGTGCCGAAAGTGCCTACCAGCCCTGAGGTGGCCGAGCTTGACCGGATGCAGTCGGACCTCAGTGACGGGCCGTGTTTGACGTCATTACGAGGCCACCACACCGTGCTGGTCGATGACATGCGCACCGATCCCCGATGGCCCAGGTATGTCCGCGCAGCGCGGCAACAGGGCATCCTCAGCCTGTTGTCATTCCGGCTGTTTGTCGAGGGCAGCAGCCTTGGCGCGCTCAACATCTACAGCGACAAAAGCTGCGCCTTCACCGAGGACTCGATCATCCAGGGTGAAGTCTTGGCCCAGCACGCTGCGGTGGCCATGATCGGAGCCGCCGCGGAGACACAGTTCGAGGTCGGATTGGCGACCCGCGACATCATCGGCGAGGCCGAGGGCGTTCTCATGCGCTGGATGGACTTGACCCGTCTGCAGGCTTTCAGGCTGCTGACCCGCCTTTCGCAACAGTCCGACACGAAACTGGTCGAGATAGCTCGCTTGGTCGTCGAACAGCATCGATCCAAGGTAGAACCCGCGAATCCCTGAGCCCTGCCGCACCTCCGCCGAGGGACCTCTTGGTTAGTCGATCTTGCCGGTCAGATCGAAGTCGGCGAGGGTACGCCGAGCCAGCTCGCGCACAGCGTGCTTGGTGTTCTCGGCGCCCGGTTGGTAGGCGTTGACGGTGAGGTAGATCGTGGAGCCGCCGGTGCGCCAAGACTGGAGGGTCATCTGACCGCCTGTCTGCTCGAGCCACTGTCGCGTCACGTGTTGCCCGGTCGCTCGTGTCATCACAAGCTCGCCGTCAGTGCCGTCGAGGCGGCATACCAGCGGGCCGAAGTCGCCGAGGTTCGAGCAGAGCATGGGCACGTCGGGGTCGGTGAATCCCGCGTCGACCATCCGCTTCAACGCCCGCTTCGGGGTGAACGGGATCAGCGAGCGTAACTGCAGTGCCTCATCTGGACTCTCCCGCAGCGTCGTCAACGCCTTCGTGATGTCGGCACGGAGGTCACTCAGATCCGTCGTTACCCGCGTCGGATCGACGCGCACGATCGCAATCGACATTGCGTTTGCGCGCATATCACCCTCAGTGCGGTCGTTCATCGGCAGGTGCAAGGTGACCACACCGTCCCCGTCACGTCGACGCCCCGCGTGCTCAGCGAATTTCGCGGCAAAAGCTGCGACCAGCGTCTTGCCCGTTCCGCCGAGATCCTTTGCGCGGGCATCCCAGTCGGCGCCGTCCACCTGGATCCAGGCAGCCGGCACGACGAGAGGGTCGTCGCCGTCACATGCGCGGGGCGCGACGGCCCGGGGAGCCGGTGACCCGGCAAGGTCGCGTCGCGCACGACGGGCAATCTTCCCCGCCATGGCGAGAGCCCGCGCGACGTCCGGGACGTCCCGCGCGGTGCGGCGGGCGTCCTGGACTAGCGCGCGCAACCGAGTCCGTGAACGCGGGAGCGAATAGTCAAGGGCGGCGGGGTTGCTAAGGACGGCGTCGACGACTGCGAGGGCGAGCCCGAGGCCATCGAGCAGGTAGTGGGAAAGGACCAGGCTGACCGCGGTTGAGCCGTCAGTAAGAGGAAGCACGCCAAGATGCCAGCCGCGCTGTTGTTCAACATCGATCGGCAGTTGTGAGCGTTCATCGGCCCAGTCGCTGAGTTCGGTGGGTGGACGGGCGTGATCTGCGACGTCGATGTCCGACGGGCCGCGATCCAAGACCCAGCGAGGCCGGCCGAACGGCAACGGCGAGCGCTCGATGCGCCGCCCCAGCAGCCCCTGACCGAGATTGTGGTGAAAACGTCTCAGCTCGGCGAAGTCGATAGCGTGCTCATAGATCCACACGCACTGGATGACGAGGTTCAGACCGGCGGCGCGATGGCCGGCAAACAAGCCTTGGTCCACCAACGCGAGCCGATCATCCGGCCGCGCATCAACGCGGGATGCGCGGGCGTCAAGGTATGCGCTCACCCGGCCAGGCCAATTCATCAGATGAGAGTAGCCGAGCCAATCTGTCGGCCGGCTCGGCGCGGGATCACGCGGGTCGCCGTTGAGTGCAGGGAAGCCGTTTGCCTCGGCCAACCGCTTACCAACGACATCGGCCGGCTCGAATATGGGGTTGCAACAGGGCTTTTCGAGCGCTTGAATGGCCCCTGACGTTGTGCACGCCGCACGATAATCGAAAGGCCAACCTCCGCGATGAAATTTGTGCTTGCCGTTTACGGAACCCGCGGCGATGCCGAGCCCGGTGTCGCTGTCGGTCGTGAACTGTTGCGCCGCGGACACGACGTACGTATTGCCGTCGCGCCCGACCTGGTTGGTTTCGTTGAGTCGGCGGGGTTGACGGCGACCGCCTGCGGGCCGGATGCGCGGGCGTGGCAGGACGTCCACCGCGACCTTTTGACGCGGTTGTTCCGCGCACCATGGCAGGTCCGGGAACTCAGAAGCTTGGTGCGCGAAGATCGGGAGCTGTTCAACCAGCTCTGGGAGGAGATCAGCAAGGCGCTGATGTCGCTGGCGGATGGGGCCGACGCGCTGGTCACCAGCGCCATTGGTGAGCAGTCCGCGGCCAACATCGCGGAGCATTACCAAGTTCCGTTGGCGATGCTGCACACCTTCCCGATACGGGCCAACGGCCAGCTCCTGCCGGGCCTGCCTGCGCCGGTGGGCCGTTCGACGATGACGCTGTCCGAGCGGCTGAGTTGGCCCATGATGAAGAGGCGCGATGACGGGCAGCGTCGTGAACTCGGGCTGCCGAAGGCAACGGGCCTGTGGTCGCGACGGGTCGCTGAACGCGGATCGTTGGAAATCCAGGCATACGACGAGGTGTGCTTTCCCGGGCTGGCGGCCGAATGGGCGAAGTGGGATGGCCAACGCCCCTTCGTCGGCGCGCTGACCATCGAGTTGCCGACGGACGCCGATGCCGAGGTCGCTTCATGGATTGCCGCGGGAGCACCGCCGATCTTCTTCGGGTTCGGCAGCACGCTGGTCAAGTCTCCGGCCGAAACGGTGGCCATGATCGGCGCGGCTTGTGCGCAGCTCGGCGAGCGGGCGTTGATCTGTTCCGCGGAGACTGACTTCAGCGAGGTTTCACATCTCGAGCACGTCAAGACCGTGGGCGCGGTGAATTACGCGACCGCCTTTCCCGCCTGCCGCGCGGTCGTCCATCATGGCGGCACCGGCACCACGGCGGCGGGTCTGCGCGCCGGAGTTCCGACGTTGATCCTTCCGACGTTCGGCGATCAGACGCTCTGGGGAACTCAGGTCAAAAGGCTGAAAGTCGGTTCCGCCCGGCGGTTTTCGAGCACAACCAGCGAATCGCTGGTTGCGGACCTGCGCCGGGTCCTCGCCCCGGAATGCGTGGCCCGGGCTCGTGAGATCTCGGCTCGCATGACGACATCCGCCGAAAGCGTTGCCGCCGCCGCCGATCGTTTGGAAAATCTCGCCCGGCTGCGGCACCCGAGCTGATCCTCGGGCCCCGCTCGCGCGATACCGCGGCAGGCATGGCACCCTATTGGACGTCTGTGCAGTGAGCGGAATGACGCTAGATGGGCGGGTCAATGCCAGCATGCGTATTCGGGCGTAGCGACGCCGAGATCGACTTCTTGGTGCGTGGCCAGCGGTCGGGGATCGCAGTCGTGGGCTTCGGCTACATCGGCACGGTGATCGGTGCCGTGCTGGCTGACCGTGGCTGGCCGGTGACGGGGATCGACGTGCGGCAGAGCGTCGTTGACGAGATCAACCTGGGTAAGACCACGGTGCCTGAGCCGGGGCTCAGCGAGCTCGTGTCCGACAATGTACGGGTGGGCCGCCTTCGCGCCACGACCGACTTCGGCGCCGTCGCGGACAACGACTTCGTGATCGTGAACGTCGGTACGCCGCTCGGTCCGGCCTATGAGCCCATCGTCGACGACATCAAGGCGGCCGCTCGGGCCGTGGGGGAGCACCTGCAACCAGGCCACATCGTCATCCTCAAGAGCACGGTTCCACCCGACACCACCGAAACCCTCGTTCTGCCGATCCTGGAAGAGGCCTCGGGTCTACGGGCCGGGGTCGACTTCGGGTTGGCGTTCTGCCCCGAGCGGCTCGCCGAAGGCCAAGCCATCCGCGAGCTCACGTCGATCCCCGTCGTGGTCGGTGCCGTCGATGAGCGCAGCGCACGCGCCTGCGCGACGCTGTGGCGACATGCCCTCGGGGTCGATTCCGTGATCGTCGACAATCCCCGGACCGCGGAGATGGTCAAGCTGGCCGACAACCTCTGGGTGGACCTCAATGTCGCGCTGGCGAACGAGCTGGCCAAGGTTTGCGACAGACTCGGGATGGACGCCCTGCAAGTCATCGACGCGGCAAACACCATGCCGAAGGGCGGCGGTGATGTGAACATCTTGCGGCCGAGCATGGGCGTCGGCGGTTACTGCTTGACGAAGGATCCGTGGTTCGTCCATCACTTGGGCGAGTCCGTAGGACTGAACCTGGCGATCCCGCGGACATCGAGGACCGTCAACGACACGATGCCCGCCTACACCTATGGGCTGCTCGAGCAGCTCCTCGCCGATCAGGGTAAGGAGCTCGAGGCGAGCACGATCGCGGTATTGGGCGTCGCGTTCAAGAACAACACCGGCGACTGTCGCCTCACACCCACCAAATACGTCGTCGACTTGCTGGAGAAGTCCGGCTGCCGGCTTTCGATCCATGACCCGTGGGTGACGGACGCGGAGGCACGCGCGGTGACCAAGATCCCCCTGACCGCAGACATCGAGTCGGCGGTCGAGGATGCCGATGCATTGGTGCTCCTGGCGGGCCACCGGCAGTTCCACCAGATGCCTCTGGTTCGGCTCGCGGCCCTGGCGCGGCCCCGATGTGTTTTCCTCGACGGGCGCAATAGCTTCGACCCCGCAGCGGTGCGCACAGCGGGCTTCGTCTACAAGGGCATCGGCCGGTAGGCGTGCCCGAACCCGGAATGAAAGAGCGTTCATGTCCAATGTCGTCGTGACGGGCGGCTACGGCTTCATCGGATCGCACCTGGTCGCCGCGTTGCTGGACCGCGGGGACTCCGTCACGGTGTTCGATCTGGAAAAGGACACGCGCGACAGCGATCTCGACTTCGACCGGCACGCCAACTTCCGGTTTGTGCAGGGCGACGTCACCGATCTGAGCGCACTCCAGACCGCCCTGACCCCCGGCGTCGACAGGGTCTTCCACCTGGCCGCGATCGTCGGTGTCGAAAACTATCTCAAAGACCCGCTGCGGGTTCTCGATGTCAACGTGACCGGCACTCGCAACGTGCTCGAGCTGAGCCGTCGACACCAAGCGCATGTGGTGTTCGCCAGTACGTCCGAGGTGTTCGGGAAGAACCCGAACCCGCCGTTCGCCGAGGACGACGATCGCGTCCTCGGTTCCACACGAACCGCGCGTTGGAGCTACAGCACCAGCAAGGCCATGGCCGAACATCTCGTCTTCGCCATGCATGCGTCCCATGCACTGCCGGTGACGGTGGTTCGCTACTTCAACGTTTACGGCCCGCGGCAACCTCCGATCTTCGTGATCTCGCAGAGCATTCACCGGATCCTCAACGGCCGCAGGCCGTTGCTCTACGACTCCGGCGACCAGACGCGATGCTTCACCTATGTCGACGACGCCGTCGCCGGCACCTTGCTCGCGTCCGAGAGCGCCGCGGCGATCGGCGAGGCCTTCAACATCGGCAGTATGACCGAGACGACGGTGGGCGAGGCGGTCGCTCTGGCGATCGAGATCGCATCTGTCGCCTCGGTGACCAGCGCCGAAACCGTCGACACTGCAGCGCGTTACGGGGATCGCTATGAGGACATTCCGCGCCGTATCCCCGATTCGACCAAGGCGCAGCGGGAGTTGGGGTGGCGCCTCCGGATAGACCTCGAGGAAGGGATCCGTCGCACCATCGATTGGGCGCGTGCGAATCCGTGGTACCTCAAGGGATTTGCAACGCATCAATCGGGAGGTCCAACTGAACGAGATCAGTGAAGAGTGCCGCCTATGCGGATCGAGCGGGCCTCATCGGCCAGTGGTAGTTCGCGAAATGATGTTCGGAACCCGCGAGCGGTTCGACTACTACCTCTGCGCCGCGTGCGAGACGTTACAGATTGTGGATGTGCTCGAGGGCGAAGAGCTCATGCGTCATTATCCGCGAAACTATCACTCGTACAACGAGCCTGCGATTCTCCGGTGGATCATCACGCAGCAGGACCGGTACAAGTTGCGTGCCGGCGGCCGGCTCGTCGGGCCCCTGCTGACGAGGCGGCTGCCCGACGGTATCCTTCGCCTTCTCCTCGGCGGAGACGTGCTCGGCATGCTCGCTGCGCTCCCGGTTGACCGTGACGCGCGAATTCTGGACGTAGGCTGCGGCAGTGGTCTGCTGCTTGACCGATTGGCCAGAGTGGGATTCACCAACTTGTGCGGTGTGGATCCGTTCATCGCGGGCGATGGCCAGACGCCGCGGGGAGTGCCGTTGCGCAAGCGCGATTTCAGTGAAATGACGGGCGAATTCGATCTCATCATGTTCAATCATTCGCTCGAGCACGTTCCGGACCCTGTCGGCATGCTCAAGGTGGCGCGCGGGAAGCTCGCCGCCGGAGGCATGTGCCTGGCTCGGGTACCGACGACCTCGTCGGAAGCGTGGACGAGTTATGCGGCGGACTGGGTGCAGATCGATGCCCCTAGGCATTTCGTCATACCCTCACGGCGGTCGATGGCACTGGCAGCTGAGAGGGCGGGGCTGCGGGTGGAGCGGACATTCGATGATTCCAATCTGGGTCAGTTCTTGGGGAGCGAAGCCTATCGGCGAGACGTCGGGGTGACCGACCCGCAAATCCTTCGGATGTTCGGGCCTTGGCAGATGTGGAAGTGGGCACAACGCGCGGATCGGCTCAACCGGCAGGGCCGCGGCGACCAGAAGGGTTTTGTCCTGCGGGCCAACTGATCCCGTCAGATGACGCCCGCGCCCCGTGCCACCAGCGAGAGACCGACCACCGCGAAGATCGCGGCCAGGACCTGTGCACGGTGGGCGAGCGCCCATTCATGCAGCGGTTGCAGCATCGCTTTGGTTCTTTCCGGCGTGAGCAGATAGCTCAGCAGGGTGATTTCGAAAACCGCAAGCATTCCGACGACGAACGCGACGGCAGCGATGACCTGTGTGCCGATCGGGGCTCCCGACGCGACGATGGTGGTGTCCACGAGGAGGACCAACAGCGGGCCCGGCAAGATGGACATGCCGACCACCAAGGCCACCCACAACGAGCCGTTCTCCCACGCATCGTTGGCACGGCCGACCAGCCGCCGGATTGCGGATCCGCGTTCGTTCGCCGCGTCGTGGTCGCGGCCCTGCGGCAGCGAGGGCGCGGCCGGCTTCGAGTCGAGCACTAGGGTCGAGGATTTGGCGAGCGGCGCCGGCTCGCTTCGCCGCGCGCGGGAGCGCACCACGATCAGCGCCGCGATCGCCAGCCCGAGTACACCCAGGCCGAGTTGAATGTGCCGGGCCACGGAATTCGGGCCCGCGGCGGCCAATCCATCTGCTGTAGACCTGAACGCTGGCATGACGTGCAGCGCCACCAGCGGAACCAACAATGCGGGAACGTTCGTGATCAGGCAGCCGACCCAGCACGCGAGCAGGCTTTGCACCGGCCGCGGCCGCGAAATCAGGAGCAGGATGAGGCCGAGAAGCACGGGGTTGAGCGCCCACAGCAGCGCCATCCCGAGCACGGAACCCCACACCGGCCGAGACACTACCCTGTCCAGTCCCGACCGGGGGGCGCGGTCCCGGTGCGCACGGCCGCCTGGCCGGCGTCAGCCGTTGCGGCCTTTCGTCCAGGGGGCCCTGCTGGTCACACCGCGTCAGCCAACGTGCCTCAGTCGGGCGAAGTTCTCCAGTAGGTCGGCGGTGTTGGCAACGCTTTCGGTGGGTTTCGTTGTCCGGGTGGCCACCTCGCGGGCCCGCGCGACGTAGTCGGGGTCGAGGATCGTGCGCAGGTCCGCGACCAACGATTCCTGGCTAGCGGTCGAAAGGCGGCGCCCAAAGCCGAGTTTCAGCTGTTTCACGTGTGCCGCCCAGAGCGCCTGATCGGGCGCCGTCCAAAGGATCAGCATCGGGACGCCTGCGCGCAGAACCGCGGCGATGGTGCCCATGCCACCGTGGTGCACGACCGCGCGGCAGGCGGGAAAGACCGCCGCGTAGTTCACCGCGTCCACCACCTTGACATGGTCGAAATGGGGGAGACCGCTGAAGTCACTCCAGCCGGAGCAGACCACCGCGCGCTCGCCCAACTGCGCGCAGGCCGCGCCGATCATGGCGAGTGTGTCGGCCGGGGATTTCACCGGGGTGCTGCCGAAGCCGAAGAAAATCGGTGGCGTTCCCGCGGCAATCCACGACGCGACCTCCTCATCGGCGTCGGTGGTCAACTCCATCGTCAGCGCCCCGACAAAGGGGCGTTGGCCGTTCGATGCCGCCCATTCGGCCGCCAGTCCGGGGAAGCACACCTGTTCGTAGGCCTGAATTTCCAGCGACCCGTGCTCGGTGATCCGTCGTGGCGCGGAGCGTGTCGCTTTTGGCAGGCCCAGCTCCCGGCGCTGCACGTCATCGAACTTCTTCATCCCGCGCCAACCCAGCCACTCGTACGCCCGCACCGCGGAGCGGCCCCACGCCGGCGACAGGAACGGCAGGAGATGGCCGTTGACCCGCACTGGGGCCAGATGCAGCGTGGCCAACGGAATGTCGTAGTACTCAGCAACATTGGCGGCGGGCTGCTCGAAGTTCAGAAAGGTGATCAGCAGGTCGGCGCCGTCCGCCAGCGACCGGAGCGTAGCGTTGATCTCCGTCCAGTACCTGGTGACGGAGTCCCCGATCTCGCGCCACGAAGTGATCAGCTCTCGCACCTTCCAGAAGTTCTGGAACGAGCGCGTCCATAAGTCGCGGTGCGCGCTCCACCACTCACGCGTATCCGGTCCGTAGGCGACCGCCGTAAGTCCAGCCGCCTCGGCGAAGCCGACCAGATCGGGCGGCACGGCCATGCTCACCTCGTGCCCACGACGCAGCAGCTCGCGGCCGACAGCGACGCAGGGCTCGACATCGCCCCGCGTCCCGTAGCTCGCCAGCACACATTTCATCGCGCATCCCGCGGCATGGAATCTCCTTTTAAGCTGCAGCGAACTGCGCTATATGTCCGGCGCTAGGTCGTTGACGGCTAACCCGCGATGTGCGGTGCCGTGTGCGATGTGACTATAACTCAGTAGTGCTAACCGCAGACCGCTTCGACCAGCAGGAACGAAGACACCTAGTCGGAAGTACGGTACGACGATGAACAACGTGCTCGACCCGTTCGACCAGCTCACGTTCGACGCCGAGCGAGCGACGGGAGTCGCGTCGATCCCACATCCGTTCTGGGTGTACAACCGCCCGGTCGACATCGACGGTCTGCGGAAGTTCCATCATCACCTTCAGTGGGGATTGTTGGCCCGCCGCATCGAACCGTCCCGGTTGCGGTTCGGCCGCCACCGCTGGGTGTCAGCCGACCGCCC